>SVGX01000020.1 GCA_015056105.1 Clostridiales bacterium | reverse complement strand
CTCGAAGAGCACTATCTTGACGTTGTCATCCACATCCCGATCGTTCAGGATGTTGCTTATGACATCTTCAACGACAAGCTCATCCTCCCCGTTGACGAGTACGTTCCCAGCTTTGGTTGGGGTACCGAATTCGGCGATTTCGCTGAGTAAGGCATACTCTTAACGAGCACTGAAACATTGGTTGCTGCCGCGTAAGCGGCAGCACACCCTATTGACCTGAACAAGTCTGGCAGGGCTGCGCTTAATAACGCAGCCCTGTTAGAAAGATGGGAGGAAACATGTTCAAATATATCCTTGGGCGTTTCGGGGCAATGCTTTTAACGCTGTTCCTCGTCATGACGCTTTCCTTCTGGATCATTCGTCTTATGCCGATGAGCATTTTCGAGCACCCCGACGTGCATCCGACGATCCAGAAAATGTTGGAAGAGCAGATGCATCTGGATAAACCGATGTATATGCAGTACTACTACTTTATCGAAGGTATTATTACCGAGGGCGATTTCGGTACATCCGTCAAGATCCGCCCGGGCATGTCCGCTTTCGAGATCATCGAAAGCCGCATTCCGCCTACGGTATTGCTCAACGTGGTATCGTTGCTGTTCTCTATCCCGATGGGTATCATCGTTGGTACCATCGCGGCGCTGAAGCGCGGCAAGTGGATCGATACGCTGATCTCCTTCCTGATCGTAATCTGTATCTCCGTGCCGTCCTTTGTATTTGCGTCGTTGCTGCAGTATACATTTACATTCAAGCTCCCCCTGTTCCCGACTCTGTATGACTCGGCAGCCGGCAGCTTTGCAGCGATGATGCACTCCCTTACACTGCCTATCATCGCGCTGGCGCTCAACCCGATCGCGACCATTGCGCGTTACCTCCGCGGTGAATTGATCGAGACCCTGTCTTCCGAGTACCTGCTGCTTGCACGCACCAAGGGTCTTACCCGTGCGCAGGCTACGGTTCGCCATGCGTTCAGGAACTCCCTCGTCCCGATTGCCAACACCATCATCCCGCTGATCACGGGCGTTATGGGCGGCTCCCTCGTTGTGGAAAAGATGTTTGCCGTTCCCGGCATGGGCGGCCAGCTCATCGACTCCATCCTTGCGGGCGACCACTTCCTGACCGTTGCGCTTCTGATCTTCTACTCTGCCATTTCCCTGTGCACCGTGCTGATCATTGATATCTCCTACGGTATCATCGACCCGCGCATCAGAATTGGAGGCCGGAAAGAATGAAGTATATCGATCATAACATCCCGGAAGAGATCCTCAATATCCCTGCAGAGCAGTTTGAACTTGTTGAGCGGGAAAATATTAAGGACGAAAAGTTTAAGACGGAACCTATCGGCTTCTTTAAGGACGCCATGCGTCGTATGGGTAAGAGCAAGCCTACCATGATCTCCCTTTACATCATCGTGGCGATCATCATTGCTGCTCTGATCGTGCCGTTCTTCACCGGCTATAAGTACGATGAGCAGAACGTTTCCTTCAAGAATCTGCCCCCGAAGATCCCGGGCATCGAAAAGCTCGGGATTGCCGACGGCAGCCGTGTTCTGACTAACCGCAAGGCTTCCAGCCTTGAAGACCCCGACCGTTTTCCCGAGGGCTGCATCATTGAGATCGTAAACGAATACGAGTACAAGGGCACCCCCGTTGTGGACGTAAAGGTAGACTACTACAAGTACCTTGGTGTTCCGGAAGGCCAGTATCATTGGTTCGGTACCGACTACCTCGGCCGTGACCTGATGACCCGTCTGTTCCGCGGTACCCGTATCTCCCTGCTGATCGCCTTCTTCTCCGTTGTGACCAACGTGATCATCGGCGTTATCTACGGCGCGATCTCCGGCTACTACGGCGGCAAGGTGGATATGCTCATGACTCACTTTGCGGAAGTTCTCGACGGCCTTCCCTACATCGTCATGACGATCCTCTTCATGATCCTTCTTGGGCCAGGCATGTTCTCCATCATCCTTGCGCTGTGCGTAACGGGCTGGATCGGCACTTCCCGTCTGATCCGTGCCCAGTTCTACCGCTTCAAGGGCCGTGAATATGTGCTTGCTGCCCGTACCCTCGGCGTTAAGGATATCACCCTCATCTTCAGGCACATCCTGCCCAACACCGTTGGTCCCCTCATCACCCGTGCGATGATCGCCATCCCCGGCGCCATCTTCTCGGAATCCTTCCTTGCGTATATCGGTCTTGGTATCAGCCCGCCGGAGCCTTCCATCGGTATCCTTCTTGCTGATGGCCAGAATGTACTTCTGCAGTACCCGAACCAGACGCTGTTCCCGGCCATTCTCATCTCCCTCCTGATGATCGCGTTCAACCTGTTCGCGAATGGCCTCAGAGACGCGCTCGATCCTTCTCAGCGCGGAGAGGAGTAAGATATGGAAAACATCAAGCAAGAAACCGTTTTGAAGGTTGAAGACCTTCGCATCTCCTTCCGTGCATACGGCGGCCTTGTGAAAGCCGTACGCGGCGTCAGCTTCGACGTCAAGCGCGGCGAGACTGTTGCCATCGTCGGCGAGTCCGGCTCCGGTAAGTCCGTCAGCATTAAGGCAATCATGGGTATCCTTGCCGGTAACGCCATCATCGAAGATGGCCGCATCGAGTATGACGGCATGGATCTTACCAAGGTCACCGAGGAAGACTTCCACCACATCCGCGGCAACCGCATCGGCCTTATCTTCCAGGATCCGCTGAGTGCGCTGAACCCGATCATGAAGATCGGCAAGCAGATCACCGAAGTCCTTCTGATCAACGATAAGAAAATGACCAAGGAAGCCGCCAAGGAAAAGGCGCTTGACCTGATGCGTGCTGTCGGCATTCCGCAGCCCGAGCTGCGCTTCGATCAGTATCCGTTCCAGTTCTCCGGCGGTATGCGCCAGCGTATTGTTATCGCCATTGCCCTTGCCGGTGACCCGGAGATCCTGATCTGCGACGAGCCCACCACCGCCCTTGACGTTACCGTTCAGGCGAAGATCCTTGAGCTCATCAACAAGATCAAGCGTGAGCGCAACCTTTCCGTTATCTTCATTACCCATGACCTTGGCGTTGTGGCGAACATGGCGGACCGCGTGAACGTGATGTATGCGGGTAAGATCGTTGAGACCGGCACCAGCGAAGAAATCTTCTTCAAGCCTGCCCACCCGTACACCTGGGCGCTCCTCAGCTCCATGCCTGACCTGCAGACCAACGAGCGTCTGCTTGCCATCCCGGGTACCCCGCCGAACATGATCCATCCTCCCAAGGGTGATGCTTTTGCGGCCCGTAACCGTTATGCGCTCAAGATCGACTACGAGCAGGAACCGCCTTACTTCAAACTTTCCGACACCCATTATGCGGCTACCTGGCTGCTGCATCCCAAGGCACCCAAAGTGGAGCTGCCTGCAGTGCTTCAGGCCCGTATTGACAGAATGAGAAAGAGTGGTGAGATCGATGGCTGAAGAAAAGTATCTGTTGGAAGTTAAAAATCTTTGCCGTCACTTCACTTCCGGTAAAGGCAAAAACAAGCTTACCGTTAAGGCTGTTGACGATGTCAGCTTCGCCGTTCGTCCTGCTGAGACCTTCGGTCTCGTAGGTGAATCCGGCTGCGGCAAGACTACCACCGGCCGTACCATCATCCGTCTCTATGATCCTACCGACGGTAAGGTCATCTTTGACGGCCGCGAGATCTCCGGTCCCATGACTAAGGAACTTCGCCAGTATCTGACCGATAACATCGCGATGATCTTCCAGGATCCCATCGAATCCCTCAACCCCCGCATGACCATCGAGGAGATCGTCGGCGAAGGTCTTGCTGTCCGCGGCATGAAGGATAAGGAAGAGATCCGCAAGATGGTTCATGAGATGCTCGAAAAGGTCGGTCTGACCGAAGAGCATGCCACCCGTTATCCCCACGAGTTTTCCGGCGGTCAGCGTCAGCGTGTCGGTATTGCCCGTGCCATGATCGTCAAGCCCCGCATGATCATTGCGGACGAGCCGGTATCCGCTCTTGACGTTTCCATTCAGGCACAGGTCATCAACCTGCTCAACGACCTGAAGGAAGAGATGGGCCTTACCATCCTGTTCATCGCCCACAACCTCTCCGTTGTTAAGTACTTCTCCGACCGCATCGGCGTTATGTACTATGGCCGTCTCGTAGAGGTCGCCAACGGTGATGACCTGTATGCGAAGCCGCTGCATCCCTATACCAAGGCGCTGCTTTCCGCGATCCCGGAACCCAATCCCATCACGGAACGTACCCGCCAGCGTGTGGACTATGACCCGGAGCGCGACCACGATTATTCCGAAGAGCAGCCCAGCATGGTGGAAGTGGAACCGGATCACTTCGTGTACTGCTCTCCCAGCGAGCTCAAAGCTTACCGCAAGCAGCTCGGCATCGAGGAGTAACAATCAAAAACAAAAAGACGAAAGGCGCAGCTTTTGCGCCTTTCGCTTTTTTTATCGGGATACGCCTTTGCGGCTCTTTTTGCTTTTGTGCTGTCTCAGAATTCACGCTTTTTGTAAAACAGGATGGAAAGATACCAGGAAAGGGCATAGATGCCCGCTGCGGCAGGCAGGAGCAGCGCAAACGCATTGCCGAAGGAAAGATCCATGGCAAGATCTGCTCCCACAACGGATGTCATGGCAGCGCTGCAGCCGCAAAAGATACCCACCGTTACGTAATAGGCGATGCGGCCCTTTTCCACGCCGAAACGAAACATAAAGGGCAGTGTCAGCGAAGAAGAAACAAGACTCATGGCGGACAGCACGGAAAGCAGCGCAAAAAGATTCTGCGGTACAAAGCTGCCGGAAAGGGAAAGGCGGAGGGTATGTACGGCGGCTGTCAGTAGTATCATGGCACACTGAACGATCAGACTGACAAGATACTTTGCGGAAACGATCTCTCCCCGGGTATAGGGAAGCGCGCCGCTGTAAACATGCCACTTGCTCCGCTCATCATAACCGAGCAGGGTGACAGGAATCATGCCGGCAAAAATACAGGGATAGAACATGACAAAGAAGCCGCCTTGTCCCGCAAAGGAGACCGCAAGGAAGACAACGGCGATGAGCAGATAGGCCCTGCAGTATTTTACCGCCATATAGAGATCTTTCAGAAGAAGCCCCTTCACCTTATCTTGCCTCCTTTACCATAAATACAAACAGTTCTTCAATGCTGATAGGGCTGACATGAATGCCCGCGGGGATCGCTTCGCGCCGCACGATGGCCTCAATCCCGTAGGGCGTTTCCTTTCTGCGCCGCACGGCGGCACACGGAAGCCGATCAAACTGTTCCCTTGTGCAATGCAGGATGCCGTATTCTTCAAGCAGCCGATCCTTTTCTTCCACAAGCAGCAGTCTGCCCTTGTGAAGGAAAGCCACATAATCGCAAAGCCGTTCAAGGTCGCTGACGATGTGAGAAGAGATCAGAATGGAGTGGTTTTCATCCCGGGTGAATGCGCCGAGCATTTCCACCACCTCGTCCCGAACGACGGGGTCAAGACCGCTTGTGGCTTCATCAAGGATCAAAAGCCGGCTGTGGTGGGAAAGGGCGACCGCGATGCCGAGCTTCATCTTCATGCCGCGGGAAAGATCCCTGAAGGGTTTGTTTTCGGGAAGGGAAAGCTGCTTGAGAAGCCTTGCGTATTCCGTATCGTCCCAGTTTCCGAACGTATGGCGCATGATGTTCCCGACCTGCCTTGCGTTCAGACATTCCGGAATACCCACCTCGTCAAGAACAACGCCCACATCTTCCCTGACAAGGGTGAGCGTATCGGCGTTTTCCTTTCCCAAAATAGAAATGCTGCCGCCCTCTTTTTTCAGCATGCCGAGTATGAGCTTGATCACTGTGCTTTTTCCGGCGCCGTTTTCGCCGATCAGCCCCAGGATGCAGCCTGCAGGCAGCGTCAGGTTAAAATCGGACAGCTGAAAGCCGGGAAAGGATTTAGAAAGGTTTTTGATCTCAAGTGCGTTCATGTTGCATCCTCCGTCGCAAAACGTACCATTTCCAGGATATCCTCCCGGGAAAGGGCGGAAATCGCCGCAAGGCGTATGATCTCATCGATATGGCTCTCGATCTTCTTCAGGTTTTCTTCGCGGATCAATTCCGTGTTTTTCGGTGCCACAAAGCAGCCTTTTCCCTGCACGGTATAAATAAAGCCTGCCCGCTCAAGTTCGTCATACGCCCGCTTGGTGGTGATAAAGCTGATGCCGAGATCCTTGGCAAGACCGCGGATCGAGGGCAGCATATCATGCTCGCGCAGCGCGCCGGAAATGATCTGCCCTTTGATCTCGCTGCAGATCTGGTCATAGATCGGCGCACCGCTCTTGTTATCGATCAGAATGTGCATCGCATCACCTCATATCAACTGTATATGATGATTATATACAATTATAACAGCTGCGTCAACAAGAGCTGCTGCCAAAACAAAAAAAGTGGGCAGATATCTGCCCACCAGTACGATTGTTTTCAGAATAAGCGATCCGTAAATTGCTGTGCCAAAGCCGTAATACCCGCATAATCCCCGGCGGCGATCAGCTTTTTACTGACAATGGCGGAGCCCACACAGACCCCGTGTGCACCGGCTGCGATGTAATCCACAGCGTCATCCGGCATCACATTGCCCACCGCAAGCAGCTTGATATGGGAAAGGGGTGCTTTGAGTGCCTTGATGTACTTTGCGCCGTAAAAATCGATGGGGAAAAGCTTGATGAAATCCGCGCCTGCTCGGTGGGCGGCGGAGATCTCGGAAGGCGTGATGGCACCGGGGATAGAAACAAGACCGAGGGATTTTGTCTTTTCGATCACGGCGGTGTTGGTATCGGGGGAGATGGCAAAGCTGCCGCCTGCCGCTTTGACAAGCTCCGCCTGCCGGAGTGTCAAAACCGTGCCTGCACCCACGCGCATACGCCCGTTGAAATGTTTTTGCAGCATTTCGATGTTTGCGGCAACCACCGCATCCGGCGTTTTTCCGCCGGCATCAAAGGTGCATTCCATCAGGCGGATGCCGCCTGCATACATCGCTTCCGCAAGGGGAACAAGGTTTTCCCTTTCCACACCCCGTACGATCACGATGATCTTATTCTGTTCTATCATCTCAACGGTATGCTGCATATGCACGATCCCTTCCGTATCCAAACCGGTTTTATTACCCGGACATAACCATTTTAGTGCGAAAAGGATGCAAACACAATAGCCAAAAATAAATGCGGAGCAAGATCACAGCGCCCATCGATCCGCCTGCGGGCTGTCGCTTTGCGCCCCGCTGCGATTACTGCAAGGATATCTGCACCAGGGTCACGCCGGATTTCCACAAGGTGGATAAAGACCATTATGCGGCCTGCCATCTTTATGCTTCAAAAAGAAACAAAAGCGGGAATATTTCGATCGATGTGTTCCCGCTTTTCTTTTCTTATCAATTTACCGTATCGCCCATCCCATACCTGAGCTTGATGCGCTCCAGCTTCTCAAGGAAAGGTTTGCCGAGAAGAAAGAGTATGATGAATGTGCAGACCGCTTGGCTTGCGTTAATGGGGACACCCGCAAGGTAAATCGCGAGGATGTTTTCCGGGCTGAGCCTTGAAAGCATGATAAAGACGGAGCTTGAATCAAGAAGCGGGCCCGTAATCAGCATGACTGCCGCGGCGCCGGAGAATCCCATCGCAAGTCGATTGTGGGGCAGGCATCCTTTTGCAAACAACAGCCCCATCACAAGGCCGCTTACGCCATAGGCCATCATCTGCCACGGCGTGTGCGGCCCCTGTCCGAAGAAAAAGTTGCTGGCAAGCGCCGTGACTGCGCCGACAAGGAAGCCGCTTTCCGCACCGAAGGCGATGCCCGCAAGCATGATCACCGCATAGGTGGCTTTAAAATTGGGAATGGGGATCACCACGCGGCTTGCAATGGCAAGGGCGGAGAGCACAGCGAGAAGAACAAGCTCCCGCGCCTGCGGCTTTCTGCCTTCAAAGGAAAGGAAAAAGGGTACCATGATCTCCGCGATCACGAGCATGCTCGTCATATAATAGGAGCGGCCCGGCAGCTTTCTGCCGAAGATGACTGTCAGCGGGATCAGGATCAGCGCGATGACCGTCGCGATCTTAGCTTTTTTCATAGGTTCCTCCTGTTGGGGAAGGGCATTCGGCATTGCCGCTGCGGAAGGCGATCAGCCCGAAAAGGTGAAGCTTCCGGGGATCCCATGCAAAGGGAAGGCCGCAGTGCGCCGCAAGGGAAGCCACATCAATGCAGTATGCGCTCATGCAGCTGATACGCCGACTGGGGTACCTGCAGGGCAGGTTTTTTGTTCTGAGGCAGGGTTCGCACAGCGGGCAGCCGTTGTAGCCCGTGCAGAAGCCCTGATATCCGCGGCGGTGCATCTCTTCCATCAGGTGAAGTACAGCCTTGTTGTGACTGGTTTTTGCTTGCAGGACGGCAGCTTTATCCTGATAGCTTTCAATGGGGTGTACCGTTTCAACGACAAGAGCATGCCTTTCCCGCAGCAGCCTTTCATGAAGCTCTTCCACGCTGCCGCAATCCGGCGGGCAGGAATAGTTTGCGTTATACCGGCCGCAAAGGTTTTCTTCGCAGAAAGCGCGGAATTTTCCATCTACAGGCACATCTTCCGTGGGGATGAGCGCCGCATGGAAGCCCATTTGCGCCGCAAGTGTGAACAGCTCCTGTTTCATCGCAGAATGGTTTCCTTTTCTCTTCACGGCAAAGCGCCGTTTGTTTTCTTCTGTGGAAACGAGCGTGTCATTTCTGTGCCTGTTCCCGGTTGCTGCGGTAAAGGGCGACCACATCTTCCGCCGTAACAGCCATGGAAAACACATGGCGGCTCATACGGTTGGCGGCGGTGGTATAGAAGCTGTTGCCGCCGAAGAAGTGCCGCGGCGTATCGGTGGTAAGGATCTGCCCGTCAAAGAACATGGAAACAAGATCCGCATGTTTGGCACAGAATTCCACATCGTGGGATACCATGATCACGGTGATACCCGCAGCGGTCAGCTTTTTCAGGATCTCCGCCAGCTTTTCCTTAAAGAAACCGTCAATGCCCTTTGTGGGCTCATCAAGCAGCAGCAGCTTCGGTTCAGTCAGCAACACCTTTGCAAGGGCTGCGCGCTGCTGTTCGCCGCCGGAAAGGTCATAGGGGTGGCTTTCGAGGATGGTGAGGATATCGCAGTTTTCCGCAGCGGCAGCGATCTTCGCTTCGTCCTTGCACATTTCAAGCAGCTCTTCGCGGACGGTTTTCGCCGCAAAAAGGCTCTTGGGATCCTGGGGCAGCATGGCGAGACCGCCGTGGAACAGCTCCGCGGCTTTATGCTTTTCAATAGGCTTGCCGAAGAGTTTTACCTTGCCCCTGTAGGGCTTTACGATGCCCGCAATGGCTTTGAGCGCGGTGGATTTTCCCGCGCCGTTGCCGCCGACGATGCCGTAAATACAGCCCTGCGGCACTTCCGCATTGACGCCCCGCAGGATGTCGGCGCCTTCCTTTTCATAGCGAAACCAGACTTCTTTTAAGGAAAGTGCCGGTGGATCGCCCGGCAAAGGGAGGGGCACATCGGGAAGCGCCTTGATCGCTGCGCCTTCCGGGAAGCTGCGGCTGAGCCAGGTACGCCCGTCTCTGACCGTAAGGGGAGAGGAACCCTGCTGATCTGCGCCGTAAAACACACGCACCGGCGCAGGCATGGCAGAAAACATTTCACTTTTCTGCGCCCAAAGTTTTGCGCCGATATTTCCCGGGACATCATCCGCGATGATCCGGCCGCCCTCCATGACCACTGCCCGGTCCGCATAGGGAAATATATCTTCAAGGCGGTGCTCCGTCAGGATGACGGTGGTGCCAAGCTCAATGTTGATCTTTCTGACAGTGTTGAGAAAATCCGAAGCGGCGATAGGATCAAGCTGGCTTGTGGGTTCATCGAGAATCAGCACTTCCGGCTGCATGGCCATGACGGAAGCAAGGTTTAAAAGCTGCTTCTGACCGCCGCTCAGGTATTCCACATCCCGGTGGAACCAATCCTGTATGCCGAAATAACATGCCATTTCCGCCACGCGGGCCCGCATGGCTCTCGGCTCTACGCCAAGGCTTTCAAGGCCGAAGGCAAGTTCATGCCATACCTTGTCCGTTACGATCTGGTCATCCGGATCCTGCATTACAAAGCCGATCTTTGCGGCCTGTTCGCCGACAGGTATGTCTTCAAGAGGCCTGCCGTCAAAGAGCACGGCGCCGCTCTTTTTGCCGCCGGGGGCAAGCACGGTTTTCAGATGCCGCAGCAGCGTTGTTTTGCCGCTGCCGGACCTGCCGCAAAGCACAATATATTCGCCTTTTTCCACAGTGAGATCCACATGGGAAAGGGATTCCTTTCCCCGTGCCGTGGCGTGGGAAAAGCTCAGATCCCGGATCTCAAAATGTGCCATGTAAGGGCCTCCTTCAGATGCAGAAAAGTGGGAAGAAGCAAAAGCAGCAGATAACAGCCAAGGCCGAAGGGGGAAAGGGGCGCTACATCCCAAAGCGGCGTAAAGGCGGCGGCTGTATTGCCCCGGAACATGGAAACGATCACGCCCGCGCCAAGGAACCCCATCAGCACCATCAGGATACCGTCGCGCAGGGTAAAGCGGTATTGCATGAAGCTTGTCCTCTTTGCTGTGCCGTAGCCCCTGCTGCGCATGGAATCGGCGGTGACGATGCTGCCTTCAAGTGCCCAATCGGTAAGGCTGCTCAGAAGCAGCATGCCGTTTTTTGCTTTTTCCGTATATTTGGCATCGCCGCCAACGCTTTTGCCGATGGCCATCCGTGCGCCGGTGATCTGCCGGCCTTTTCGCATGAAATTCGGGATCATGCGAAGCACCATCACAAGAAGCAGCGATAGGGCGGGGATCAGGTTCGCAAATAAGCTTGTGAATTTGTCGCTGGTCATCACGGCGCCGCAGCAGCCGCACCAGAGTATCATCAGCAGGAAGATGCCGGAAAGCACCGTGCCGTAAACAAGGGATTCGAGGGGGTAGGGGATGTTGAAAACGGTGAAAAGCAGCGTTTTGCCGCTGCGGTTCGCAAGGGGATTCAGAAGCGCGATCAAAATCAGCGCGGGAAGGGAAAAGAGCAGGAACTTAAGCCCTTTTGCGCCCGTAAGCAGAAGGTAATATGAGAGCGCCGCGCATATTCCGCCAAGAACAAATGCCGGATGCTGGATGAGTACACCAAAGAGCATCACAAGGATGAAAAACAGAAAGCTCACCGCCGGGTGGCAGCGGGAAAACGCATCTTGCTTCAAGAAAACGACCTCCGTAAAAAGAAAAAGCTCCCGGAAACGGGAGCGGATAAACTGTGCAAAAAGCCTCGCCGGACAGCCCCCAAGAGTCCTGCGCACTCGGATCGAAGGCCTGTATTCCGACTCCGGACGCCCGTGGCGATGTCTCTTCTCAGCGCTTGCCAATGAGAACATCGGGCATATGTGTCCGTCTACGGCGGCTTGGTACCGTTGGGATTTCCCCATTCCGAAACCTTTGATCGGATGCATCGCATGCTTTTGCATGCAAACAAATACTAACACAATTCCTTGCCGTTCGCAATCAAAAAATTAGCGGTTGACAAATTTTTCTGCGGGTGATATCCTTACGCCACAACAGAATCATCGCCGAAGTAGCTGCGGGTGCGGTAAAAGCCCTGCGGTGAAAGAGAATCGTGTGCAATTCACGAACGGTACCGCCACTGTAAATGCGGAGGCTTCACACATTGGTGAAAGCCGGCCATTGGGGAGACCTGAGAAGGCTGTGTGAAAGCTTTTGATGCATAAGTCAGGAGAACTGCTTTGACGATCTTGTTCATCTTCTGCCTGCAAGTACGGGCAATGGTGAAAACGACGCGGGAAAACGGCTGCGGCGATTCCAAAAAAGGAATTGCCGCTTTTTTGTTGCCCCGCATAAACCGGTCTTTACAGCTTGCTGTAAAAGATAGCATGGCCTGCCAAGCAGGTGAAAAACCTGTATGTGACCGCCGCCGTAAATGAAAAGGTAAGAAGGCGGAGGCGGGCTGTATCCTATCCCATCGCCGTGGGCCCCGGCGTGGGGAAGATTAAAACAAAGGAGAATGAAAAAATGAAAAAGATTCTTGTTCTGCTTCTTGCGCTTACGATGGCGCTGTCCCTTTTTGCCTGTGCAGACAAAGCAGGTGACACCGAAGCCACTGCCGTGGCGAAGGACGGCGATGTGCTCGGCGAAGGCGCGAGTGCATTTGCCCTTGAGATCACGGGTAAAGACGGCGAAACAATTGCCGTGACCGTCAATACCGATGCCAAGACCGTCGGCGAAGCGCTGCTTGCCGTTGAGCTTATCGCCGGCGAAGAAAGCGAATACGGCCTTTATGTGACAACCGTTAACGGCGAGACCCTCAGCTGGGAAGAGGATGCGCTTTACTGGGCATTCTACATTGACGGCGAATATGCTACGACCGGCGTGGATATGACCGATGTCACCGCAGGTGCCTCCTATGCCCTCAAAGCGGAAGGCTAAAGAGAATAATTACAGGCTTTGCTATGCATGATCCCCATACCGAGGCTGCCCGGCACGATTGCCGGGCGGCTTCGGCCGTCTTGAGAAAAAACGTGACGCAGCAGAGTAAAGGCTGTACAATAAAAATACAGTTTTATCGAGGAGGAGCGGCCGCATGCGAAGGATCGGCATGAATATGCACACGATAAAAGGAATGGATGATAACGCCTTTTTGAGGGAAATAGCAGCTCTTGGCTTTACGGCCACCTTTATGAAAACGCTGCCGCTGAAAGAACAGGAAGCTGCTGCGGCGCTCTGTGCAAAGCACGGTATTTGCTGCGAAACGCTGCATGCGCCCTTTTCCCATATCAACGATATCTGGTTGCCCGGGGAAGGCGGCGATGCCATGCTTGCGGAGCTGCGGGAAGCGGTGGAGCACTGTCTTATCGCAGGTGCCAAGATCGCTGTGGTGCATCTTTCCTCCGGCGTCAATGCACCGCCTGTAACGGATATCGGCAGGCTGCGGTTTGGGAAACTTGTGGAATATGCACGGAAGAGGGGCGTGAAGATCGCCTTTGAAAACCAAAGGAAGCTTGCAAATCTCGCCTGGGCCATGGAGACCTTTGATGATGCCGCCGCGGGCTTTTGCTGGGACTGCGGCCACGAACAGAGCCTTGCGGGCGGCATGCGGTATATGCCTCTTTTCGGCAAACGGCTCATCACCACCCACATTCACGACAACCACGGCATAGCGGACCGGGATGAGCATCTTATCCCCTTTGACGGCACCCTTGATTACGGCTATGTGGCACGGATGCTGCGGGAAGCAAACTACAGCGGTACGCTGATGCTGGAACTGTACCGGCGCGACCGCTACAGCAATATTTCCCCGGAAGCATACCTTGCCTGGGCGGCAAAAGCGGCAAAGCGGCTAAGAAGCATGGTGGATGGGGAGGAAATATAATATGCCTTTTGCGGATATTCCACAGCCGGAGATCATTCCCATCCGGGATGACCTTCGCCTGAGAAAATACGATGGAAACTACGCTCTGCTTCTTCCCGGGTATCAGGATCCTTATGTCTACCAAAACTCGGAAGGGATCTTCGACGATGCGCAAAAACCGGATCTTTCTTATGTGAAAGGGATGTGCGAATATCTTGATGCCCATGGCGAGCTGTATTTCATCGAAACCCTTGAAAACGGGGCATTCATTCCCATTGGTGATGTAACGGTGAAAGCGGAAAACCCGCCTGTTGCCATCTGGTTTGAGCGGTTTCGGGGAAAAGGCATCGGCATGGCGGTGATGAAAACGGTGATCGAACGGCTTCGAAGTCTTGGTATAAAAAAGATCAGCGGTTCCACCGTTTACAAATGGAACGAAGCTTCCCTGCGGATGCATCTTGCGCTGGGCTTTTCACCGGTCGCTTCAGATGAAACGGAGCACACGCTGGAGCTTATACTTTAATATATAAAAATCCGGGTAAAATACAGTCATTTCGGCCTTTTCGCATACCACATGCATAGAAGGGATAATTTCACAGAATAGGGGAACGCTCCCATGTATGAACATGCGGCTGCCATGCACTCCACAAAATGCGTGGCGGTACGAAAGAAAAGGAGCGTTTTACCGTTTGGCTTGCGGTGCGGCAGTGTGGAGACCTGCCGTAATGCACGGCGCAGCCTGCCTGCGCGTGTGAGGCGACATGAGCGGAGGCTTTGCCGCCAAAGCCGGGAAATATGGCAAAGGTCACGTTAAAGGATGTCAAGAAGGTCTACGACAAAAACGTAGTGGCGGTCCAGGAATTCAATCTTACGATCGCAGACAAGGAATTCATCGTACTGGTCGGCCCCTCTGGCTGCGGGAAATCCACCACGCTGCGCATGGTGGCGGGTCTTGAAGAGATCTCTTCCGGCGAGCTATACATCGGCGACAAGCTTGTGAACGATGTGCCGCCCAAAGACCGCGATATCGCGATGGTATTCCAGAACTACGCACTGTATCCGCACATGACGGTCTATGAAAACATGGCGTTCGCCCTGAAACTCCGCAAAGAGAAGAAGAAAGTCATCGACCAAAAGGTGCGTGAGGCTGCGGAGATCCTCGATATTACAGAGTACCTTGACCGTAAGCCCAAGGCTCTTTCCGGCGGTCAGCGGCAGCGCGTTGCCATTGGCCGTGCCATTGTGCGCGATCCGCAGGTATTCCTGATGGATGAACCCCTTTCCAACCTGGATGCCAAGCTGCGCAACCAGATGCGCGCGGAGATCATCAAGCTCCGCCAGCGCATCAACACCACCTTTGTCTACGTGACCCACGATCAGACCGAAGCCATGACCCTTGGCGACCGCATCGTGATCATGAAGGATGGCTTCATCCAGCAGATCGGCACCCCGCAGGAAGTGTTCAATCACCCTGCCAACATCTTCGTGGCGGGCTTCATCGGCTCCCCGCAGATGAACTTCTTCGACGGCCGTCTTGAAAAGGACGGAAAGGGATACAGCGTGGTGCTTGACAGCGCGAAGGTCTATCTGCCAGAAGACAAACAGGCCGCTCTGCGGGCTGCCGGTGCCGAAGCGCAGGATATCACCCTTGGTATCCGTCCCGAGCATATCATGCTCTCGAGAAGCGATGCGGATGCCCATATTACCGCAACGGTGGATGTTTCCGAAATGATGGGCAGTTCCATCCATCTGCATGCCAATATGGGCGGCAAGGATGTGGTCATCATCATCCCCACGCTGGACCTTGGTGCCCGTGAGCAGGATCTTACCTTCGGCACAAAGGTGGACTTCACCTTCGGCGGCAACGTGGTGCATATGTTCAACAAGGAAACCGGTATGAATCTTATCTGAAACATAAAACAGCATAACAAAACGGCGCGGTTTGCAGCTGCGCCGTTTTGTTATGTGCCGTTATTTCGTTTTCTTATGGTACATGCGGATCATGTTTCCATCATCCTCTTCGATCATGCCGTAAAAATCGAAGCCGTAACGTTCATAAAGGCCGGTATGGCCTGTAATTAGATAAGCATCTCCGATGCCGCAGGCCGCAAGGTCGCTGCAGGCACGGTCAAGGAGTGCCTTCGCAAGTCCCCGCTTGCGGTAAGGCTCTTCCACATACAGTGCGCAGAGGTTCGGCGCAAGGTCCGGCCGCTTGTGGAAATCGTTTTCGATGATGCCTATGCCTGCGATCGTGTTTTCCTCTCCGTCTTCGATCATGTACCAGTTCGGCACGCCTTTTTCTGCGCAAAGCGCCGCTTCCATGCTTTCTACATAGGCGCTGACGGGCACCTTCCACTTTCCGTGGAACCAATTTGCCGCCGCACCGATGCGTTCGGGGCATTCCCGAATGCTTTTGATGTTCATGCAAAACTCCTTTTTATCCGATACCCCATGCCTGTCCGCCGCTGCCGAGTCCGCCGGTGCTTGTGCCGTCATCCACCCAAACATCATCGGCTTCACCGCCATCAAGGGTACTGCTTTCGCCCGTGATGCTGCCGATATCTGCCGAACCGCCGCTCCAGCTGCTGTAATAATCGTAGCCGGCATACTCGCCGGAGGGGATGGGGCCGCTGCCGCCGAGGGAAGCCCAAATGCTGTCTGCAAGGCTTCTGACAACGGGGGCGCAGGTATCAAGCAGCGCCTTGTTTTCACGGCGGATGGCGGTGGAAAGCTCGCTCATGGCGGCTTTCAGGCTGCTCTTTGATTCCGAGGGGATGGAGCGGCTGTAGTTATTCAAAAGATACTTTCCGTCCGCATAGGCACGGTTTGCGCTCTCAAGCTCCGCTGCGATTGCGACACGGTTCTGCTCCGTGATCAAAGCGAGCGTTTCGCCGTCCGCATTGGGGTCAACGGTGATATCCGCATTGAATACATCCTTTACAAGTTCCTGCAGCTTTTTCGCATCAAGGGCCCAGATATCCCGGTCGTAAAGGCTCATGTAAGCGCCGGGCACCATGTGCCGGGCAAGGTCATCAAAATCCATGCGCACTGCCACAAGGGCAAGGGCACAGATCTGCTCAAAGCTCAGGTTCGTGTCGATATTGCTTTCCACGGCTTTGTAGATCTTCGGGATGTTGGCGATCTGGCCGGTGGATTTCATCTGGTTAAAGATAGCGAGCAGCATCCGCTGCTGCCTGTCGGCGCGGGCAACATCGCTGCTGCCCTTTCGCTGGCGGCAGTAATCGAGCACCGCCTGCCCGTCAAGATGCTGAAGGCCGGGGGAGAGGGTGCGGCCGTTCATATTGACTTCGATATCCACATCGTATGTGACGCCGCCCATGGCGTTCACCACATCCTTCACGGCGTTCATATCCACGCTGACATAGTAATTGATGGGAATGCCGCCAAGAAGGGCGCTCACTGTGTTCATGGAGCTCTGATAGCCGCCTTTTTTGAGACCGCCGCCCAAAGAGAATGCGCTGTTGATCTTGTTGTAGGGGTCAAGCTCGTCGATCAGCTCACCTTTTTTGTTGTAAAGCTTCACATAGGTATCCCGGGGGATGGAGATCATATCCACGGAATTTTTCTTGAAATTTACCGTGACAAGGATCATGGTATCCGTGCGGAAGGAGCCGGAGGCTTCCCGCTCTTCGCTTTTGTCGATGCCAAACACCATGATGTTCACCCGGTTTTTCATAAAGCTGAGGTCGCTCAGCGCCTCGATAGCCGCTTCGCTCATGGGGGTGGGGGTAGGCTCCGGCGTGGGAACAGGCGTGGCGGTGGGGGCTGCGCTCAGTTCCGGCGTTGTTTCCGGCGTGGGAATGGAGGGCTCTGTGGGCGCAGCAGTCATCTCCGCTGCGGGCGGATCGTCAAACAGCGTTTCCGGTGCATTGTTGATGCGAAGATAGAACAGAACGGCTACCGCGATCAGCAGCAGAAGCACTGTGCAAAGCAGGATAAGAAATACCTTCCCCGCTTTTTTGTTTTTGGACATCTTATCACCTTCTTATCGTATGCAAGCATTATACCGCTTTTTGTCCGAATACAAAAGACCGCCGTGTTAACAGAGTATGAAAAAATAAAAGAACTGCCGTGAACGTTCGGATCCGGCAGCAGGGAAGCATGCAGAAACAGAATGTCAGACATTGGAATTTCTTGCAATAAAAAAGCATATGGGATATAATATGAGAACTTGACAAAAACCATGCCGTGCGGCGAAATGCCGCCGCTTTTGCGTAAGGAGATCTTTTGTATGGCAAATACCATCATTCCGGCGGGCTATCGCCCCACGATGACCCTTTATGAAACGCAGGATGCCATCAGCTTCATCAAGCGTTCTTTTCAGGATGGCCTTTCCCGGGCGCTGCGCTTAAAGCGCGTGACCGCGCCTCTTTTTGTGGAACCTCAGAGCGGTCTTAACGATGACCTGAACGGTTTTGAGCGTGCCGTTACATTTGATATTCCCTGCGCCGGGACTGATGCGCAGGTGGTTCATTCCCTTGCGAAGTGGAAGCGCATGGCGCTTTACCGCTACGATTTCCATCCGGGCAAGGGCCTTTATACGGATATGAATGCCATCCGCAGGGATGAGACTCTTGATAATCTTCATTCCGTATACGTGGACCAGTGGGATTGGGAAAAGGTTCTGACCCGGGATACCCGCAATATCGATACCCTCCGCAGCACCGTCCGTTCCATCGTGGGCTGCGTGTGTGATACCCTTGATGCGCTCAAAGCCCGTTATCCCCATATCACTACGGAGCTGACGAGGGATGTGAAGTTCATCACTTCTCAGGAGCTTCTTGACCTTTACCCGGATCTTTCCCCCAAAGAGCGGGAACATGCCATCGTGCGCCAATACAAGACCGTATTCCTCATGCAGATCGGCGGCAGGCTTTCAAACGGTGAACCCCATGATGGCCGCGCGCCGGACTATGACGATTGGACGCTCAACGGCGATATCCTGTTCTATTTCCCTCTGCTCGACTGCGCGATGGAGATCTCTTCCATGGGTATCCGTGTGGATGCGGAAGCCCTTGACCGTCAGCTCAGCGAGCGGAACTGCAATGATCGCCGCAGCCTTCCCTTCCACAGCATGCTCCTCAACAACGAGCTGCCCCTTACCATCGGCGGCGGTATCGGCCAGAGCCGCCTTTGCATGCTGCTGATGAACAAAGCCCACATCGGCGAAGTGCAGTCCTCCATCTGGGATAAGGAGACCATCGAAAGCTGCGAAAAGGCCGGCATCATCCTGCTGTAACGAAATTTGAAAAAGAGCCCTGCGGGGCTCTTTTTTTGCGGAAAAAAGGATCCTGGCTCAAATCTTTTCTGCTGTATCAACCTTTGCATCCGGCGCGATCTCCGCACTGTCGCTGTATTGCAGCAGTTTGATCGCGCAGCCGCTGCCGATGACGGCCCTGCGGCAGGAAACACGCTCCGCCGTCACACCTTCAATATCCACTTCATCGCCTTCAATGGATTGCCGTACATGCACGGTGCCATGGGGTTTTGTGCCAAAGGAAAACAGGGAGAAAAACTTTGACCTTTCTGCCTTTGACCGGTGAATGGTGATGCTGCTGCCGCCGATGGCACCGATATCGATGCCGTTTGAAAAGCTGATGTCAACGGTCTCCGCATTGAGAAGACCGCCGCAGTTGAGAACGCCTGAAATGCGGGCGGATTCCGCTTCAATGCCGCCGCCTGCGGAAAGAAGCCCGGAAACGCGCAGCGCACCGCATTTGATGCTGCCTTCGCATTTGCCCGCGCCGGAGATGCGACATTCACCCTCCGTGCGGACGCTGCCGCTGCACTTGAGGGCACCCGAAACGGATGCGCTTTTTGCGGCAATATCGCCTGTGAAGCTGCAGCTGCCCGAAACATGCATCGCGCCGCTGCAGATAAGGCTTTTGCCGTTTGCGGAACCGGAAACGCGCAGCTCTTCGCAGCTGATGGGCCCTTCAAGCCTGCCGCTGCCCGAGATCCTGACGGTTTCATATTCGCCTGCCGAAATTTTTCCACTGCCTGAAATACTGATATCCATTGCGTATCCTTTCTTAATCCTGTTTTGCTTCCCGGCCGGGAAGGGCTTCTGTCAGGGAACGGCATTCGCCGTCAAACTCCACAAAAACGCCGCGCACTTCGCTCAGCCGAAATGTTTTTTTGCCGTATGCCGTGTCGATCACCAGCATGGGTTCCTGCTTCGCTTTTTTGTTGAAGCGGTTTGAAAGCTCCTCAAGGGATGCGTCATCCTTTTGCGAAAGGATTTCTTCCATTCTTTCGAGAATAAGCGTTTTCGGAAAAAACGTTTCCTGCCCGGTGGGGGTGGATCTTTTGATGAACCAATCTTCGGGGATAAGCCCCATCCGCTTCCAGCGATACAGCGCGCCGTAGGAAATCGCATACTTTGCAAGCAGTTCTTTTTTTGAGATCAGTTCCTGCTCCATTTCTTCCCTCCTCTCTTTGTAACAATGTTACGAACACATAGTAACATAACAATGTTACGCCGTCAAGAAGAAATTTTCACATTCCGACAATGATTCCCTATATATGTGCCGCTGGTTCTACATATATTGTGAAGTGCGTATGCTATATTGTGCCTATGCGGAGGGCAGCGGGATGTATCTTGAAACCTTTCTTCTCGATAATTTTCTGATGGATCTTTTGCTGCTGCGCCTTGCGGCGGCCATCGCTTCCCGGCATCTTCCCGTAAGGCGGCTGATGCTTGGCGCTTTTGCGGGGGCGCTGCTTTCGTGGGCGGCGCTGTTTCTTCCCGCGCTTTTCCGCTTTCCGGGAAAGCTGATAACAGGGCTCATACTGACGCTGTTTTTTCCTTTTTGCAGTAAAAAAGCCTTTTTGCACACGGCGGTCTCCGTTTTTGCGGCGGCCTTCCTTGTGGGCGGGCTTGCCTTTGCGGCGGCATATTCTTTCGGCGAAAGGGAAGGCGGTCTTGTGATCCTGCCAAGCCCCGTGCGCGGCATGCTGACGGCTGCCGCTGCAGCGGTACTGCTGCCGGCGGCGGTGCGGCGCTTTCGTACAGCGCGGCGGCAGAACGGCTTTCGGCGGGAACTCATTTTTTTCGCTGGGGGAAAGGAATACAGGCTTTCGGCGCTTATCGATACGGGAAACGCCCTTGCGGAGCCTTTGAGCGGAAGAAGCGTTGTGATCGCATATCTGCCGGAGCTTGCACCCTATGCATCCATTCCCGTTCCTGCAAAAAGCGTTTTGGGACAGGATATCCTTTTCGCTCTTCTGCCGGCGTATATCCGCATTGACGGCGAGGAGGCCGATGCGCTTATCGCCATCACAAAAGCACCCCTTGCCGGTACGGATGCCCTTTTGCCCGCAGCCCTTGCGGAACCATCAAACGAAAAAGGAGAGGAATATGCAACGCATTATCAGTCGGATCCTTGCGGAATTATATCGGGCGCTCGGGCTTGGAGAAGGCGTTTACTACGTCAATTCCGGCGAGGCGCTGCCGCCGCCCCTTTCAAAGGAAGAGGAAAGCGACTGCCTTCGCCGTCTCGGTGCAGGGGAGGAAGCGGTGAAGGGGACGCTTATTGAGCGGAATCTGCGGCTTGTGGTGTATATTGCCCGTAAGTTTGAAAATACAGGTGTCAATATTGAGGATCTGATCTCCATCGGCACCATAGGGCTGATCAAGGCGGTGAACACCTTTGATACGGAAAAGAAGATCAAGCTTGCCACCTACGCTTCCCGCTGCATCGAAAACGAGATCCTCATGTATCTGCGGCGCAGCTGCCGCCTGAAGCTCGAAGTTTCCCTCGATGAGCCTCTCAATGTGGATTGGGACGGCAACGAACTGCTGCTTTCCGACATCCTCGGCACGGACAGCGACCTTGTTTCCCGGGATATTGAGGATGAAGTGGACAGGGAACTGCTTGAGATCGCCATGGGCAGGCTCAGCGAGCGGGAAAAGCAGATCATGGAAATGCGATTTGGGTTAAAGGGAAAGCAGGAATACACCCAGAAGCAGGTGGCGGATCAACTGGGCATCTCCCAAAGCTATATTTCAAGGCTTGAAAAGCATATCATCAAAATATTGCGGAAAGAAATGACAGCGCTAAACGGATAAAAAAGCCCGCTCCGGAAGGAGCAATATGCATAAGGCAGCTAACAGACACAGCAGATCAAACCGCTGTGTCTGTTCTTGTATATTTTCCCAAACTGCGATACCATAACGTCAGGTAAAGATACTTGAATTTGGCGGAGGCTGCAGATGCGAACAAAAAGAGTTACAGTTGTACCTTATGATGAAGCATGGGAATCTGCTTTTGAAGAAATAAAGAAAGAAATTGAAGCTGTAATCGGTAATATGATTCTCGGCATTGAACATATTGGAAGCACATCTGTGAAAGGTCTGTCGGCCAAGCCTTGTATTGATATTGATGTTGTTATCAAGGATTATTCAATTTTTGGTGAACTTGTCGACAAACTTGCAGCGATCGGATATATCCACGAGGGCAATCTCGGCATAAAAGACAGGGAGGCATTCAAATATGCTGACAAGCCTCATTTGATGATGCACCATTTGTATGTGTGTCCGCAGTATTCAGAGGAATTACATCGTCACATTACATTCAGGGATTTTCTCCGACATAACACCGCAGCTGTTAAGAAATACAGTATAGTGAAGGAAAAAGCAGCAGAGCTGTTTTCTGATGATATAGATAAATATATCGAATACAAAACTCCATGCATTGAAGAACTGTATTCGCTGTGCGGATTGAAATAAACGAAATCCAATTTGCCGAACGGAAGGGAGAACCTCTTTACACCGCATCCTACCGCGCAGCGTAACAATGACAAAAGCCAAGCTGCAAGATACAGCCTGGCTTTTTCGCTTTTCCGTTGCCCGAGGCGGGCTTTTGCGCTGTGTGCGCGGATATCACTTAATAGTTCTCGGCGCGAAGCTCGAAGTAGGCGCGGGGATGTGCACAAACGGGGCAGACCATGGGAGCGGCTTCGCCAACATGGATGTGGCCGCAGTTGAGGCACTTCCAGACGCATACGCCGTCACGGACGAAGACCTTGCCCTCGTTGATGTTGGCAAGCAGCTTGCGGTAGCGCTCTTCGTGTTCCTTCTCGATCTTCGCTACGCCGTCAAACAGGTTGGCAAGCTGTTCGAAACCTTCCTCACGGGCTTCCTTTGCAAAGGTCGCATACATATCGGTCCACTCATAGTTTTCGCCGGCAGCGGCATCTTCAAGGTTGGTGGTGGTGTTGGGTACCTTGCCGCCGTGAAGCGCTTTGAACCAAAGCTTGGCGTGTTCTTTTTCGTTGCCCGCGGTCTCTTCAAAGATGGCGGAGATCTGGTTGTAGCCTTCCTTCTTGGCAGCGGAGGCATAATAGGTATACTTGATCGCGGCCTGGGATTCGCCCGCAAATGCTGCCTGCAGATTCGCTTCGGTCTTGGTGCCTTTCAGTTCCTTCATGATGTTAAGTCTCCTTTCAAAAATACAATGTTTGTTAGCTTTATCTCTTTCAGCGCGGCATGCGCCGTGGATTCGGTGATCAGACTGATGACTTTAATAATAAGAATCATTCTTGATATTATTATACCCAGTTTTATCCATCTGTCAAGTGTCTTTTTCAAAAAGCGCGGTGGATTTACTGCAGCAAATGCGGCGGCACTTGTCAATGCGCTGGGGGCGGGATATAATAAGCGAAGAGAATGATGCGGCACTGCCGCTTGAATGAGGTGAATAAAATGGAAGCATATGCAATGATCCACGAGCAGGCGAAGGCTGCCCTTGCGGAGCTTTTCGCGGCGGCGGATACGCTCCGGCCGGGCAATATCTTTGTGATCGGCTGCTCTACCAGCGAAGTGATGGGCAGGATGATCGGAACCGGTTCCAGCGAAGAAGCCGCTAAGGCTATTATGGATGCTGTTTTGCCGGAAGTCAAGAAGCGGGGGCTTTTTCTTGCGGTGCAGTGCTGTGAACACCTGAACCGCTGCCTTGTTGTGGAGCGGGAATGCTTGGAAAAATACGGTCTGCAGCAGGTTTGGGTAAGACCGCAGCTTCATGCGGGCGGCGCCTTTGCCATGCAGGCGTTGGTGCGCTTTGAAGACTATGTGATGGCAGAGGATCTCAAGGGCCGGGCGAGTGCCGGCATGGATATTGGCGGAACGTTTATCGGCATGCACATGCACCCCGTGGTGGTACCCGTTCATGCAAAAACGCGGAAGATCGGCGCGGCCAATGTGACTATGGCGCGCACAAGGCCCAAGTATGTGGGCGGTCCCCGTGCGGCCTATGATGAGATGCCGCACCCGAAAGCATAGGCTTTTTCAGGACAAAATACGCTATGAATTATTTATGAAATTGCAAACGGGCGGTGAAAATGCCCGTTTCTTTTTTATGAAAAAAGCATTGCGTTTTAAAAATGAATCCTTTATAATGATAAAAGTTGTTCAGACTTCGGGTCTGTGGTTGCAAGTCGATGCCAGTCGCAGGCGAAACGATCCACATAAGCGGAACAAAGCTTCCGTGAGCATGGTGCGGCTTAGATGTAAGTCCGGCCGGGGTATCCCGAGAGAAGCAGTAGTGGGCGGCTTGAATGCCTAGTAGCGAACCTTCCAGCCGGCGGGTGTGGGGGCAAAGACCAGGTCAGCCGAAGTTTGCAATAACAAAAATATAATTATTACAAGGGGATATCAGACACATGTTCCAGGACAAGACATTGGTATGCAAGGATTGCGGCGCTGAATTCGTTTTCACCGCAGGCGAACAGGAATTCTATGCCGAGAAGGGCTTCCAGAATGAGCCCATCCGTTGCAAGGCTTGCCGCAACGCTCGCAAGAGCCAGCGCTCCAACGACCGCGAAATGTACGATGCGGTCTGCGCACAGTGCGGCGCGCCCACCAAGATCCCGTTCGTTCCCAAGAACGACAGGCCCATCTACTGCAGCGCCTGCTTCCAGAGCCGCAGGGGCTAAGAAGCAAACGCGTTGTGCCTGAAAACGGGTACAGCACCCCGAGCTGGGGCTAATCCCTTTTGTTCCGCGCGATGCGGCATAACGGTGAATTAGAAAAGCGAAAAAAGCTTCGGTATCTGCCGGAGCTTTTGTTTTTTGGTGATGATTGCATTTGGAGCGGAAACTTGTTAAGATAAATAAAAAAGGAAAGGGGCGTTATCTATGAACCAGAGCACGAAACTTGTTCCCAAAAAAGGCCTGCCGGAAGGCTTCCTTTATGTTGATGAGGTGATAGAGGACAGCATCATCGATGCAAAATATGCGGGAACCGATAACTTTATGGGCAGGCCTGCCGCAGGCTACAATGCGCCGCTCGTCGTGGTCTGCAAAGAGGCGGCTGAGCGCCTTCTGAAGGCTGCCGCCGTGTTCCGTGAAAAGGGTTACCTGATGAAATTTTACGATTCTTACCGGCCGCAGCGCGCGGTGGATGATTTCGTTGCCTGGGGCAAGGTGGTGGAGGATGACCGCCGCAAGCCTGTTCACTATCCCAACGTGGAAAAAGCCTACATGTTTGAATACGGGTATATCGCCAAGCGCAGCGGCCATACCCGCGCCTGTGCGGTGGATCTGACCCTTGTGGATGCTTCCACCATGCAGGAACTTGACATGGGCTCCATCTTCGATTTTATGGATGAACGCTCCCACCACGGTGCGCCGGGTCTTACGCCGCAGCAGGAAGCAAACCGCAAGCTTCTTTGCGATGTGATGTGCGCAAACGGCTTCAAACTTTTTGAGAGCGAATGGTGGCATTATGCCGTCGATCCGGAACCCTATCCCGATACGTATTTTGATTTCCCCATTGAATAACAAAAAACGGTTTTAATAAAAAACGTTTTTTGCGGGCGGCGTAAAAGCACCGCCCGCTTTGCTTTTCATGACGTTGACACAAATTGATGAGAAAATAATTTACAAAACAAATTGTGTGTTGACGGAGATAAAAAAGTGTGCGATAATAAATCATGGATGTAATCGTGCCTGCATGCATATCTATTTACAAATCTATTTTGTCCGGCACACGCAATCATGACAATTTTATAAGGAGGGTAAAAAACTATGTTCCCGAACGGCACTCTTTTTACTGCTGACCAGACATGGCCGCTGTTGGCGCTTATGTGTGGTTGGGTCGCGCTTTCCATTTGGCTTGAACAGAAGTATAAATGGGCCTCGAAGATTTCCGGCGCGATCATTGCTCTTATCGGTGCACTTTTGTTTGTCAACCTCAAAATCATTCCCACCAATGCTCCCATTTTTGATGACTTTGTATGGGGCTTTGCGGTACCGCTTGCCATTCCCATGCTGCTGTTCCGCTGCAACCTGAAGAAAATGTGGAAGGATACGGGCCGCTTCCTTGCAATCTTCCTGATCGGCTCCGTGGGTACCATGGTGGGCGCTGTTCTTGCCTTCTTGCTGCTCAAGGGCACCAACCTCCAAAACCTGGCGGCTTCCGCAGCCACCATGACCGGTTCCTACATCGGCGGCGGCGTGAACTTCTCCGCGGTTGCTTCCCAGTATATGGCCGGCACCGATACCATCGGCTCCCTGACCGTTGCGGATAACCTGCTGATGGCCCTCTATTTCTTCGCACTCCTCGCCATCCCCACCTGGAAGTTCTTCGCCAACAAGTTCGCCCATCCCCACATGGATGAAGTTGCTGCCGGCGTAGATGAAGCCGAACTCAAGCAGGCCGAGACCCGTGCCGCCGCTTTCTGGGGCCGCAAAGAGATCTCCCTGAAGGATATCGCCATGAATGTGGCTGTCTCCGCGATCATCGTGTTCCTTGGCAAGCTTGTTGCAGGCTGGATCGCAGGACTCATCCCCGCTGATGCCAACCTCATCTGCTACATGCTCAACAACTTCCTTGGCAGCCAGTATGTTTGGATCACCACCTTCTCCATCCTTGTTGCCACCTTCGGTGAAAAGCAGATCACCAAGATTTCCGGTTCTCAGGAAGTCGGTACTTACCTCATCTACCTGTTCTTCTTCGTCATCGGCTGCCCGGCATCCATCGGTGCGCTCATTACCGATGCGCCCTTGCTCCTCGTGCTTACCGGCGTGATGGTCATCGTGAATATGGCTTTCTGCTTCGGTTTCGGCAAGATCTTCAAGTTCAATCTTGAGGAGATCATCCTTGCATCCAATGCCAACATCGGCGGCCCCACTACCGCCGCTGCCATGGCGATCTCTCAGGGCTGGACCAAGCTCATCGGCCCCGCCATGCTCATCGGTACCTTCGGTTATGCGATCGGTACTTACCTCGGCACTTTGATCTATGGCCTGCTGAGCATCATGTAAAAAAGAAAATGCGCCGCTGCGGCGCAGAAAAAATCCAAACCGGAAACGGTACCCGGCTTTTGCCGGGTACCGTTTTTGATTGGCGCCATTGGTCGGCAAGATCCACGCTGAAGCGGCACAGAACAGCGGAACGCGGGGCGAAATAAGATTGAAAAGGCATTCCATCCATGATATGATAAACAAAATATACTGCGTTTACCATATCCCATCAATGATGTAAAAAAGGAGAAACAAATGAATTTTAACAGGGAGCTTGATGCGCTTGAAAGCGAACTCATCGCCAGCCTGCAGGAACTGATCCGCATCAAAAGCGTAGGCGAGGATGGCGGCGAACACCCCTTTGGCGACGGGCCGCACGCGTGCCTTGAGGCATGCCTTGCCCTTGGTGAGAAGCTGGGCTTCCGTACCGCCAGCGTGGATGATATGGCCGGTTATGTGGAATACGGCTCGGGTGAAGAGATGATCGCCGTGCTCGGCCACGTGGATGTGGTGCCCGAAGGTGACGGCTGGAACTATCCGCCTTACGGCGCGGTGATCGACAACGGCCGCATGTACGGCCGCGGCACTGTGGATGACAAGGGCCCCACCATTGCCGCTTTCTATGCGCTCAAGGCCATCAAGGATGCGGGCGTACCCCTTTCCCGCCGCATCCGTATCATCTTCGGCCTTGATGAAGAAAAAGGCTCCCGCTGCATCAAACATTATGTGGCAAAGGGCGAAGAACTGCCCGTGATGGGCTTTACGCCCGATGGCGAATATCCCATTATCTATGCGGAAAAGGGCATCGTGAACGCTACCTTTGCCCGCAAGCTGAGCGCGGATGCGAAGAGGCGCATTGCTTCTTTCAACGCCGGCATCGCTTCCAATGTGGTGCCCGAATTTGCCAAGGCAGAGCTCAGCTTTGAGATTGAGAGTGAACTGCCCGAAAAGGTCACCGCGGAGGGCAAAGTGCTCAGCGCCGCCGGTGTCAACGCTCACGGCAGCACACCGGAGCTTGGCGAAAACGCCATCGGCAGGCTGTTCATTGCTATGGACAAGCTTGGCTTTGACGGCGATTGGGGCGAAGCGGTCAAATTCATTGCCGAAAACATCGGCATGCAGACCCGCGGCGAAAGCCTCGGCGTTGCCCGCCGTGACGATGTTTCCGGAGATTTGACCCTCAACATGGGCCTTGCAAAGCTTGAGGGTGATACCCTTTCCGTTTCCGTCAACATCCGTTATCCCGTTACCATTGATTTTGATGGGTTCTTTAAGGTCCTTGTAAGCAAGATGGCGGAAGGCGGCTTTGAAGAGGTCTCCCATACCCATAAAAAGGCGCTTTACATGCCTCCGGAGACGGAGCTCATCCGCTGCCTTCAGAAGGTATACGAAGAGCAGACCGGTGAGCCTGCCCGCTTGATCAGCATGGGCGGCGGCACCTATGCCAAGGCCATGCCCAACATCGTTGCGTTCGGCCCCATCTTCCCGGGAGATGAAGCGGTGGAGCACAAGCCCAACGAGTATGTGGAGCTTGATAAACTCATGAAGAACGCAAAGATCATCGCAGCGGCGATGTATGAAATGGCAAAATAAAATAGGATGACCCATCAAAAGGCATGCCGTTCGGCATGCCCTTTTTGTGGTTTTTGTGAAATCAAAGCAAATCGGTAGGGATTATTGACAATAGACTGCGGTAATGGTATATTATAGCTGAAATCCAACCATCTTACTTGGAATTGAGGTGAAACGGTATGAAGCTCTCTACCCGCAGCCGCTATGGCCTGAAAGCCATGGTGGATCTTGCCCTCGCTTACGGTGAAGGCTGCGTAAGCATCGCCTCTTTGGCGGCGCAGCAGGGGGTGAGCGATGCATACCTTGAGCAGCTCATCGGCAGTTTAAGAAAGGCCGGGCTTGTTACTTCAAGCCGCGGCGCGCAGGGCGGCTATACGCTTTCCCGTGCCCCGGAAGAGATCAATGTGGGCGAAGTGCTGCAGGTGCTGGAAGGTTCCACCGCTGTCAGCGACTGCGTGGGGACGGACGGTACCGGCTGCGATAACGCCTGCTCCTGCAGCGCAAGACCGCTTTGGATCAAGCTGCAGCAGCGCATCAACGAAGTGCTATTTGCCACCTCCTTAAAGGACATGGTGGACGACTATAAAACCCAAACGGAGAGAATGAGATCATGAGAAAAGTATACCTTGACAACGCGGCAACCACCGCGCTTTCCCCGAAGGTGCTTGAAAAGATGATGCCTTACCTGACCGGCATTTACGGCAACGCCTCCAGCCCCCATTCCTTCGGCCAGGAGGCAAGGCGCGGCGTGGAAAACGCCCGCAGCCAGGTGGCGAAGGTTCTTAACGCCCTGTCGGAAGAGATCATCTTCACCGGCTGCGGCACGGAAAGCGATAATACCGCCCTTATCGGCGTCGTGGAACGCTATGCGAAGAAGGGCAACCATATCATTACTACCAACATCGAGCACCATGCGATCCTTCACACCTGCGAAGCCCTTGAAAAGAAGGGTGTGGAAGTCACCTACCTGCCCGTTGACGAAAACGGCATGGTGACTGCAGAGCAGGTTGCGGAAGCCATTACCGACAAAACCATCCTCGTATCCATTATGTTTGCCAACAACGAAGTCGGCACTATCATGCCCATCGCCGAGATCGGCAAGATCTGCCGGGAGCGGGGCGTCATCTTCCACACCGATGCGGTGCAGGCCGTCGGCCATGTGCCGATCGATGTCAAGGAAATGAACATCGACCTGCTGTCCCTTTCCGCCCACAAGTTCCATGGCCCAAAGGGCGTGGGCGCGCTGTATATGCGTAAGGGTATCCGCCTTCCCGCCTACATCATGGGCGGTGCACAGGAAAGAAAGCGCCGCGCGGGTACGGAAAACGTGGCGGGCATCGTGGGCCTTGGTGCTGCGGTGGAACTCGCCTGCGAAAACCTTGAAGAAAGCGCCGCAAGGATGACAGCCCTTCGCAATAAGCTCATCGATGGTCTTAAGGAGCGCATTCCGGAGATCAAGCTCAACGGCCATCCCACCATGCGCCTTCCCAACAATGTCAACTACTCCATTCGCTATATCGAAGGCGAATCCATCCTGCTGATGCTTGATATGCACGGCATTGCCGCATCTTCCGGTTCCGCCTGCACATCCGGATCGCTGGATCCTTCCCATGTGCTGCTTGCCCTCGGGCTTTCCCACGAGATCGCACACGGTTCCGTGCGGCTTACCCTTGGCGACGATACCACGGAAGAAGATATCGACTATGTGCTTGAAGTGCTGCCGAAGATCGCAGAGCGGCTTCGTGCAATGTCCCCGCTTTACCACGGCTAAACAAGGCTTACCAAGGATTATTCGTGAAAAGGAGAGAGATTTTATGTATACCGAAAAGGTTTTGGATCATTTCAGCAATCCCCGCAACATGGGTGAAGTGGCGGATGCCAACGGCATGGGTATCGTAGGCAACGCAAAGTGCGGCGATATCATGCAGATTTTCCTCAAGGTCAGCGATGACGGCGTGATCGAAGACTGCGGCTTTAAAACCTTCGGCTGCGGTGCAGCCATTGCCACATCTTCCATGGCAACGGAGATGATCAAGGGCAAGACCATTGAAGAAGCCCTTGCTCTCACCAATGCCGCCGTTGTGGAAGCCCTTGAAGGTCTTCCCCCGGCAAAGATCCATTGCTCCGTTCTGGCGGAAGAGGCGGTCAAAAGCGCCATTGTGGATTACTGCAAGCGCAAAGGCATCGCCATTCCGGAAGGCGCGATCGTTGAAGAGCATGAGCATGATCACGGCGAGGCGGAAGAAGAATAAGACTGCTGTTTCGGGAGGCGCAGGCGCGCCTCCCTTTTTATGCTCTGTTTCTTGAAAAAACCGAAAAAAGAAGCAAAAAACATGAAAATTGAGGATGTTTTTTTCAGAGAAATGCGCTATAATAAATTAGTTTGAATAAAATAGTTTAGAACAAAGGAGCATGAAGACATGCAAGGAAAAGTATTCTCTATGCAGCTGGCGGGCAGGACCCTGACCGTCGAAACCGGCAAGTATGCTGAGCAGGCGGGCGGCAGCGTCCTCGTACGCTGCGGCGATACCGCGGTGATGGTGTGCGCCACCGTTGCCAAGGCGCCCCGCGACGGCGTTGATTTCCTTCCCCTCAGCGTTGAATTCGAAGAAAAAATGTATTCCGTGGGCAAGATCCCCGGTGGTTTTATCAAGCGTGAAGGCCGTCCCTCCGAGCGCGCCATCCTCGCGAGCCGCCTCATCGACCGCCCCCTTCGCCCCCTTTTCCCCAAGGGCTTCTATAACGACATTCAGGTCATCGCTACCTGCCTTTCCGTGGAGCAGGATGTGCAGCCCGATGTGCTGGCGATGATCGGTTCCTCCGCCGCCCTCGCCATCAGTGATGCGCCCTTCATGGGCCCCACCGGTGCTGTCAGCGTCGGTTTCGTGGACGGCGAATACATCATCAACCCCAACGCAGAACAGCGCGAAAAGAGCCGCCTGCAGCTGACCGTTGCCGGTACCCGTGACGCCGTCATGATGGTGGAAGCCGGCGCCAACGAGCTGACCGAAGCGGAAATGCTCAAGGCCATCCTTCTCGCCCATGAGACCATCAAGGAGATCGTTGCCTTCATCGACAGCATTGCTGCGGAAGTCGGCAAGCCCAAGATGGAAGTCAACATCTATCAGCCCGATCCCGAATTCGTTGCCCTCGTGCGCGAATACGCCATCGATAAGGTGGAATGGTCCCTCGATACTTTCGACCGCAAGGAACGCGAAGCCCGCTCCCAGGAAGTGAAGGCGGAAGTCACCGAGCATTTTGCCGAAAACTTCCCGGACAGTGCCAAGGATGTTGACGCCATCCTCTACAACCTTACCAAGGAGATCGTCCGCGATAAGATCATCAACCGCGGCATCCGTCCCGACGGCCGCAAGCAGGAAGAGATCCGCCCCATCTGGAGCGAGGTCGGCATCCTGCCCCGCACCCACGGCAGCGCCGTGTTTACACGCGGTCAGACTCAGGTTATGACCATTGCGACCCTCGGCGCCCTCGGCGACGGCCAGACCCTTGACGGCATCAGCGAAGAGACCTACAAGCGCTACATGCACCAGTACAACATGCCGCCCTACAGCGTCGGCGAGACCCGCCCCGTGCGCAGCCCCGGCCGCCGCGAGATCGGTCACGGCGCCCTTGCGGAGCGCGCTCTTGTGCCTATGCTCCCCAGCGAAGAAGAATTCCCCTACGCCATCCGCCTTGTTTCCGAGGTCATCAGCTCCAACGGCTCCACCTCTCAGGCTTCCATCTGCGCCAGCACCATGTCTCTGATGGATGCGGGTGTGCCGATCAAGAAGCCCGTTGCGGGTGTTGCCATGGGCCTCATCAAGGATGTTGAAAACGGCAACATCGCCGTTCTGACCGACATCCAGGGCCTTGAGGACTTCCTCGGCGATATGGACTTCAAGGTTGCCGGTACCCGTGAAGGTATCACCGCCATCCAGATGGATATCAAGATCAAGGGCATCGATGAGGAGATCCTCACCCGTGCGCTGGAGCAGGCCCGCCGCGGCCGCCTCTTCATCCTCGACAAGATGATGGAGACCATCTCCGCGCCCCGCGAGGAGATCAGCCCCTATGCGCCCCGCGTTATGCAGTTCACCATCCATCCCGACAAGATCCGCGAGGTCATCGGCTCCGGCGGCAAGACCATCAACAAGATCATTGCCGATACCGGCGTGAAAATCGACATTGAAGATGATGGCCGCGTTACCATTCTTTCCCCCGATATGGAAGCTTCCGCTGCCGCGAAGAAGATCATCGACAGCATCGTGAAGGATATCGAAGTGGGCGAAGTCTTCCTTGGCAAGGTCGTGAACATCCTTCCCATCGGCGCGCAGGTCGAGCTCAAGCCCGGCAAGAAGGGCCTTGTGCATATCAAGAACCTGGATAACAAGTTCGTGGAGAAGGTGGAGGACGTCGTTTCCGTTGGCGATGAGATCCTCGTCCGCGTTATCGACATCAAGCCCGACGGCAAGATCGACCTGACCCGCAAGGGCCTTCTTCCCAACGACAAGAAGAACGAGACAAAGAAATAAACCAAAAAGCACATTGCGGGAGGGGAAACACCCCTCCCGCATGCATATCGGCAAAGGGCATATTTCTCCCTTTCCTTCATAATTTTCTTCGTTTTTGAATACCCTAAAGCAAGTAAAGGACATGCGGGGGTAGTGTTGGATGCGGAAACGGAAGGGGACGCTTGTCAATCTTATACTGCTGCTGCTCATCGCGGCGCTGTACTATGTGACATCAAGACCCGATGCGGTAACGGCGATGGCAGCGTTTTCCGGGTCCCCGGTTTATCGCGGGCATGCGGAAGGCAGGATCGCGCTGCAGTTTGCGGTATCCTGGAATGCGGCGGCGGTGGAAGATATCCTCCATGTCCTGTCGGAAAAAGGGAAAAAGGCCACTTTTGCCGTCAGCGGCGCATGGGCAAGGGATAATGAAGCGCTGCTTCGCCGCATGGCACAAGAGGGCCATGAGCTTGCCGTGATGGGAGATGACAGCGCATCCGACGGCAGCATTTCTTTTCTTGTAAAGGATATCCGCGCCGCCCTTGATGCAGTGGAAGCTGCCTGCGGCATACGGCCGAAGATCTACTATTCCGGCACGCGCAGCATCAGAAATTCCGCCCGTGCCGCAAAAAAGCTGGGGCTGACCCATGTGCTTGAAACGCTGGACCTTCGCACCGCAAGCGGCAATGCCGCAGCGGTGGCCGCCCGCGGTCTTGAAGGCCCTATTGCGGGGAGTATCCTGCTTTTGCAGCCAACGGCGGCTGCGGCGGAAGCGCTTCCCGCTCTTATAGACGGATTACAAAAGAAAGGATTGGAAGCCGTGCCCACAGGCTGTGTGCTCGGCTTGGAATGAAACATGATTTTTCGTGATACCCTTGAAAACGGCATGCGCGTGATCGGCGAGCAGATGCCTCATTACCGCAGCGTATCCATGGGCGTATGGGTGGATGCCGGCTCCGTATGCGAACAGGGTACAGAGGCAGGATCTTCTCATTTTATCGAGCATATGCTCTTCAAAGGAACAGAGCGCCGCAGCGCGCAGGATATCGCAGCGGAGATGGATGCCATCGGCGGTAACCTGAACGCTTTTACCGCAAAGGAATGCACCTGCTATTATGCGAAGGTGCTGGGTGAACATGTTGACAAGGCAGCGGACATGCTGTCCGATATTGTGCGCCATTCCCGCTTTGAGGAAGAGGATATCGAGCGGGAAAAGGGCGTCGTATGCGAAGAGATCCTTATGACGGAGGATTCTC
>SVGX01000019.1 GCA_015056105.1 Clostridiales bacterium | reverse complement strand
GAAAACACCTTAAACTACACTATAACTGGAAATTTGCGTTGAAGAAGAGGAGTACGCATTTCCTCCGCATCAGAGAGGGTGCCCCATCGGCTGCAAGGGCGCTTGGCGGAAGGCTGCGGAAGGTCGCTTCGGAGCATTTTCGCAGAAGCCTTTTTGGTAGTAAGCGAAAACGTATGCGCCGCGTTAAGGCGTTTGAGGTGGGGAAATGCGAAAGCTTTTCCCAACAAAGGTGGTACCGCGAGCATTTCGTCCTTTGAGGATGAAATGCTCTTTTTATTTCCTGAAACTAAATTTTAATGAAACGATAGAACCGAACAAGGAGGAAAACACCCATGAACAGGGAAATGCCCAAGGCTTACGACCACAGCGCTGTGGAAACGAAGCATTATGAAAACTGGGAAAGCAAAGGCTATTTCCACGCGCAGGTCAATTCCGGCAAAACGCCGTATACCATCGTCATCCCCCCGCCGAACATCACCGGCCAGCTCCACATGGGCCATGCCCTTGATGAAACGCTGCAGGATACCCTCATTCGCTATAAGCGCATGGCGGGCTTTGAAGCCCTTTGGCTTCCCGGCACCGACCACGCCTCCATCGCCACGGAAGCGAAGGTGGTGGAAGCCATGGCCAAAGACGGCCTTACCAAGGAAATGCTGGGCCGCGACGGTTTCCTCGAACGTGCGTGGGATTGGAAGAACACCTACGGCAGCCGCATCGTGCGCCAGCTTCGCAAGCTCGGCTCCAGCTGTGACTGGGAGCGTGAACGCTTTACCTTGGATGAAGGCTGCTCCGATGCCGTGAAGGAAGTGTTCGTGCGCCTTTATAACGAAGGTAAGATCTATCGCGGCAACCGCCTTGTGAACTGGTGTCCCTACTGCAATACCTCCATCTCCGATGCGGAAGTGGAACATGAAGAGCAGGACGGCAACTTCTGGCACATCCTTTACCCCGTGAAGGAGACCGGCGAAATGCTGCAGCTCGCAACCACCCGCCCCGAGACCATGCTGGGCGATACCGCCGTTGCCATCAATGCGGAGGACCCCCGCTATGCACACCTTCACGGCTGCCATGCGGTGATCCCGCTTATCAATAAAGAGATCCCCATCGTCTGTGACCCCCATGCGGATATGGAAAAGGGTACCGGCGTTGTGAAGATCACCCCCGCCCATGACCCCAACGACTTTGAGGTCGGCCAGCGCCATGACCTGCCCCTCGTGCGCGTGTTCACCTATGACGGCTTCATGACCGGTGCTGCCGATAAGGCAGCGGCGGATGAGCTGTTCCGCAGCGGCCGTGCCACCGTGGGCGAGCCCGAAGTGCTCGATTGCGGCAAATATGCGGGCCTTAGCGCCAAGGAAGCAAGGAAAGCCATCGTGGCGGACCTTGAAGAGGGCGGCTATCTCAAAAAGGTGGAACCCCTCAAGCACGAAGTGGGCACCTGCTACCGCTGCCATACCACCATCGAGCCCATGATCTCCAAGCAGTGGTTTGTGAAGATGGAGCCTCTAGCCATCCCCGCCATCGAGTGCGTGGAAAAGGGTGAGATCAAGTTCGTGCCGGAACGCTTCACCAAAACCTACATGAACTGGATGAAGAACACCCGTGACTGGTGCATCAGCCGCCAGCTTTGGTGGGGACACCAGATCCCGGCGTGGTACTGTGCGGATTGCGGCGAGACCATCGTTGCCAAGGAAGCCCCCTCTGCCTGCCCCAGGTGCGGCAGCAAGAGCCTTGCACAGGATCCCGACACCCTCGATACCTGGTTCTCTTCCGCCCTTTGGCCCTTCAGCACCCTCGGCTGGCCCGATGAAAATGCGGAAGACCTCAAATATTTCTATCCTACCAACACCCTTGTTACCGGTTATGACATCATCGGCTTCTGGGTAAGCCGCATGATCTTCTCCGCCCTGGAGTATACCGGCAAGGTGCCCTTTGATACCGTGTATATCCACGGCATCGTCCGCGATGAGCTGGGCAGAAAGATGTCCAAGTCCCTCGGCAACGGCATCGATCCTCTCGAAGTGATCGAGGAATACGGCGCGGATTCCCTGCGCTTCAGCCTTGTGACCGGTAACAGCGCCGGCAACGATATGCGCTTCTACACCAAAAAGGTGGAAGCTGCCCGCAACTTCTGCAATAAGGTCTACAACGCGGCCCGTTTCGTGATGATGAACCTTGACGGCGAAGTGGGCGAAATCGACATGGCTGCCCTCGATATGGCGGATAAGTGGATTCTCCACCGCCTGAACACCGTTACAAAGGAAGTCACCGGTAACCTCGATTCCTATGACCTGAACCTTGCCGCCCAGAAGATCTACGATTTCATCTGGACCGAGTTCTGCGATTGGTATATCGAAATGGCGAAGCCCCGCCTTTATGCGGATGATGCCGCTGCCAAGGCCAACGTGCGCGCCATCCTTGTGAAAGTGCTCGGCGATGCCATGAAGCTCCTGCACCCCTTCATGCCCTTCATCACGGAAGAGCTTTACCTGAACCTGCCCGGTGCGGAGGAGACCATCATGCGCGCAGCATGGCCCAAGTATGAAGAGAGCCTCGAGTTCCCGCAGGAAGCCGCCACTATGGAGTGCGTGATGGAGCTCATCCGCGCCATCCGCAACGTGCGCGCGGAGATGAACGTGCCTCCGGCAAAGCGCGTTTCCATCACTCTCGTGACCCACGAGAACGATGCCGCTGCCATGCAGGAAGCTTCTCCCTATGTCATGAAGCTTGGCGGTGCCAACGAGGTGCTGGTGCAGCTTGACAAGACCGGCATTCCGGAAAACGCCGTTTCCGTTGTGGCACAGTTGGCGGAAGCCTTCATTCCGCTTACCGACCTTGTGGATCTTGAAAAAGAGATCGAGCGCATGAACAAGGAGATCGCCAAGACCAAAGGCGATATCGCCCGTGCGGAAGGCAAGCTCAACAACGCCGGATTCGTGGCGAAGGCACCGGAGCGTGTTATCGCGGAGGAGCGGCAGAAACTTGAAAATGCAAAGGCACTTCTTGCCAAACAGGAAGCCCGCCTTGCTCAGCTTCAGAACTGAACATAATTATTTAGGGAAGCCTTCCGTCACTTTGGGCGGAAGGCTCCCCTTCGCTTGGTTATTATGCTGAAATACCTTCTGTCCTTTTTATCATCGGTCCTGTTTGCAGCAATGGCGCCGGTAAACGGGACTCTTTCCAATGCCATCGGCCCCTATTTTTCCACGGTGCTCATCCATATCGTGGGCATTATCCCCACAACAGCCATCGCGCTTTCCCGCAAGGAAAAGCTGTTTGCGATAGAAGGGATCCAACCGGCGGTGTTTCTTGGCGGCGCAATCGGTGTCATTACCGTCGTCACCAACAACCTTGCCTTTGCAAGGGGTATCAGTGTCAGCGCTATGGTGGCGCTGAGTCTTTTCGGGCAAACGGTGACCTCCCTTGCAGTAGACCAGTTCGGCCTGTTGGGCATGCCCATAAAGCGCTTTGATAAGGCAAAACTTATCGGTCTTGTATGCACATCCCTTGGCATTGCAGCCATGCTTTACGGTACAAAGGCAGATGCATTGGGGGTTCTGTTATCTTTGCTGACCGGCGTAGCCATTGTGTTTTCAAGGATCTTCAATGCATTGCTTGCAAAAAGAACAACGCTTTTCGTCAGCACGTGGTATAATTATTCTGTAGGACTTCTTGTTTCCGCTCTTGTGCTGCTCATTTCCATTCCCCTCGGCGCTTCGCCGGTGCCGAATTGGCAGGGCCTTCCCCTGTGGGCGTTTACCGGCGGCCTGATGGGCATTGTGACCGTCAGCGCGCAGAACTATATTTCGCCCCGTATGTCTGCTTTCAGGCTCACACTCATCCTGTTCATCGGGCAGATCTTTGCCGGACTTATGCTGGATGTGCTTTCGGGCAGCGGCAGCTCATTGCAGGAGTGGATCGGCGGCGCCTTTGCCGTGATCGGCCTTTCCCTCAATGCGTTCTTTGACCGCCGGGCGGAGCAGAAAACGAAATTGTCATGATCTGTTAAGAAAGGAAAAACACCATGCTGATCGATTTCAACAAAACGGATGTTACCATCCTTAAAAACTTCAACGGCGGCGAGAAGGAATTCCGCGCCAAAATGATTACCGATGAAAACAACCGCATCCTTTTCGGCAGGCTGATTCCCGGTGCCTCCATCGGCATGCATGCCCATGAAACCTCCAGCGAGATCATCTACGTGCTCGAAGGCAGCGGCAAAATGCTTTACGATGACGGGGAAGAGCGCCTTGTGCCCGGTCTTTGCCATTACTGCGAAAAGGGACACAGGCACAGCTTCATCAACGATGGGGAAACGGATCTTTGCTTCTTTGCTGTGGTACCGCAGCACAAATAAGAAACGGAAAGAGAGCGTATGGCATACAAAGCAAGGGAAAAGCACATCGATACATCGCGCTTTATGCCCATGACCGCGGCGGAGCTTCGGGAAAGGGACATTGCGCAGCTTGATTTTGTGTACATCATCGGGGATGCGTATGTGGATCATCCGAGCTTTGGCCCCGCCATCATCAGCCGGGTGCTTGAAAGCCACGGCTACACGGTGGGCATCATCGCCCAGCCGGACTGGCACAGCGCGGAGGATTTCAGGCGCCTCGGAAAGCCGCGCCTTGCGTTCCTCATCAGCGCCGGCAATATCGATTCCATGGTGAATCACTATACCGCCGCAAAAAAACGCCGCTCCTCCGATGCGTATACACCGGGCGGCGAGGCGGGGAAGCGGCCCGACCGGGCCACCATCGTGTATGCCAACCGCGCACGGGAAGCATATCGCGGTGTGCCGGTCATCATCGGCGGCATCGAAGCAAGCCTTCGCCGCTTTGCCCATTACGATTACTGGGATGATAAGGTGCGCCGCAGCATCCTTTCCGATGCAGGAGCGGATCTTCTTCTTTACGGCATGGGTGAAAAGCAGATTGTGGAGGTGGCGGATGCCCTTGCGGGCGGCCTTGCGGCTTCCGATATCACCTATATTCCCGGCACCGCCTATATGACCCATTCCCTGGAACGGGTCTACGAATACAAGCTCATCGAAAGCTATGAGACCGTGGCAAAGGATAAAAATGCCTATGCTTCCGCCTTCATGGCGCAGTACAGGGAGCAGGATTCCATCCGCGGCAAACGGCTCGTGCAGCCCCACGGGGACAGCTACCTTGTGGTGAACCCGCCTGCATCGCCTCTCACAACGGAAGAGCTCGACGCGGTGTATGAGCTCCCTTACACAAGGCAGCCCCATCCTTCCTATCAGAAGGAGATTCCCGCGCTGTTTGAGATCAGGTTTTCTCTGACCTCCTGCCGCGGCTGCTTCGGCGCATGTTCCTTCTGTGCACTCACCTTTCATCAGGGCAGAGTCATCAGCGCAAGAAGCCATGCCTCACTGATCAAAGAAGCAAAAATACTGACAGAACAGCCGGACTTCAAGGGCAACATTCACGATGTGGGAGGCCCCACGGCGAATTTCAGACAGCCTGCCTGCAAAAAACAGCTTAAAAGCGGCGTCTGTCCGGATAAACAGTGCCTTGGTTTTGAACACTGCAAAAACCTTGAGGTAGACCATCGGGATTATGTGGCGCTGCTTGAGAAGCTCTCCGCCGTGCCCGGCGTGAAGAAGGTGTTCGTCCGCTCCGGTATCCGTTACGATTATGTGATGTACGATAAAAGCGACGCCTTCCTGCGCGCGCTCATCAAAAACCATGTTTCCGGCCAGCTGAAGGTGGCGCCGGAACATGTTTCGGACAGGGTTCTCCGGCTGATGGGCAAGCCTTCCAACGCCCTTTACGAGCGGTTTGTGGCGAAATATATGCAGCTCAACCGCAACATGGGGAAGGAACAATATATCGTACCATATCTCATGTCCTCTCACCCGGGCAGCGACCTTGAAGCTGCCATTGAGCTGGCGGAATACCTGAAGCGTACCGGTCACCGGCCGGAGCAGGTGCAGGATTTCTATCCTACCCCCGGCACGCTTTCCACCTGCATGTACCATGTGGGCTTTGATCCGCGTACCGGCGAAAAGGTATATGTACCGAAAAATCCTGCCGAAAAGGCCATGCAGCGGGCACTGATGCAGTATTTCCTGCCCCAGTACCGCGATCTTGCCCGGGCAGCGCTTTTGAAAGCCGGCAGGGAAGACCTGATCGGTTTCGGAAAGAATGCACTCGTTCCGCCGAAGATGCAGCCGCCGCCCGCAAAGAAACCGGAAGGGGTAAAAAAGAACCCGCATCCCGGAAAACAGAAGCCGGGAACAAAGGGCAAAACCGATAGGCGAACAGGGAAAAAACGCTGAAAACAGAATGAAACTTTCAACAAGGGCAGCCGGTCGTCGCCTCTGCTGCCCACTTTCTCTTTGTTGCCTGAAATGTGAAAAAAGTGACCGTTTTCATAAAAGATTGTCTTTTAATCCACAACAATTTGTGTTAAAATCATATAAAATGACTTTAGTCTGTGCCGACATACCTGCATTGACTTTTGTATGTTTTTAATTTTCCGATTTGCCGAACAACGAACAGCGATCTTCGCCAATATCAACTGTCAACATCGTATTTCCCGCTTCCGCTTTTATAACGGACTATTTTTATTTTAGAAAAAGCCTGTAAAAAAGCACATACTGCACGATTCCAAAGGAATAACCTAAACAATAAACAGTCGTCACTTAATTCATTCAAGGAGGAACATGACTTATGGTCAATGTACAGGACGCTCGTAAAGAACAGTATGAGCAGTTGGACAAGGTCATCCTGCAGTGGAAAGATGAACCCGGCGGCCTTCTGCCCATCATGCAGAACGCACAGGAAATCATCGGCTGTGTGGATGAAGAGGTACAGCATTATATCTCCGATAAGATCGGCGTTCCCGTCTCCACCATCTATGGTGTCGCGACGTTCTATTCCCAGTTCACCCTGCAGCCCAAGGGTAAATTTGCCATCGGCCTTTGCCTTGGTACCGCCTGCTACGTCCGCGGCGCCCAGCAGGTCATGGATGAGCTTGTCAAACAGCTTGGCATCGACTCCGGCATGACCACCGATGACGGCAACTTCACCCTTGATGCCACCCGCTGCATCGGCTGCTGCGGCCTTGCCCCCGCCATGATGATCAATGACGATGTATACGGCAAGGTCACCCCAGAAGAGATCCCGGGCATCCTCAACAAATATCGCCAGGTCGGCTGAAAAAGCAAGGAGCACATCGCGTGAAACTTTCCCAAATAGCGCAGGTTTTGCAGGCGGAGATCCTCTGCGGCAAACAAAATCTCGATTTGGACATTCCCTATGCCGCCGCCAGCGACATGATGAGCGATGTACTCGTATGCAATGATGCGGACCGTCTTCTGATCTCCGGGCTCTGCACGGTACACACCGTGCTTACAGCGCAGATCCTTGACCTTCGGGCCATCGCGTTTGTGCGGGGCAAGCGCCCCACGCCGGAGATCCTGCAAACGGCAGAGGAAAACGGCATCACGTTGCTGTCAACGGAGCTCAGCATGTTTCAAGCCTGCGGCGAACTTTACAAACAAGGCATGAAAGGACGCGCAAGAACGGATGGAACGGACTGATAAAGCCACGACCTACCGGGAAACACGCAGAGTGGAGAAGGGAGACTTTGCTGCTGCAGGCCAGATCTCCGCTTCTTACAAGAACATGCTCAAGCGCCTCGGCGTGGACTCCAAAGTGGTGAGAAGGCTGGCCATCGCCTCCTATGAGGCGGAGATCAACCTTGCCATCCACACGCTTGGCGGCAGTATGACCATCGTCGTTTATCCGGACCAGATCTACCTGATCGCCGAGGATATCGGCCCCGGTATCGCGGATATCGATCTTGCGATGCAGGAGGGCTACTCCACGGCTTCCGAGGAGGTGCGCATGCTTGGCTTCGGCGCGGGCATGGGCCTTCCGAATATGAAACGCTGCTCCGATACTTTTGAGATCAACTCCGAAGTCGGAGTCGGCACCACCATTCGAATGGGCTTCAAACTGATGTAACGCCTTTATTCCCGCGGCGATGCCGCATACGCTGTTTGGGAGGCATCTATGGATAAGCAAAAGATCTACCATAGCGTAAAACTGGAAAAAGACAAATGTGTGGGCTGCACCACCTGCCTGAAACGCTGCCCGATGGAATGCATCCGCGTGCGCAACGGCAAGGCCAGCATCCTGTATGAGTTATGCATCGACTGCGGCGTATGCGTGCGTATTTGCCCATACAATGCAAAAGTCGCCCAAACGGATCCTATCAATGCGATCTTCCGCTACAAACACCGCATTGCGCTGCCTGCGCCGACACTTTATGCGCAGTTCCGCAATGTGGCAAGCGCAGACAGGGTGCTGAACGCTCTTCTTGCCCTCGGCTTCAACGACGTGTTTGAAGTGGCCCGCGCAGCGGATTATGTCAGTGCGGCAGTCAGAAAACTGCTGGAGACCACAACGGCACGGCCGCTCATCTCTTCCGCATGCCCCGCGGTGGTGGCACTCATTCAGGTGCGCTTCCCGGAGCTTCTGCCCAATGTGGCAAACGTGCTTTCCCCCAAGGAACTGGCGGGAAAGATGGCGAAGGAAGAGTATTCCAAAAAGCACGGCGTGCCCATGGAAGAGATCGGCGCATTCTTTATCACCCCCTGCCCGGCAAAGATGGCAAGCATCCACAGCGGCAAAAGCCGGTATGTGGACGGTGCCATCGCCATCCAGGATATCTACGGCCTTCTTGCTTCCCAGCTGCGGCAGCAGACCGCTGAAGATCTGGTCAAAAAGCCGGATGCCAGCTGGCACGGCGTCAACTGGGCCAGCGGCGGCGGTGAGTGCGCATCGCTCAACAACAGCAGTACCCTTTCGGTGGATGGCATCCATAATGTCATCTATGCCCTTGAAGAGATCGAGAACGGCAAGCTTGACGATCTTGTTTTCTTCGAAGGCTCCGCCTGTGAGGGCGGCTGTGTGGGCGGCCCGCTTACCTTTGAAAACGCCTTCGTTGCCCAGAACACCATGCGAAAGCTGGTGGAACATATGCGGGAAGAGACGGATGAATCCGCTTACGAACCCCCACCCGTGCGCGAAGATGTGTTCAAACAGCCCTGGGAACCCCGGGATACGCTGAAGCTGAGCAACGACATTTCGGAAGCCATCGCCATGATGGATCGGATCGATGAACTGACAAAAACATTCAAAGGGCTCGATTGCGGTTCCTGCGGCAGCCCCACCTGCAGAACGCTGGCGGAGGATATCGTGCTCGGTTATGCAAAAGAGATGGACTGCGTGTTCAAGCTGAAGGAAAAGGTGGGACAGCTTGCACGGCAGATGGCAGACCTTACCAACCTTCGATAAAAGGAGGAGCGACCATGACAGCTGCAGATCTTCTCAAACCGCTTGCGCTCAAACACCTGAACCCGGAAACGGATCTTTTGCGGGAGGTGACATCCGGCTGCGTGTGCGATCTTCTGAGCGTTGTGATGGCGAAGGGCGATGCGGGCATGGCATGGATCACCGTGCAGACTCACATCAACGTGATCGCCGTTGCAAGCCTTCATGATTTCGCCTGCGTGATCGTTGCCGACGGCGGCGCTGTGGAGCCGGAAGTTCTTGAAAAAGCAACGGAAGAGGGAATCCCCGTTCTGCAGAGTCCGCTTTCCGAATATACACTTTCGGGAAGGCTTTATGAGCTGGGTGTGCGCTGAACATGCGCTTTCGCCTTGATCTTCATATCCATTCCTGTCTTTCCCCCTGTGCGGAAGATGACATGACCCCGTGGAATATCGTGGGTATGGCAAAGCTCAAAGGGCTTGATGCGGTGGCCGTTACCGACCACAACAGCGCAAAAAATCTGCCCGCTGCCTGCGCCGCAGGCCGGGAATACGGCCTTTGTGTGCTGCCGGGTATCGAGGTCACGAGCCGGGAGGATATCCACCTTCTTTGTTATTTTGCGACGCCGGAAGCGGCCCTTTTCATGGGGGAACTCATTGAAAAACAGCAGCCGCGGATCCGGAACAAGCCTTCGCTTTTCGGCAGACAGATCTTTGTCAGTGAGACGGATGAGCCCATCGGCGAGGAAGAGCGGCTTCTTCTTGCGGCATCCGGGCTTTCCATTGCTGAGGTGGCGGAAGCGGCGAAAGCCCTTGGCGGTGTGATGGTTCCCGCCCACATCAACAAGGGCGCGAACAGCCTTCTTCCCATTCTCGGCATGCTGCCGGCGGATGTGCCGCTTGAAACCGTGGAGATCTTCGGCAGTCCACCGGCGGGGATCGGGGAAAAGCTGATCCTTCACGCGAGCGATGCCCATTGCCTTTCCGATATCCGGGAGGCGGAAGATGCGCTCACGCTGGAACTTCCCGCGCTGACGCCGGAAAGTCTTATCAAAGCATTTTTGCTGGGGAAGGAGGAGCCTGAACTGTGAAAGAGATCTCGCTCCATATTCTTGACCTTGCCCAGAATTCCATTCGCGCCGGGGCGAAAACAGTCGCGATCGCCCTTTGCGAAGACCGCCAAAGCGATACCTTTACCGTCACCATTGAGGATGACGGCACAGGCATGTCAAAAGAGCTTGCGGCGGCGGTGTTGAGCCCGTTTGTTACCACCCGTACCACAAGAAAGGTGGGGCTCGGTATTCCGCTTTTTGCGGCGGGCTGTGAAAACTGTGAAGGCAGTTTTACCCTTGAAAGCACGCCCGGGAAGGGCACCAAAATGGTGGGCACATATCGGCTCAGCCATATTGACCGGCCGCCCCTTGGCGCCATATGGGATACCATCGTGCTTTTGATCCAGGCAAACCCGCTGCTGCGGTTTTGTTATACGCATACCCTTGACGGTCAAGGCTATGCGCTCGATACTTCCGAAGTGCGGACGATCCTCGGTGAGGTGCCGCTCGACACGCCGGAAGTAACATCCTTTCTCACAGAATTTATACGAAATAACGAACAAGAATTAAGGGAGGTACCGAAACCATGAAGACACTGCAAGAGTTGGAAGCCATCCGGCAGAAAACGCTCAACGAGCTCAATCTGCGCAAGAACCGCGAGGATGGCATCCGTGTCGTGGTCGGACTTGCAACCTGCGGCATCGCTGCCGGCGCAAGGCCTGTTATGAGCGCTTTTGTTGATGAGATCAACAAGCGCCAGCTCAACAATGTGACCGTATCCCAGACCGGTTGTATCGGTCTCTGCCGGCTTGAGCCCATCGTGGAAGTGTATATGCCCGGCAAGGAAAAGGTGACTTACTGCAAGGTCACCCCCGAACAGGTCGGCCGCATCGTTGCGGAGCATATCGTAAACGGCAACCCGGTTGTGGAACACACCATCGGCAGCTTTGAATAAACATTACACCGGAGACACAAGAAGGAGAATTAGAAGATGATCTACAGGTCGCATGTGTTGGTCTGCGCGGGCACCGGCTGCACTTCCTCAAACTCCCTGCGCATCATTGAAAACTTCAACAAGAAACTCGAAGAGACCGGCTATGATAAGGAAGTTCAGGTCATTCGTACCGGCTGCTTCGGCCTTTGCGCCGCCGGCCCCATCGTGGTGGTCTACCCCGAAGGCATTTACTACAGCCATGTAAAGCCCGAAGATGTGGATGAGATCGTAAATGAGCACCTGATCAAGGGCCGCCCCGTTCAGCGCCTTATCTTTAAGGAAGGCGATGAAAACGGCGTCAATACCACCCTTAACGAGTCCGACTTCTATAAAAAACAGCATCGTATCGCGCTGCGCAACTGCGGCATGATCGATCCCGAAAACATCGATGAATACATTGCCTTCGACGGCTATAAGGCCCTTGGCAAGGTGCTCACCGAAATGTCCCGCGATGACGTTGTGGATACGATCATCAAATCCGGCCTGCGCGGCCGCGGCGGCGGCGGTTTCCCCACCGGCCTCAAGTGGAAGTTTGCCAAGGCGCCCGAAAGCGACATCAAGTATGTTTGCTGCAACGCTGACGAAGGCGACCCCGGCGCGTTCATGGACCGCAGTGTTCTTGAGGGCGATCCTCACTCCGTGCTCGAAGCCATGGCCATCGCCGGCTATGCTATCGGCGCACAGCAGGGCTACATCTACGTCCGTGCGGAATATCCCATCGCCGTTAAGCGTCTCCGCGTTGCCATCAAGCAGGCCCGTGAATACGGCCTCCTCGGCGACAACATCATGGGTACCGGCTTCAAATTCGATATCGACCTTCGTCTCGGCAGCGGCGCGTTCGTCTGCGGCGAAGAAACCGCGCTTCTCGCCTCCATCGAAGGCGGCCGCGGCGAGCCCCGTCCCCGTCCTCCGTTCCCGGCGGTAAAGGGCCTCTTCGGCAAGCCCACCCTGCTCAACAACGTTGAGACCTATGCCAACATCTGCCAGATCATCCTCAACGGGCCCGAATGGTTCGCTGCCATGGGTACCGAAAAGAGCAAGGGCACCAAGGTCTTCGCCCTCGGCGGCAAGATCAACAACACCGGTCTTGTGGAGATCCCCATGGGCACCACCCTGAGGGAGGTCATCTTTGAGATCGGCGGCGGCATCCCGAACGGCAAGAAGTTCAAGGCTGCCCAGACCGGCGGTCCTTCCGGCGGCTGCATCCCGGCAGAACATCTCGACATCCCCATCGATTACGACAACCTGATCGCCATCGGCTCCATGATGGGTTCCGGCGGTATGATCGTTATGGACGAAGACAACTGCATGGTCAACATCGCGAAGTTCTTCCTTGAGTTCACGGTGGATGAATCCTGCGGCAAGTGCCCGCCCTGCCGTATCGGTACCCGCAGAATGCTCGAAATGCTCGAGAAGATCACCAAGGGTCAGGGCGAACCGGGCGATATCGAAAAGCTTGAAAAGCTGGCCTATAACATCAAGGCTTCCGCGCTCTGCGGCCTTGGTCAGACCGCGCCCAACCCGGTGCTTTCCACCATCCGCTATTTCCGCGATGAGTACGAAGCCCACATCTATGAGAAGCGCTGCCCGGCAGGTGTCTGCAAAGCGCTGCTCAACTACACCATCGATCCCGAAAAGTGCCGCGGCTGCTCTCTCTGCGCCCGCAAGTGCCCCGCCGGCGCCATTTCCGGTGAGATCAAGAAGCCCTTTGTCATCGATTCCGCCAAGTGCATCAAGTGCGGTGCATGTATGGAATCCTGTAAGTTCGGTGCCATCAGCAAGAAGTAAGGCAGCCTGAACATAAAGGCAAAATTATAAAAGAAAAGATCCCGCTTTCGCCGTCATCCGGCGTGAAGCGGGATCTTTTTCTGTTGTAGTGCTTTTTGTTTTCGCTTTTGCGGCTTACGGGGTTGATGCCCCATGTCTGCCTTCCCTCAAGGTCAAGGGCGCGGCGGGCCTTTTTGCTGAGTTTTTCTCTGGGAACGAATTGCTGTTTCATGTTCTTCTCCTTTCAAAACATGCACTTTCATTGGGAAACAAAAACGCTTCCGGTTTCTGCCGGAAGCGCGGTTTGCCAAAGAACCTGAAAGATCAGGCTGCAGGCGGACAGTTCTTCCGGCTGAGGGCCATGGTCTTGTTCATCGTCATCTTCATGTGCTGTCCACCTTCCTTTCTTTTAATCTAACTTGATGATACCACAAATCCCGGAAATTTTCAAGGATTCCCAAAGGCCGTGAAGTGCATGATCGCTTCAAGCACGCCGCCGCCGATGGAAAGCGCCTTGTCCGAAACGGTGAAACAATGGGAAATGGCGCAGCGGGCATCAATATCACCGGCCTTCATGCCTTTGGACACGCGGATCCCTTCAGGGAGGATCCCCCTTAAGCATCCGCTGATGGCGGCATAAAGGGGAACGCCGTCCACATCCGCCAGCATATCCCCGGCGGTGACCATATCGCCGATATTCCGGTGGGGATGGAAAACACCCGCTGCCGGGGCATAGAGCACCCGTTCCCTTGTGAAGCCGCCCACATTGCCCGGAATGCCGGTGTTTGGCAGGGCACTGCCTTTATAAATACAGCGGCCGAGGGTATGCCCGCGCATGGTCTCCACCACAACATGGCAGTCGACCCCGGCAGTAAAGCCGGGACCGAGTGCAACCACAAGGGGCGCATCACCGATATGGGTATCGATGTTGCGCTTTGCAATGCGGGCATCCACTACCACATCCGGCCGGAATGCTCCGATCGCATTGCCCTCCGGGTCTGCGATCAGCGCGATGCGCTTTTCCACCAACACCGCGTGGGTCTCCGCTTCCGTTTCGCAGCGGCGGACGGTGATGCCTTCCACTGTGGTGTGCCCGGTATACATGGCTTCCGAAAAGGCGACGGTCCGGCGAACGGCGGCAGGTGCGGGAAGTTCCGTCATCAAAACCGTAAAGCCGCTGCGGTAAAGCCTCAGCGCGGTGCCCGTTGCAAGATCGCCCGCGCCGCGCATCAGGATCAGCATGAAAACACATCCTTTCCGGTAAGATCAAGGCCGCGCTTTTGCAGTGCGCAGATGCAGGCGGGGATCCCGTCTGCCGCGAGCAGCGCGGCGATACGCCCGCCCCGCACTTCCGTTTCGGGGGTATCCGCCTGGTTAAGAAGGCTTATTTTTCTGCCGGCAAAGCCGGTATGGGCAAAGGCGCGCCTCTGCAGCGCAGCAATGTCTTCTTCCGTAATAAGATGCTCTGCCGCGAGGAAGGAAGAAGTCTGCCTGTGCAGTACTTCCGATGCGGGGCGGCCGAGGGCAGAAAGTCCGGACAGCTGAACGAGCAGCTCCGTTTCGGGCGGAACGCAGGGCTCGTGACCGTGGTGCCATTTAAGGGGCAGATTGCGCGATCCGTCCGCTTCGATCAGGATATAGTCAAAAACACCCGTGCAGGCGGGAAGCCATGCCGTGCTGATCCCCTGCAGCTTGCCCCCTTCAGCAGGGTAGGCGGCAAGGATGGCTTTTCCCTTTTGCGCGACGGCGGAAAGCGCATCAAAAGAGACGGGGGAAAGGAACGAAACTCCATCCGGCGGCGGAAAGCCGAGATGGGTGGTGGTGGTCAGCAGAACGGACGCGCCGCTTTCTGCGAGCGATCGCCCCAAAAGGAATAAAAGTGTCGTTTTACCGCCGCCGCCAATGATGGAAACCACCTGCGGCAGGGAAAAGGGAAGGGCAAACGGCACAGACAACACCTCCATGCACAGTTCGTCGTTATTCTTTTCTGTGGATAACGCTTTACATGAAAAAACCGATTTGCTATAATTTCATTATAACGTTATCCTTTAAAAAAAACAACGGTATACATCATGAAAGAAAATACGTTTTCCAAAGATCATACAAAACGCACATTGCTGCTGCTTGCGCTGCTGCTTGCTGCTGTGTTTACCGCATCCTTTCTGTTTGGACGCTACAGTGTCTCCCTTTCCGATACGGTGCGGATCCTTGTGCGGCGATTACTTGAACACATTGAAAAAATGGCGACAGCCCTTTTCGGCGAAGGGGCATCGTTCCTGCCGGAAACAAAGCCCTGGGCAGAACAGACGGAAGCGGTGGTCATCAACATCCGTCTGCCCCGCATCCTTGCGGCGGCTATGGTGGGCGCATGTCTCGGAGCTGCCGGGGCAGCCTATCAGGGCGTGTTTCAAAATCCCATGGCATCGCCGGATGTGCTTGGCGCATCCTCCGGTGCGGGCTTTGGCGCGGCGCTTGCCATTCTTCTCGGGGCATCCGCCCGGAGCATTACGCTTCTTGCCTTTGTGATGAGCCTTCTTACGGTGGTTCTTGTTTACCTTATTTCCCTGCGCGCGCAGGGAAGCCGGGTTATGAGCCTGATACTTGGCGGCATCATGCTGAGCTCGCTGTTTTCTGCGGGCACTTCCTATATAAAGCTTGTGGCGGATCCGAACGATCGGCTGCCTGCCATCACCTATTGGCTGATGGGCAGCCTTTCCGGCATACGGCTCAGCGATCTTGCAGCGGCAGCGGTGCCGATGCTGATCGGCACCGCTGTGCTGCTTCTTCTTCGCTGGCGCATCAACATCCTTACCTTTGGGGAGGAAGAAGCCCGCTCCCTTGGTGTGAATACGAATCTTCTCCGCCTGGCGGTGATCGTTTCCGCAACGCTTATTACCGCTGCGGGCATCTCCGTTTCCGGTCTGATCGGCTGGGTAGGGCTCGTGATCCCGCATTTTGCAAGGCGGCTCGTGGGCAGCAACTTTAGACAGCTTTTGCCGGCATCCATGCTGCTTGGGGCGGCGTTTCTGCTCGTTGCGGATAATCTCTCCCGCAACCTGCTTGCGGTAGAGATCCCCATCGGTATTCTAACAGCCTTTGTGGGCGCTCCTTTCTTTATTCATCTTTTGCTGCAAAGGGAGAAAACGCTGTGAGCATTGAAGTTTCAAAACTGTATTTTGCTTATGATGCGGCGCCTGTTCTCAAGGATGTCAGTTTTCACCTTGGAAAAGGAGAACTGCTTGCGGTGCTCGGACCGAACGGTGCGGGAAAAAGCACCTTGTTTCGCTGTATCCTCGGCATTGAAAGCGGATATCGGGGCAGCGTGACACTGGATGGGCAGGATGCGCGCTCCCTTTCGCCCCGCGCCCGCGCGGCGCGCATCGCCTATATCCCGCAGGTACATGCCCATGCCTTTCCCTATTCGGTGGAAGAAACGGTGCTGATGGGAACGGCCCATTCTGTTTCTCCACTTGCCCTGCCGGGCAGGGAACAGCATGCTTCCGCAATGGAGGCTATGGAAGCTGTGGGGATACGCCATCTTGCAAAAAAAACGGTATCAAGGCTTTCGGGCGGCGAGCAGCAGCTTGTGCTCATCGCCCGGGCGCTGGCGCAGCGGGCGGCGACGCTTATGATGGATGAACCCACATCAAGCCTTGATTACGGTAACCAGGCGCGTGTGCTGGAACGGGTGCGTGCCCTTGCGGACCGGGGATACAGTATCATGCTGTCTACCCATAACCCACAGCATGCCCTCTCCTATGCGGACAGGGTGCTGGCGCTGCACGGCGGGCAGGCAGCCGCCTGCGGCACACCGCGGGATGTGATGACACCCGCGCTGCTTGAAAGGCTTTACGGTGTCAAAACGGCGCTGATCGAAACGGAAACCGGCCTTTTTATCGTGCCGGGGAAGAAAGGCAGAGAAAACTGTGTTTGAATGGAATGTAGACGCTATCCGCTACCGTATCGATGCGGCGGAGGAAGTGGGCTTTGATGCGCTGATCGCATCCCATATCATTCCCCATATCGGGCAGAATGACCGTGTATGCGATGCGGGGGCGGGCCTTGGCTTTGTGAGCTTTGCCCTTGCGCCCCATTGCGCTCATGTGACGGCGGTGGAACAGGATGCTGTCGCCTTTGATGTACTGTGTTATCTTGCAAAGCGCCGGGGCTTTGAAAATGTGCTGCCGCAGCGGGACGACCTTTTTGCCATGCAGCCGGAAACGCCTTATGACGCCATGGTGTTCTGCTTTTTCGGAAAGGTGGAAGAAACGCTTTTTGCGGTAAAAAACCAATGCAGCGGCAAGGCATTCTTGATCAAACGTGCCCATGGCGGACGGCGCTTCAGCATTGCGGAAGCTTCCCATACCAGGCTTTCCTTTCAGGATGCCGCAGCGGAGCTGAAAAAGCGGAGGATCCCCTTTGAAACGGAAACATTCACCGTGGACATGGGGCAGCCCTTTTCCACATTGCAGGATGCGCAGCGCTTTTTCCGTATCTATGGCGAAAAAGGGCTGAACTATACGGGGCAGGAGGTCATGAACCGGCTGACAAAGACGGGCTCAGGCCGCTTCCCGTATTATCTTCCCTCCGTGCGCCCTTTAGGCATGATTATACTCGATGCGAAAGATATTCCCGACACATACAATGTGAATGGGAAAACAGAATCAAACCAAACCCGGCTGAAGAAAGGGGGAAGGGCTTCTGAATAAAATGAAACGGATCGCTGCGCTGCTGCTTGCGGCGGGTCTTGTCTTTTCCTGTTCCGCCTGCGGTACGGATATAAAAAACGGCAAAAACACCCGCATTTTTACAGATTCCGTGGGAAGGGAAGTGGAGGTGCCCCAAACCGTTGGTAAAGTCGCGGTTTCCGGCCCCTTTGCACAGATCGTACTGTTCGCCCTCTGCCCGGAGCGGCTTGCGGGCCTTTCCGTCCCGTGGGATGATACTGCGCTCCCTTTTATCGGCGAAGCATACCGTGACCTGCCGGTGCTCGGACAGCTTTACGGCGGCAAGGGTGATTTCGATCCGGAAGCGCTGCTTGCAAGCGGCGCGAATATCGTGATCGATGTGGGAGAGACAAAAGGCGATGTGGGTGCGGAGCTTGACGCCCTCAGCGAGCAGACGGGCATCCCCTTTGTGCATATCGGTGTCAACACGGATACCATGGGCGAAGGCTACCGCATGCTCGGCGACCTTCTTGGCATGGAAGAAGAAGCGGCGAACCTTGCTTCCTATTGTGAAAGGGTATATGCGGATACGAAAGCCCTTTCCGAAAAGGTGGAAAAGAAAAGCCTTCTTTACTGCCTTGGGGATGCGGGCCTTCATGTGATCACACAGGGTAGCTACCATTCGGAAGTGATAGATCTTCTTTCCGATAACAGGGCGGTGGTGGATTCGCCCGCAAGCCGGGGCACCGGAAACGAAGTGGACATGGAGCAGCTGCTTCTCTGGGATCCGGATGTGATCCTCTTTTCTCCGGGCAGCGTATTTGCTTCCGCGGCGGAAGATCCACTTTGGCAGCAGCTGCGTGCCGTTGCAGCGGGCACGTATTATGAAGTGCCCGAAGGGCCCTATAACTGGCTCAGCTTTCCGCCATCCGTGCAAAGGTATCTCGGCATGCAGTGGCTTGCGGCACTTCTTTATCCGGAAGTATATGAAGGCGATTTTTACGGTGCCGCTGCGGAATATTTCCGCCTGTTTTATCACAGCGAACTGACCCGGGAGGAGTTCGAAGCGCTAACGGCATCCTCTCTCGGCAAACTGCAGGAATAAAGGGGGACCATCCTTTGAAACAGGTTCTTTTCGCACTGCGCAGCGCCCTTTCCGAGGGAAAGGATGCGGCAATTTGCACCATCATCGAAGACCACGGTTCCGCACCGCGGGGCAGCGGCGCAAAGATGGCGGTGTTTGAGGAGGGCAGCACTGTAGGCACGGTGGGCGGCGGCGCACTTGAATATCACTGTGCAGCGCTTGCGGCAAAAACGCTCGCAAAGCGGCGCTCTGCGGTGGAAACATTTCACCTGACGCCGGATGCGGCGGCGGATATCGGCATGATCTGCGGCGGGGATGTTATGGTGCACATCGGTTTTATCCCTGCGGGAGAAGCGGCGGCATCGCTGTTTGAAAAGGCTGCTGAAATGGCGGATGTGCCGGAGGAAACATGGCTTGTGACAGGTGTGGAGGGGGAGAATACGCCCATCGGTATCTATACAAAATGGGAACGCCTTCTCGGCACAGGTCCCGAAGCGGCGGTGGTCGCACATCTTTTCGGTAGCCGCCCGAAGCGGAACGGAGCATACTATGCGGAACCTCTCAGCCGGGGTGAGCGGGTGTTCGTCTTCGGCGGCGGCCATGTTTCGCAGCAGCTTGCGGAAACGCTCGCCCGGGTGGATTTTTCCGTTTTCGTTTATGAGGACAGGGAAGCGTTTGCCCAAAGAACGCTGTTTCCCGCTGCGAAGGATGTGATCCTTGCGCCCTACGGTGCGGTGCTTTCCCGCATCGCGCCCGGAGAGCGGGACAGCATCGTCATCCTGACCAGGGGACATCAGGGGGATTATGAAGTGCTGCGGCAGGTGCTCAGAACAAAAGCCTGCTATATCGGCGTGATCGGCAGCCGCCGCAAGGCGGCTGCCGCGAATGAACAGCTGCGCAGGGAGGGCTTTTCGGAAGCGGATATCGGAAGGATCCATTCGCCCATCGGTCTTTCGATCGGTGCGGAAACGCCGGCGGAGATCGCCGTCAGCATCGCGGCGGAACTGATATTGGAACGTGCAAAAAGGACGGGAGGCAAGCATATTTGAAACGGCACATTCTGATCGCAGGCGAACGGGGCGCAGGAAAAAGTACCCTGATCAAGTCCCTGCAGAAGGCGCTCGGCCGCCCCGTTTACGGCTTTCGTACGGTGCGGGAGAAAGCGGATGCAGAGGGGGTTCATCCTATCTATATCCATCGGGCATCGGACTGCCGGGAGGACTATGCCTCAGGACCCGAAAACCGTATCGGCATCTGTGACGGCAGCCGGCACGATGCGAACAGCGCGGTGTTTGACACCCTTGGCGCAGCGTATATCGCCGAGGCGCAGCCGGGCGGCGTGATCATCATGGATGAGCTTGGCTTTATGGAAAAGGATGCGGAAATATTCAAAAAAGCTGTGTTTTCCGCACTCGATGGGGATATTCCCGTGATCGCGGCGGTAAAGGCGCGGCAGGATATCGGCTTTTTAAAGGAAGTACGCGCTCACCCGAAGGCGGAAGTATACACGCTGACACCGCAGAACCGGGATGTGCTGGCGGAACAGCTTTGCAAAAAAGCGGTGGAATGGAGAGAAAAAGAAAAATAGTATACAAAATTATATATTATCCTGGAATTTGCTCTTGACATCCGCCGCAAAACTTGGTAAAGTACCAAAGAAATCGAAAATGCGTTGAAGAAACCAAGTAAGCGTTCGATGTTCCTGCAAGAGAGCTGCCGGGTGGTGCGAGGCAGCGGGGAAGCGATCGCCGAATACCTTTCTGAGCGGCTTGCCGAACAGGGCTTCCAAAAGTAGGCAATGACGGGGCGCGCCCGTTACAGCGCGGGGGATATGTCTGTATTCCGTTGAGGCCGCTTTTTGCGGCAAAACTGAGGTGGTACCGCGGTAATTCGCCCTCTGCACATTTGTGCGGAGGGCTTTTTATTAAAAAAACGGCAGAAAAACTGCCGGGGAGGTCAATACATGGTCATTACGGAACTGTTGGAACGAAACGCGCGCCTTTACGGCAGCGAAGTCAGTCTTGTGGAGCTGAATCCTTCCGAAGAGAGGGATAAGGCTGTCACATGGCGCGAATTCAGCCTTGTTGAAAGCAGCACCCCGGATATGCCCTATCGCCGGGAACTCACCTGGGGCGATTTTGACAGGCGGGCCAACCGTTTCGGCAACCTGCTTCTGAGCCGCGGCATCAAAAAGGGTGCGAAGGTCGGCATTCTCATGATGAACTGCATCGAATGGCTGCCCGTATATTTCGGCATCCTGAAAGCCGGCTGTATCGCCGTGCCGCTCAATTTCCGTTATTCCGGCGATGAGATCGAATACTGCCTTGATCTTGCGGATGTGGAAGTGCTGGTGTTTGGCAGCGCCTTTATCAGCCGTCTTGCTCCCATTGCGGAAAGGCTGAAAAAGCGGGTGCACACCTTCTTCTATGTGGGGCAGAACGCTCCCGATTTTTCCGAGCCCTGCTGGGAAAGGGCAGCCTTCTGTTCCTTTGAAGCGCCGCCCGTCCCGCTCCTGCCGGAAGATGATGCCGCCATCTACTTCTCATCCGGCACCACGGGTTTCCCGAAGGCCATCCTTCACAACCACAGGGCGATCATGAGCGCTTCGGAAGCGGAACAAAAGCACCACGGTCAGACAAGGGAGGATGTGTTCCTCTGCATTCCGCCCCTTTACCATACCGGCGCAAAGATGCACTGGTTCGGCAGTCTCTTTGCGGGCAGCAAGGCAGTGCTCCTTCGCGGCGTGAAGCCGGAATGGATCTGCCGCGCAGTAACGGAAGAGCGCTGCACCATCGTGTGGCTGCTGGTGCCGTGGGCGCAGGATCTTCTTGATGCCATTGATGACGGCAGGGTGAACCTTGACCATTACCTGCTTGATCAGTGGCGGCTGATGCATATCGGCGCGCAGCCCGTGCCGCCGAGCCTCATCCGCCGTTGGAAGAAGGTATTTCCTCACCACAAATACGATACCAACTACGGCCTGAGCGAATCCACCGGCCCCGGCTGCGTACACCTTGGCGTGGACAACATTGAAAAGGTGGGTGCCATCGGCAAGCCCGGCTATAACTGGGCGGCACGCATCGTGGATGAGCACGGCGTGGATGTGCCGGAGGGCGAGGTGGGCGAGCTGATCGTGCAGGGCCCGGGCGTGATGCTCTGCTACTACAAGAATCCGGAAGCCACACAAGAGGTACTGAAGGATGGCTGGCTTTTCACGGGGGATATGGCCCGAAGGGATGAAGACGGCTTTATCTACCTTGTGGACCGCAAAAAGGATGTTATCATCTCCGGCGGTGAGAACCTTTATCCCGTGCAGATCGAGGACTTTCTGCGCAGGCATGACAAGATCAAGGACGTGGCGGTCATCGGCCTTCCCGACCCCCGCCTTGGCGAGATCGCCGCAGCGATCATCGAAACAAAGGAAGGCATGACGCTGACGGAAGAAGAGCTTGACGCTTTCTGCGAAGAGCTGCCCCGTTACAAGCGCCCCCGCAAGGTCATCTTCGCGGATGTTCCCCGCAATCCCACCGGCAAGATCGAAAAGCCGGTACTGAGAGAGCGGTACTCGAGCGCAAGGCTCGTGGAAGCGCAGACCACCGCATAATGCGGTAAATAGATCCCTGTATTACAATTTTGAAAGAAAAGGAGGTGTCTCAAAGGCGACGATGAAAGCCGTCTTTGAAAGCAAATGGCTACGAAAATTCTGATGCTTGTTGTATTCTTTGGGTTGATGGTAGGTGTCGGCATCTATTGCCGCAAACATTCAAACAGCGTTGATAGCTTTGTTCTCGGCGGCCGCTCGGTAGGCCCCTGGCTTACCGCCTTCGCTTACGGCACTTCCTATTTTTCTGCCGTTATCCTTGTGGGCTACTCCGGACAGTTCGGCTGGAAATACGGCATTTCCTCCACCTGGATCGGCCTTGGCAACGCCATTATCGGTTCCTACCTTGCCTGGACGATCCTCGGCCGCCGCACCCGCGTGATGACGCAGCACCTCAGCAGCTCCACTATGCCGGATTTCTTCCACAAGCGGTATAACGCCCCCGCCCTTCGCACCGGCGCGGCGCTGATCGTGTTCCTGTTTCTTATTCCCTATGCGGCATCCCTTTACAACGGCCTTTCCCGCCTGTTTGCGATGGCGTTCAATATCGACTACACCGTCTGCATCATTCTCATGACGGTATTGACAGCCGTGTATGTGGTGGCGGGCGGCTACATGGCCACCGTGATCAACGATTTCATTCAGGGCATCATCATGCTCTTTGGCATCGCGGCGATCCTTTGGGCATCCCTTGACCAGTTCGGCGGTCTCGGCGCTGCCATGCAGTCCCTTGCGGAGGTAATGGATACTTCCGTTTCCACCGCCCCGGGCGCATTCACATCCTTCTTTGGACCGGATCCCATCAACCTTCTCGGCGTTGTGATCCTGACTTCCCTCGGCACCTGGAGCCTTCCGCAGATGACGCAGAAGTTCTACGCCATCAAGAATGAATCTGCCATCGTCAAAGGCACGGTGATCTCCACCCTCTTCGCCATCGTGGTGGCAGGCGGCTGCTACTTCCTTGGCGGCTTTGGCAGGCTTCTTTCCGACAAGGTGAATGTGGCGGCGGAAGGCTACGATGCCATCATCCCCAAAATGTTCGAACCCTTTCCTCTGGTGCTGATGGGCCTTGTGGTGGTGCTGGTGCTTTCTGCATCCATGTCCACTCTTTCCTCCCTGGTGCTGACGGCGAGCTCCACGCTGACACTCGATCTTCTTGCGCCGAAAAAGAAGACCGCTGCGGATGAATCCTTCAAAGTGAAGAATATCCGCGTTTTTATCCTGATTTTCATCGTGCTTTCCGGTATCCTTGCCATCGTGCAGTACCGCTTTAATATCGCCTTTATCGCGCAGCTGATGGGCCTTTCCTGGGGCGCGATGGCGGGCGCCTTCCTCGGGCCGTACCTGTGGGGCCTCTACATGAAGCGGGTGAGCGTTGCTTCCGTTTGGGTCAGCTTTGCCTTTGGCGTGGGCGTGATGCTTCTGAATATGTTTTTCAAGCCCCTGTTCCCGGCGCTCCTGCAGTCGCCCATCAACTGCGGCGCATTCGTGATGCTCATGAGCCTTGTGATTGTTCCCCTTGTGAGCGCCTTTACGAAAAAACCGGATGCGGACCATGTGGAACATGTCTTTTCCTGCTATGCGCGCACCGTTACCGTCGCTGTGACCGATTCCATCGGCCCTTCGGGGGAAACGGAGCAATAATGGGAAAATAGCTGTTGTTTGCATTGCAAAACCGCGCTATAATAGATGTAATTTTTTTAGGGAGAATGTTGTTTTATGAAACGTCTGATGCTTGGCAACGAAGCCGTGGCACGCGGCCTTTATGAAGCCGGCTGTTCATTTGTATCAAGCTACCCCGGAACTCCCAGCACGGAAATCACGGAAGCTGCCGCCGCGTATGAAGAGATCTATGCGGAATGGGCCCCCAACGAAAAGGTCGCCATGGAATCCGCTTTCGGTGCATCCCTTGCGGGAAAGCGCAGCTTCTGCGGCATGAAGCACGTTGGCCTGAACGTGGCGGCGGATCCGCTTTTTACCATCGCCTATACCGGCGTCAACGGCGGCATGGTCATCGGCGTTGCGGACGATGCGGGCATGCACAGCTCCCAGAATGAGCAGGATTCCCGGCACTATGCCCGGGCGGCAAAGGTACCCATGCTGGAACCTGCGGACAGTGGGGAAGCCCTTGCTTTTGCAAAGACCGCTTACGAGATCTCCGAAGCTTTTGATACGCCCGTCTTTTTGAAGATGTGCACCCGCGTTTCCCATTCCCAGAGCGTGGTGGAGCCGGGCGAGCGCGTAGAATGTGCCAAAACATACGAAAAAACGCCCCAGAAGTATATCATGATGCCGGGCAACGCCAAAAAGCGTCATCCCATCGTGGAAGCGCGTACCGCTGCCCTCGTGGAATATGCGGAAACCTCTCCTCTGAACAGGGTGGAAGCGGGCGAGTGCGATGAAATCGGCATTATCACCGCCAGCACAAGCTACCAATATGTCAAGGAAGTCTGCGGCAACAAATATCCCGTGCTCAAGCTTGGCATGGCGTGGCCGATGCCCGAAAAGAAGATCCGCGATTTTGCGGCTTCCGTCAAAAAGCTTGTGGTGGTGGAGGAGCTTGAGGGCTTTATCGAAAACCACTGCCGCCAGCTTGGCCTTGACCCTGCGGGCAAGGATGCTTTCCCCATGATCGATGAGCTTTCCCAGAATATCGTGGCGGAAAAACTGGGCTTCGCGCCGGAAGCGGGCATCAAGCTCGATGAGAATATCCCGAACCGTCCGCCGGTCATGTGCGCGGGCTGTCCGCACAGGGGCCTGTTCTATACCCTCGCAAAGAATCACGTTACCGTTATGGGCGATATCGGCTGCTATACCCTTGGTGCGGTTCCGCCCCTTGCGGCCATCGATACCACCGTGTGCATGGGCGCTTCCATTCCGAACCTGCACGGCTTTAACAAAGCCAACGGGGGAGAAAGCTGCGGCCGATCCGTGGCGGTGATCGGCGATTCCACCTTTATGCACTCCGGCATAACGGGCCTTGTCAATACTGCCTATAACGAATCCAACTCCACGGTCATCATCCTCGATAATTCCATCACCGGCATGACCGGCCACCAGCAGAACCCCACCACGGGCTTCAACCTGAAGGGCGATCCCGCTGCGAAGATCGACCTTGAAACCCTCTGCCGCGCCATCGGCATCCGCAGGGTGCGGGTAGTGGATCCCTATAACCTTGCAGAGTGCGATGCTGCCCTCAAGGAAGAACTTGTGGCGGATGAACCCTCCGTGATCATTTCCCGCCGCCCCTGTGCGCTCCTGAAGTATGTGAAGCACAAAAATCCCCTTGCGGTGGATGCGGAAAAGTGCCGCGGCTGCAGGATGTGCATGAAGATCGGCTGCCCCGCCATCAGCATGAAGGATGGCAAGGCACGCATCGACAATACCCTTTGCACCGGCTGCGGCGTGTGCATGCAGCTGTGTAAATTCGGCGCCCTTGTGGGAGAGGAGGCATGAACATGACAAAGAACATCATGATCGTCGGCGTAGGCGGACAGGGCAGTCTTCTTGCGTCGAAGCTTCTCGGCAGGCTCCTTCTTGATAAGGGCTATGATGTCAAGGTATCCGAAGTGCACGGCATGAGCCAGCGCGGCGGCAGCGTTGTGACCTATGTGCGCTATGGGGAAAAGGTCTATTCGCCCATTATCGATAAAGGCGAGGCGGATTTTATCGTTTCCTTTGAACTTCTTGAAGCTGCCCGCTGGACGGAATACCTCAAAAAAGGCGGCCGCATCGTGACCAACACGCAGGAGATCGCCCCCATGCCCGTCATTACCGGCGCGGCGGAGTATCCTGAAAACCTTGCGGAAAAGATGGTGGCCGCGGGCCTTGATGTGGATGCCATCGATGCCCTTTCCCTTGCGGAGAAGGCCGGCAGCGCCAAAGCAGTGAACCTTGTTCTCATGGGAAAGCTTTCCAACTACTTTGACTTCACCGAAGCGGAGTGGCAGGAAGCGATCGAGAAGAGCGTTCCCGCAAAGTTCCTTGAACTGAACAGGAAAGCCTTTGCCCTCGGCAGGGATTCCTGATCATCATTTTTCATTCCAAAGGAGAAATGAACCAATGGCGAACTATTATCAACCGGAAATTGAAACCGCCTCGCGGGAGCAAATTCTTGCCTGGCAAAACGAGCGCCTGGTCAAGCAGGTGAAGCATGTGTGGGAAAACGTGCCCTATTACCGCAAAAAAATGGAAGAAAAGGGCGTTTGCCCCGATGATATCACGGGCGTGAAGGATCTTCACAAGCTGCCCTTTCTGACAAAGGATGACCTGAGGGAAGCGTATCCCTACGGCCTTCTCGCAAAACCCGTTTCTGATTGTGTGCGCATCCAGTCCACTTCCGGCACCACCGGCAGGCGCGTTGTGGCGTTTTACACCCAGCATGATATCGACCTTTGGGAAGATTGCTGCGCCCGTGCCATCGTGGCGGCGGGCGGCACCAAGGATGATGTGTGCCATGTTTCCTACGGTTACGGCCTTTTCACCGGCGGCCCGGGCCTGAACGGCGGAAGCCACAAGGTAGGCTGTCTGACGCTGCCCATGTCCTCCGGCAATACGGATCGTCAGCTGCAGTTTATGACGGATCTTGGCTCCACCATCCTTTGCTGCACACCTTCCTATGCGGCATATTTGGCGGAATCCATCCATGAGCGCGGGCTTCAGGATCAGATCAAGCTCAAGGCCGGCATTTTCGGCGCCGAAGCCTGGAGCGAAGAGATGCGCCGCGATATCGAAAAGAACCTCAACATCAAGGCATACGACATCTACGGCCTGACCGAGACCTCCGGCCCCGGCGTCAGCTTCGAGTGCGAAGAGCAGACCGGCATGCACATCAATGAAGACCATTTCATTGCGGAGATCATCGACCCGAAGACCGGTGAGGTGCTGCCCGAAGGTGAAAAGGGTGAACTCGTATTTACCTCCATCACCAAGGAAGCCTTCCCGCTGCTTCGCTACCGCACCCGTGATATCTGCGTTTTGAGCCGCAAGCCCTGTTCCTGCGGCCGCACCCATGTGAAGATGTCCAAGCCCATGGGCCGCAGCGATGATATGCTTATCGTCAAGGGCGTGAACGTGTTCCCCTCCCAGATCGAGACCGTGCTCCTTGAGCAGGGCTATCCGGCAAACTACCAGATCATCGTGGACCGCGTGAACAATTCCGATACCCTTGAGGTCATGGTGGAAATGACGCCGGAGAACTTCTCCGATACCCTCGGCAAGATCACCGAGATGGAAAAGCAGCTTGTTGCTGCCCTTAAGACCATGCTTGGTATCTATGCAAAGGTCAAACTTGTGGCGCCCAAGACCATCGCAAGAAGCGAAGGCAAGGCAGTCCGCATCATCGATAAGCGCAAGATCTAAGGAGGCAGAAAATGAGCGTTCATCAGATTTCCGTTTTTCTTGAAAACCGTGCCGGCCAGCTGGCGGAGATCACCGCAGTGCTTGCGGAAAACAAGATCGATCTTCGTGCGATCTCCATTGCGGAAACGGCGGATTACGGCATTCTCCGCATGATCGTGGATGATGCCGCCCGGGCAACGAAGATCCTCCTTGAAAAGGAATACATTCTTTCCATGACGCCCGTTGTGGCGGTGGCGGTGCCCGATGTGCCTGGCGGCCTTGCCCCGGTGCTTGCCGTTCTTGCGGAAGGCAATATCGACATCGAGTATATGTACTCCCTTTTCACCCATGTGGACGGCAAGGCGTATATGGTGTTCCGCATCGGCGAGGAAGAAAAATTCAAAGCGCTGCTTGCCGCCCACGGCATGAAGCCCGCCACCGCGGAAGAGCTGGGCCTGAAATAAGATTTTTTTGTAAAGCGAGGCACATGCATTATGCAGGAAATGAGCAGAAAATGCAGACATTTTACCGATTCCGTCATCCGCAGGATGACCCGCATCGCCATTGATTGCGGTGCCATCAACCTGGCGCAGGGCTTCCCGGATTTCGATCCGCCCAAAGCCATGATGGACAGACTTGAGGAAGTCAGTCACCTTGGCCCGCATCAGTATCCCATTACCATGGGTGCCCCCAACTTCCGCGCTGCCCTTGCAAGGAAGTGCGGCCGCTTCATGGGCCGTACCATCGATCCCAACAAGGAAGTCGTGGTGACCATCGGTTCCACCGAAGCCATGGTGGATACCATCTTCGCCCTGACAAACCCCGGCGATAAGATCATCATGTTCTCGCCCTATTTTGAGAACTACAGGGCACAGGCTATCTTTGCGGACTGCGAACCCATCTTTGTGCCGCTGGTGCCGCCCACCTTCAACTTTGATCCCGCGGTGCTGGAAGACGCTTTCAAACAGGGTGCAAAGGCGATCCTGATCTGCAATCCTTCCAACCCGAGCGGCAAGGTGTTCACGGAAGAGGAACTTAGGTTCATCGCGGATCTCGCCATCCGCTATGACACCTATGTCATCATGGATGAGGTGTATGAACATATCATCTATGCCCCCCACAAGCATGTTTATATGAACAGCCTGCCCGGCATGTGGGAAAGGACGATCTCCTGCAGCTCCCTCTCCAAGACCTATTCCATCACCGGCTGGCGTCTCGGCTATGCCATTGCGCCGGAGCCGATCATGGAAAAGATCAAGCAGTATCATGATTTCAACACCGTGGGCGCGCCTTCCGTGCTGATGGAAGCCGCTGTTGTGGGCCTTGAAATGCCGGATAGCTATTATGATGAGTTCGGCGCCCACTATGCCCATATGAAGCAGCTTTTTACCAAAGGCCTTGATGATATCGGCATTGAATATACCGATCCGCAGGGTGCATACTTTGTGCTTGCGAATATTGGAAAGTTCCTCAAGAGCGGCCAGACGGATGTGGAATTCTGCGAAGAAATGGCGCGCAAGGTCGGCGTGGCCTGCGTTCCCGGCACCTCCTTCTTTATGGAGGATGTGAACGATATCGTCCGCGTACATTTCGCAAAAAAGGATGAGACCCTTTACGAGGCGCTCAACCGCTTGAGCGACATCAAAAAGAAAATGGGCTGATACGGCCGATAAAAAACATCCGCACGGATTTCCGTGCGGATGTTTTTGTTATGTTTGCCTTTTTCACATTTCTTCCGTTGCCCGTTTGAAGATGTCGAGAAAACGCTGGGCGTTCAGGTTCAGCGTGTGGTTCTGGTAGCCGAGCAGCACCGTTACCGGTTCGTTGCTCATGCCTTTGAGGGGAATGAACCGCAAACGAGGATTGTCTGCGGTGAGAGCGCATGCGCTGGTGCCGAGGAAATAGGCATCGGTATAGGAGACAAGATCCGTCAGCTGCGCCCGCTCCTTGATGAGGATGCGCCTTGCCGTCTTCATATAGGAATAGTTGTTGGTATCCGTATGGTAGTTGATATCCGGAACAGAAGTGTTCAGATAGGAAAGGCGGGGGTAGGGTTCAAGGTCTTCAAGGGTAAGGGTTTCCCGCGATGCAAGGGGATGATTTGTGTTGATCACCACATGTACGGGCGTGCTTTTTCGGCACAGCACCTCAAGCCGCTTGCGGTTGAAAATATCCAATACATCGTCTTCTTCCATGCTGTTGTACTGCACAACGCCCAGCATGAAATGCTTTTTGATCATGTTGTCAATGGTTTCGTTAAAGGAACTGTAGGCCGGGATCACAATGTCGATATGCTGCTTTTGTGCTGCATAGGTATTGTAAAACTCAATGATGCTCTGCATGGCGATGCTGTTTTGCTGCACGCATACCGTCAAACGAAGAAGGTCGTTGTTTTCTTCATTGAAATAGGTATCTTCCAGCTGCTGGATGTCGTGCAGGATGGGCTGCACCATCACGAAAAACTCTTCGCCCTGCTGTGTCAGTTTCATACCGGAATAGCTGCGCTGAAAGAGAACGGTGTTTGTGCTTCTTTCAAGCTCCTGGATGGAGCGGCTCAGTGTGGAGGGGGAGATGTAATTCACCTGTGCCGCTTTGTTGACAGAGCCATACTGCACCACATCGCTGAAAAGCTTCAGCTGCTGTATGTTCATTTGAGCTCCTTTCCCTCCGCCATGGGGCCAAAAATGATATTCCGTTTGGCCATATCGGAGAAGAAGGCTTCCTGTTTCTTCAACATGCCTGCCGCGCCGTAGTGGATGCCGAAACGGCGCTGCATCTCGTTCATTACGCCGGCGGCTTCGATCTCTTCGAGGATCTCTTCCGTTTCTTTCTTGCTGTATGAGGTAAGGTAGGATTCCTTGAGCGCTGCGAGGGTCTCCGCACGTTTTGTCTCATCCTGCGGCAGAGGAGCGGTCATGCCGGAATACTTTTTATCGTAAGCGGCAAGCAGCGTTTCTTCATCAAAGGTGGGGTATTCCTCTTCAAATACAAGCACATCGGAAGGAAGCTTCGGTGCGCGCTTGTCCGTCACATTGGCGGGATAGCCGAGGGAAAGCATCAGGATGGGATAGGTCTCCATGGGCAGATTGAGAAGGCTGCCGACCCGCTCGCCGCTTCCCATGATGTTGCCGATCATACACACGCCGATACCTGCCAGCGTGGCGGCGGATTCGATCAGCTGCGCGGCACACATGATGTCCGCATAGGCGATGATATTGTGGTTCAGCACCCTGTTTGCCACAAAGGGTGCTTTTTTTGCGCGGGTATAAGTGCGAAGCCTGTGCCAATCCATGACGAATACAAGGTTTACCGCAGCTTTGGCGATAAAGCCCTGACCGCAGACCTCCGCAAGCACGGCTTTTTTGGCCGGATCTTTAACCACGATGATGGAAAAGGGCTGCAGATTGCCGCCTGTCGGGGCGCTGAGTCCGGTTTTGATGATCTCTTTGAGCAGCGCATCATCGATGGGCTTATCCGTAAACGAACGGCAGGATCGCCTTGTGCGCAGCTTTGCATAGGCGGAATATGCATCGTTAATGGTAAAATCCGTGGTTTCGTGTTGCATGATATGCCTCCGTTCGATGTGCTTTTTCTATTATAATATATTATTTGTTTTTCTTTCAAGGGCACATATGCAGCTTCCCACAAGCGAGTATTGCAATTTACGCAAAACCATTTGCCTATTTGGCATTATCAGCAAAAGGCGGTTATCCATTAAACTATATATAATTATAGACAAATAAAATGAATATCAGCCAGCAAAATGTGTGAATGGAATAACAAAAAGAGGAACGGGTATTTTCGTTCATTTGGAATTCAGGTTTGATCCCTGTTGTTTTTGAATTGTACCGAATGAAAACAAGCTAAACAAAACCATTTTGCAAGAAAGGATGAATTGAAAAGATGAAACTTCTTTATCTGCTGCCGGGAAATGTGGAGATCGGCCTTGGTGTGAAGGAAATGGAGCGCCGCGGCGCCATTTTGCAGTCCATTGCCCAGCCGGGCACTACCATCGATATTTCCTATGTGCCCACCGGCCCTGCTTCCATCGAATCCATGTGCGATGAGTATCAGGCTATCCCCGGCGTTATCAAGGCCGTGGCGGAAGCCGAAAAGGCCGGCTATGACGGCGTCATCGTGGGCTGTGCCGGCGATCCCGGTGTGGACGGCGCCCGTGAAATGGTGAAGATCCCCGTCATCGGTCCCGCACAGGCTTCCTATGCGATGTGCAGCATGCTGGGCAGGAAGTTCAGCATCATCACGCCCCTTGAAGAGATGATCGGCACCACGGAAGAGCTGGTCGTGAAGTGCGGCCTGAAGGACAAGCTTGCCTCTCTCCGCTCCACGGATATCACCGTGCTCGACATCAACCGCAACCCCAACATCGCCAAGGAACGCACCCTTGAAGAGGCCATCAAGGCCCGCGATATCGATAAGGCAGACTGCATCACCCTCGGCTGCATGTCCCTTGCCTTTGCGCAGATCGATAAGGAGATCTCCGCCGAGATCGGCATCCCCGTAGTGAACCCGCTCACCGCCGCCGTGCATCTTCTTGAGAGCATGGTGCTCATGGGTGTATCCCACAGCAAGAAAGCTTATCCGCTGCCCATTAAACTGCGCGGCTGATCAAAAAAACAGAATACATCAGGAGGTACCGCATGAAAAAACAGCTGAAAGCCGGCTACAAAGGTTATAAATCCTATGATTATCTGACTCCCGGCGATGACTACAAGGTGTTTAAGCTTGCCACGGAAGACCATTTCTTCGGCAAGGAAGAGATCGTTCCTCTGAATGATGAGCAGGAAGCCTTCGCGCAGCACATCGTGGATACTTATCCCATGATCTCGCTTCACGATCATCCTATCCTTTATCCCCACGAAATCAACGAGACCTTCGATTACGCCCGCGAAGCCCGCGGCTTCACCGCCTTCCGCGCTCTTGCGGAATCCACCTGGGACTGCGTGTTCGATAACATGTTTGACGGCTGCAGCGTCATCACCTCCAAGCATGGCTGGAAGTGGGATGACATCATTTACGATATCGGCATGCGCCGCTGCGACCTTGCACACCAGGATTTCGTCGTTCCCTGCACTTCTGTGGAAGATATCTACCGTGCGAAGAAGGAAGGCAAGGTAGCGTGGGTCACCACCATTGAAGGCGCCGCCATCCTTGAAAACGAAGTGGACCGCGTGGATATCCTCTACGGCTACGGCGTCCGCCTGATGGGCCTTGTTTACAGCGAATCCAACGGCCTTGGCAGCGGTCTTAAGGAAAACGGCGACGGTGGCCTCACCTATTTCGGCGCACAGGTCGTGGAGCGCATGAACAAGATCGGCATGACCATCGACGCTGCGCATGTTGGCGACAAGACCACCCTTGATATCATCGATTGCTCCAAGAAGCCCATTTTCATCTCCCACACCGGCGCCCGCGCCCTCTGGAACAGCAAGCGCCTTAAGAGCGATGAGATCATGAAGGCCTGCGCTGCGAAGGGCGGCGTGATCGGCATCGAGGCGGCTCCCCATACCACCATCACCGAAAAGAACAGGGAGCACAGCCTTGAATCCTACATGGAGCACTTCGAGTATGTGAAGGACCTCATCGGCATCGACCACGTTACCTTCGGTCCCGATACCCTTTACGGCGACCACGTGGGCCTGCACCATGCCTTCGCACACCACCTTTCCATCAAGGCTGCCTTCACCAAGAACGGCCCCGACGGTAAGCAGGAGTTCCCGGAAGTGGAATATGTGCGCGGCCTTGAAAACGCTACCGAAGCTTCCTACAACATCCTCCGCTGGCTCGTGAAGCATGGCTACAGCGAAGAGGATATCGCGAAGGTCATGGGCGGCAACACCATCCGCGTGCTGAAGGAGACCTGGTAATTCAAACAGTGCCCTGCGGGCAGGGTGCCCGTAACAATAAGAAGCAAATTTTTACAGGAGGTTTTTTATGAAAAAGACGCTTAAGCCCGGCTACAAAGGCTACAAGTCCTACGATTATCTGACCCCGGGCGATGATTACAAGGTATTTGAACTGGCCGCCGAAGGCAACGAGTTCGAAGAGTATATTATTCCCCTGACCGACGAGCAGGAAGCGTTCTATGAGAAGGTCGTGAAGGATAACCTCATGATCTCCCTGCATGAGCATCCCTTCTGCTTCCCCAAGAACATCAGCGAGACCTTCGAGTAGGCAGAAGAATGAAGCCTGACTATATCAGCAGCACGTTCTCGGTACTGTTGGAAAAGAAAGGCTTGAAACGAATTCGTTTTCATGATCTTCGTCACCCGTATGTCAAGCACACGACAAAAATTTTTAGCTTGCGCTTGAAGTTTTTTCAAGCGCAGCCGGTTCCTGACGCTCTGCGAAATACTCGCGGAGCTTTTCT
>SVGX01000080.1 GCA_015056105.1 Clostridiales bacterium | reverse complement strand
GTATAGGAAAGCCCTTGTAAATAGGGGGTTTTGCAAAAAGAAACTGGACACCCGCTTCGATACTCATTGTATCAAAACTGGTGTCCAGTTATGGTGCGGCTGGAGGGATTTGAACCCTCAAGCTTTCGCCGACGGATTTTAAGTCCGTTGTGTATGCCGTTCCACCACAGCCGCGCAATAATTTATTATACCGCCCAAACCGGCCTCCGTCAACGATGCGGTTCTACATCAGCGGTGCAAAGATGCGCAGGATACTTTGAAAAAGCTGCATGGGCCCGGATACGGCACAGTCTTCTTCCATAATCCTGGTGGAATCTTCCGCAGTGCGGAGGAAATCCTCCTTCATATCCCGAATGATGTCACCGCCGTAAAACACGGTGCCGCATTCATAGTGAAGATACAGGCTGCGGTAATCAAGGTTTACCGTGCCGACGGTGGCAACTCTGTCATCCGCCGCAAAGGTTTTAGCGTGGTTATAGCCGCCCGTATACTCGTAGATCTTTACCCCTGCGGCGATCAGCTCCCCATAATAGGAACGGGTGGTCATGTGTACAAACTTGTTGTCACCGACCTCCGGGGTCAGGATGCGCACATCCACACCGCTTTTTGCCGCAAGGGTCAGCGCAAGCATCATCGTATCATCAATGATCAGATAAGGTGTACTGATGTACAGATAGTCCCTTGCCGCCTGTATGATATGCAGGTAAACCTGCTCACCCACCTTTTCCGCATCAAGCGGTACATCCGCATAGGGCTGCACAAATGCCTGCGCATCATGGGGCGCGGGGGTGGGCTCCGGGTGCAGGGAAACGGGATCATCCGTCTCTCCGGAGGTAAAACGCCACAGCGTGAGGAAAATAAGCGTCAGATTCCAGGCCGCACTGCCCGTGACACGCACGGCGGCATCGCGCCAGCGGCCATGCTTTTTCCGGGCGTTAATGTATTCATCTGCCAGGTTCACACCGCCCGTAAAGGCGACTTTTCCGTCAACAGAGGCGATCTTCCGGTGGTCGCGGTTGTTGTGCAGAACGGAAAGGATTGGCAGAAAAGGCATGAACACATGACACTTAATACCGTGGGAACGGAGAAACGCGGGATATTCCCGGGGCAGCGTAAGAAAACACCCCATATCGTCAAACATCACGCGCACATCAAGACCCGCCGCCGCCTTTCGTTTGAGCACATCAAGAACGGCATCCCACATAATGCCTTCTTCAATAATGAAATATTCAAGGAAGATATACTTTTCCGCTTGTTCAAGGGCATCAAGGAGTGCCGCGAAAAAGGTTTCGCCGGAAGGATAATACCGCGTATCCGGGCCGGCGGAAACGGGAAAGCCTGCATGCGTTCCAAGATAGTGGAGCATGGGTTTCAAAGCGGGGAAGGTATCTTTTGCCCGTTCGGATAAAAACGGATCACGGTCAAAACAGCAGAGCGTTTCGCTGCGGATTTTGTTGAAATGCTTTTTTGCATAGATGCTGCCCGTCTGCCGTGTGGCGATCAGGTAAAAAAGGCCGCCGAAAACGGGAAAGATGAGCACGAGCAGCAGCCAGATGATCTTGAATCCGGGTCTGCTTTCCGCGCTGATCACGTGCAGGCAAACGAGAATGCTGATAAGGGACAGGGCAATGGAGATCCACTTGGAAGCGGCATTTCCCGAAAGGATCACGAATACAAGAAGCGCCAGCTGCACCGCAAGCAGTACGGCGACAAGAAGCCGTCGTGCCAATGCTTTTTTGAAAGAGTGACGCCTTTTCATAATGGATTGCCTTTCAGGAAAGAAGCTGTATCCCGATACCGATGAGCCCAGGACCTGTGTGTACACCGAGATTGGGGCTTACCTGCGTCAGAACGTAGGATTTTGCGAAACCGATTAGCCCGGACAGCTGCGCCTCAAACCGGGCTGCAAGCTCCGGCACGCCGCCGTGGGCAATCGCCATGTGGTAGGCTTTGCCCTTTGCATAGGATAATGCATTCTGTATGGCTGTTTGGTGGGCGCGTATGGCGCCGCGGGCTTTTTGTACTGTGTAGTAGACCCCTTCTTCATTGCAGGAAATAACAGGTCCTACATCAAGAATGGAACCGACCGCGGCTGTTACCTTGCCGATACGGCCGCCCTTTGCAAGGTATTCAAGGGTCTGAAGGCAGAAAAACACCTTGGTGTTTTGACGAGACCGCGCAGTGTTTCCTCGATCCTGTCGGCACCAAAACCACCCCGCACCATTTCCGCGGCGCGCATGACGGTAAAGCCCGCACCGATGCCGATGTTTCGTGTATCGATCAGCCGGCAGTCGAGGTTGGGAAAATCCGCCGCGCAAAGACGCATCAAGTTGTAGGTACCGCTCAGCGCGCTTGAGATCGTGATGATGAACACCGTTTTATAGCCTTCCTTCTGCAGATCGGCAAGGGTGCTGCGAACGGTATCGGCGGCGGGAAGGGAGGTTTTCGGGATCTCGACGGGAAGACGGCTGTAGACTTCTTCCGGGGATATGGTCACGCCGTCCAAATAATCCCCTTCCGAAAAACGGATGGAAAGGGGGAGGGTACGGATATCGTGGGTGCGGGAAAACGCCTGGGGCACATCCGTTCCGGAATCGGTAAGAATGGCGATCCTCTGCTGGTTCATCGGCTCCTCCTGCAGGTTGTTTTATCATATTGCTTATTATAGGTTTTTCCATGATTCTGCCGCAATATAAAAGCGCAAATGTTGCATTTGTTTTGCAATACTTTGATTTTTTGCCAAAGTTTGAAAAGGAAGTTTTACAACCGGGCGGTTTCGGAGTATACTGTTTCCAGTATTTTTTGTGTAAGCGTTCGCGCTTCTGTTTCATTGCGCTGTTATCAATCACGGAAAAGAGGAAAAAGACCATGCAGATCAGCATTACCAAGACCACACAGCCCATGCCCAAACCGGATCCCTCCACGCTGTCCTTTGGCACTGTTTTTTCCGATCATATGTTTTTGATGGAATATGATGCGGTCGAAGGGTGGCATGATGCGCGGATCGTGCCTTATGCACCCATTCCCCTTTCCCCTGCGGCGGCGGTGTTCCATTACGGCGCGGAGGTTTTTGAGGGCCTGAAAGCCTATCGTACCGCCGAAGGCAGTGTACAGATGTTCCGCCCTATGGAAAACCTAAAACGAATGAATGATTCTGCGGAACGCATCTGCCTGCCGCAGTTTGACAAGGATTTCGTGCTGGAAGCCATGCGGCAGCTTGTGGAACTTGATACGGATTGGGTACCCGGTGCGCCGGGCACTTCCCTTTATATCCGCCCCTTCCTGTTTGCGACGGATCCGGATCTTTCCCTGCACGGCATTTCCCGTGCTGTTTTCTGCATCATCACTTCGCCCGTGGGCAGCTACTACAAAGAGGGCATCAACCCCGTCCGCATTATGATCGAGACCGAGGATGTACGCGCGGTGCGCGGCGGCACCGGCTACGCAAAGTGCGGCGGCAACTATGCCGCAGCGAACCGTGCGGGCGACCGTGCCGCGAAAAAGGGCTTTTCCCAGGTGCTGTGGCTTGACGGTGTGGAACGCAAATATATCGAAGAGGTCGGCAGCATGAACGTGATGTTCAAGATCGCCGGTGCCGTTGTGACCCCGAAGCTTACGGGCAGCGTCCTTCCCGGCATCACCCGCAAAAGCTGCATTGCCCTTTTGAAGGAATGGGGAATCCCTGTGGAAGAGCGGCTTCTCAGCGTGGATGAGCTGGTGGAAGCCATGCAGAAGGGCACCCTTGAGGAAGCCTTCGGCGTAGGTACCGCGGCGGTGGTTTCCCCCATTGGCGAACTGCACTACGGCGATGTGAGCGTTACCGTCAATCAGGGCGAGGTGGGTGTGCTGACCCGCCGCCTGTACGATGAGATCACCGGCATTCAGTCCGGCAGGATCGAAGATACCCATGGCTGGGTGTATCGCGTATAAAATCGGTTAAATATGACCGCCTGTACAAAGCATACAGGCGGTCTTTTCTGTTCAGATCAAATAAGAACGCATTTCTTCCGCCACGACGGTATCGGGGAACTGGGCGGAAGCTTCTTTGAGGGTTATATCGGGCATGGGGCCGCCGCCCCAAAGGTGGGTGCAGACAAGCCGCTTTACGCCCGCTTCCCGGGCGATCCGTCCCGCTTCCGAAGCGGTAAGGTGTGCGCTGACGCCGTATTTTCTGTCTGCATCTGTAAAGCAGGTATCCGCAAGCAGCAGATCCGCGCCGCGGCAAAGCTCCGTAAGATCTTCCCGCCAACCGGTATCGCCGGTATAAAAGAGCCGCCTTCCTTCGTGGGTGATGGAAAAGGCGTAGGTGGGAACGGGATGGGTCATGCGGTGGAGCGTGATGGTAACATCATCCATTTTCGCGCGGAGCTTATCCTGTGCGGCGGTGATATCGAACACGCCGGAAGCGCTCAGAAGGCGGAATTCCTCTTCCGGTGAATCCGGTGCGATTACCGTAAGGGGCATGGGTACATCCTG
>SVGX01000018.1 GCA_015056105.1 Clostridiales bacterium | reverse complement strand
CAAAAACAGTATCAGAAGCTTTTCATTCTGTTCCTCCATTCAGTATTTCACGCAGGGTGCAGAGGGCTTTGTGCTGCCGCCGAAAGGCCGTTGGCAGGGATAATTCCATTACTTCCGCCGTTTCCCTCAGGGTGAGCATGGCGGTAAAGCGCAGCGAAAGGAGCGCGCGTTCCTCTGCCGATAAGGTTTCCATGGCCCGGGCAAGATCCAGCCGATCTGCCGTATCCTGCTCAAAGGGGATGCCCGCCGCGGGCAGCTCCTCTGAAAGGGGCAGGCTTTGCCGCTTTCGAAGGGCGTCCACCGCCCGGTTGCGGGCAACGCGGTAAAGCCACGCCTTCGGGTTTTTGATCTCCGCCTTCGGGGGCATGCGAAGGATGGATAAAAACACATCCTGCATCACATCCTCCGCCGCGGATGGGGGCAGCATTTGCAAAAGCAGCGTATACACCGGCCGCTTGTACGCTTCATACACCGCGGCAAAGGCCTTCATATCCCCGCCGCGGATCATGTTGAATTGCTGCAGCAACTTTGTTTCTTCCATGGAAGGATCACTCCTTTCTGCCCATAAGACGGATAGAGGGGCGGTTTTGTTTCACTTTTGCAAAAATAAAAATCGCTGTGGGCGTTTTCGCTCACAGCGATGGAAGGGATTGCTCAGTTTTCGTAGGCTTCCCGCTTAAGCACGCCGATATAGGGCAGGTTGCGGTAGAAGCTCGCATAGTCAAGGCCGTAGCCCACCACAAATTCATCCGGAATATTGAAGCCGGTCACATCCGCCGCAAGCTCGGGATCGTGGCGTGCCTGTTTGTCAAGCAGGCTGACGGTCTTGATGGAAAGGGGTTTGCGGGAGGAAAGCAGCTCCGTCAGGTGCTTGAGGGTCAGGCCGCTGTCGATAATATCTTCCACGATGATCACATGGCGGCCGGTGATGCTGGTATCAAGATCCTTGATGATGCGCACCACACCGGAGGATCTGGCTTCCGCGCCGTAGCTTGACACGGCGATGAAATCCATGAACAGGTGGCACTTCATGGCACGGCAAAGATCGGTATAAAAGAAGGAAGCGCCCTTGAGCACGCAGACCACAAGGGGCATTTTATCCTGATATTCTTCGGTAAGGGCTGCGCCGATCTCCGCAACGCGGGCGCGGATCTCCTCTTCGGAAACAAGTACGGACGCGATATCGTTCTGTTCGTTGGTGATGCGCATAATATACCTCGCTTATGATTGGATTCGTTACCTTCCTATTATCCATGATACGGCGCAAAAATGCAAACATTGTCTTGCTGTTTCCGCGCAAAAAATGAAAACTGTCTGTTTAAACAAGACCCATGCACCATTCCACACCGATGGCGACCACCACCACCAGCGCCGAGATGATGAAACCGTGGATCATGGGATTGATGCCGGCTTTTTTCATATCCCGATAATCCGTGGAAAGGCCGATGGCGGCAAGGGCTGCAACCATCAAAAACTTGCTCACATCTTTCATCAGGGCAGCTGCTTCCGCCGGGATAAAGCCAAGGCTGTTCAGCGCCGCCATCACAAGGAATGCGCCAATAAACCAGGGCAGCAGACCGAAGATGTTCACCTTCTTCCTTTCACCGCTCGCTGCGCCGGCCGCTTCTTTCTGTTTGAGCCTTGCGCTGATCAGCGAAAAAACGACCACCGTGGGGATGATGGAAAGGGTGCGGGTAAGTTTCACCATGGTGGCAAAATCCCCCGCCGCCTCGCTGAAGGCGTAGCTTGCAGCCACCACGCTGGAAGTATCGTTCACGGCGGTGCCGGCCCAAAGCCCGTAGGCCATATCGCTCAGGCCCAATGCCCTGCCCATCAGCGGGAAGAGGACGATCATCGCCATATCAAAAAGGAAGGTGGCACTCATGGCATAGGCGATCTCCGTATCGTCCGCATCGATAACGGGAGCGATGGCCGCAATGGCACTGCCGCCGCAAATGCCGGTGCCCGCGCTGATGAGGTTTGACAATTTCCAGTTGAGCCCAAGGGCTTTGCCCACAAAATAGCCGCCGCCAAAGCAAGTAAGCAGCGTAAACACCATCACCGTCAGGCTCATTTTGCCCACGGTCAAAATGGTATTAATATTAAGCGATGCACCAAGAAGAATGATGGCAAACTTCAGCACCTTTTTAGAGGTGAATTTGAGGCCGCCCTTCAAAAGCGCGCCGGGCTTTTTGAGCGCGTTGATGCCCATGCCGATGAAAAGCGCGATCACCGATGCACCGATCAGATGGATGGGAAGCAGGGTTTCAAGGAATTTCGCCAGCGCTGCAATGGCCGCCGCCAGCAGAAACCCCGGCACGATGCGGCCGCACTTCACCGCAAAGGAAGACAGTTTTTCCATATTCATACACCTCGTTCATTTTGATCCAGTTCCAGTATAGCACGGCAAAAAATAATGTAAAATGATGAATTATTATGATACAATAATTTCATCTTATCAACGAGGTGCGCTATGCTGGATCTTCGAATGACCACGTTTTTAACGGTTTGCCAATATATGAATTTCACCCGGGCAGCGGAAGCGCTGAGCCTGACGCAGCCCGCCGTTTCCCAGCACATCCGGTTTTTAGAGGAGCATTACGGTGTAAAGCTGTTCCGATATTGCGGCAAAAAGCTGTCGCTGACGGCAGAGGGCACCTACCTGCGCGCCATGGCGCAGACCCTTTCCCACGATGCGCGCCGCATACGGGAAGACATCACTCACATCGGCAAGCGCAAGCGCTTCTACCTTGGGGCCACCCTTTCCATCGGCGAATTTTTTCTGCCGGACAGGCTCAGCACTTTCCTCAGCCGCCGCGATGATACGGATATCAGCGTCACAGTGGCGGATACGGCGGCACTTCTGCCGCTGATCGATGCCGGCAAGCTCGATTGCCTGCTGTGTGAAGGCTATTTCAACAAAAATGAATACGATCACATGCTCATTCGCCGGGAACAGATGTGCATTTTTGCAGGTGCCGAACATGACACAGCCCATATCCGCTGCCTGCAGGATCTGTTCAAAGAAACACTGCTGCTTCGGGAAGAGGGCAGCGGCACAAGGGAGATCTTCGAGCGGTTTCTTTGGGAAAACAACTATTCCCTTGGCAATTTTTCCCGCATCCACACCTTTTCAAGCCCACACCTAATCCTCAGGATGCTGCTTGACGGCATGGGCATCAGCGTGCTTTACAGGGCGGTAGGCGAGGAAAAGCTAAAAACAGGCGCCCTCAAGGAGATCATCCTGCCCGGCTTTGATGTTGCCCATGAATTCAACGCCGTATGGAAAAAGGGCAGCGTCTTCGGCGCGGAATACGAAGCACTGCTGCGGGACCTTTTGGGCGAAAGAGCATAAACGAAAAAAGGCTTTCTGCAGAAAGCCTTTTTACTTTGCTGTTGTTTATTTGCCAAGCCTTGCCTTCATCAGGGCGATCTGCTCGCGCACCTTCACGGGGCTGGTGGCACCGAAGCTGGTGCGCTTTTCAACGCAGGCAGCCATATCGATGGCGGCGAACACATCCTCCTCAAAGAGGGGAGAGTATTCCCTGTACACCGCAAGGGGCAGCGTTTCAAGGGTCTTACCGTCCCCAATGCAGCGGGCCACAAGGGAACCCGTTACCTTATATGCCGCGCGGAAAGGCAGGCCCTTGCCCACAAGATAGTCCGCACAGTCCGTGGCGTTGATAAAGCCGTTTGCCGCGGCGGCACGCATATTCTCCGCCCGGACGCGCATGGTGCTGAGCATGGGGGTAAAGATGTGCAGGCACTGCAGCACGGTATCGATGCTGTCGAAGATGGCTTCCTTATCTTCCTGCATATCCTTGTTGTAGGCAAGGGGCAGGCCCTTCATGACGGTGAGAAGGGTAACGAGGTTGCCGTAGGCGCGGCCGGTCTTGCCGCGCACAAGCTCCGGAATATCCGGATTCTTCTTCTGGGGCATGATGGAAGAGCCGGTGGAATAGGCATCATCCAGCTCGATAAAGCGGAATTCCCAGCTGCACCAGAGGATGATCTCTTCGGAAAAGCGGGAAAGGTGCATCATCAGCATGGCGATGGCCGCCGCAAGCTCGATGACGAAATCCCGGTCGCTGACGCCATCCATGGCGTTTTCGCAGGGGCCGCTGCAATGGAGGGCCGCCGCAGTCATAAAACGATCCGTGGGGTAGGTGGTGCCGGCAAGCGCGCAGCTGCCAAGGGGCGACACGGCGGCGCTTTCGCGGCAGAAGCGGAGGCGGCGCAGGTCGCGCTCAAACATGTTGGCATAGGCCATCAGGTGGTAGCCGAAGGTCACGGGCTGCGCGCGCTGCAGATGGGTATAGCCGGGCATGATGGTATCCGCATACTGCTCCGCCTGTTTGAGCACGGTCTCAAGCAGCGTCTCCGTTTCGGCAATGATGGTATCCGCCGCTTCCATCAGGTAAAGGCGGGTGTCGATGGCCACCTGATCGTTGCGGCTTCTTGCGGTGTGCAGCTTTTTGCCCACATCGCCGATGCGGGCGGTGAGCTCCGCTTCCACAAACATGTGGATATCCTCCGCCACGGGGTCGAAGGGCAGCGCGCCGGATTCGATATCCTGCAGAATGCCGCCGAGAGCCTCGCTGATCATGGCACATTCCGCATCGGTCAGGATCTTTGCCTTGGCGAGCATCGCCACATGGGCAAGGGAGCCGGCGATATCCTGCTTATACATTCTTGCATCAAAAGAAATGGAGGAATTAAAATCGTTCACTTCCGAATCCAGCTGCTTCTGGAAACGACCTGCCCACATGGTTTCTTTCATGGTGCGTTCTCCTTTTTATTACACAAGTAAATTCAGCCGGGGAAAGATCCCCGGCTGAGATTGGGTTTTCTGTTATAATATTTTATTTGATTTTGCCCTGCTTTGCAAGCGCATTCATCTTGATGGAAAGGCCGAAGAGGTCGATGAAGCCCTTGGACTGTGCCTGATCGTAAACCGCATCCTCACCGAAGGTGGCAAGCTCTTCATAGTACTGGGAGTAGGGAGAGGTAACACCGGCAGGGATCATGTTGCCCTTGTAGAGCTCAAGCTTCACATCGCCGGTCACATATTCCTGGGTCTTATCCACGAAAGCGCGGATGGCTTCATGCAGGGGGGTGAACCACTTGCCGAAGTAGGTGAGCTCGGCAAACTGTTCCGCCACGATGGTCTTGTAATGGAGGGTGTCCCTGTCAAGGCAGATCTGCTCAAGGAGCTCATGGGCCTTGAAGAGGATGGCGCCGCCGGGGGTCTCATACACGCCGCGGGACTTCATGCCCACAAGACGGTTCTCCACCATGTCGAGGAGGCCGATGCCATGCTTGCCGCCCAGCTTGTTGAGAGTATCGACCATTTCAACGGGGCCGACCTTTTCGCCGTTGATGGCGACCGGGATGCCCTTTTCGAAGCTGATGGTCACATATTCGGACTGATCCGGCGCCTGCTTCGGGGAGACGGACATCTCAAGGAAGCCCTTCTTTTCGTAGGTGGGCTGGTTGGCGGGATCTTCAAGGTCAAGACCCTCATGGGAAAGATGCCAGAGGTTCTTATCCTTGGAATAGTTGGTCTCGCGGTTGATCTTCAGCGGGATGTTGTGCTCTTCCGCATAGGCGATCTCATCTTCACGGGACTTGAATTCCCATTCACGCCAGGGGGCGATAATGGTCATTTCGGGGGCGAAAGCCTTGATGGTCAGCTCAAAGCGGACCTGGTCGTTGCCCTTACCGGTGCAGCCGTGGCAGATGGCATCTGCGCCTTCGGCCTTGGCGATCTCAACAAGGCGCTTTGCGATGGCGGGACGGGCAAGCGCGGTGCCAAGGAGGTATTCCTTTTCGTAGGCAGCACCGGCCTTGATGGCAGGATAAATGAAATCGGTAACGAACTCTTCCTTCAGGTCTTCCACATAGAGCTTGGAAGCGCCGGTCTTGATGGCTTTTTCTTCAAGACCTTCGAGCTCGTCGGCCTGACCGACATCGCCGGATACCGCGATGACTTCGCAGTTGTCGTAGTTTTCCTTGAGCCAGGGGATGATAACGGAAGTATCAAGACCGCCGGAATACGCCAACACAACTTTTTTAACCTGCTTCTTCGCCATAACAAAACTCCTTTATGTATGCATAAAATTTCGTGCTCGGTTTTATCTTTATGCATGGTACCCCTTTTCTCTTCTTTTGTCAAGCATTTTTATTCACTTTTTCGCAAATTTCTTTTTTCGCGGCAAAGGCGCCCGGAAAAGCCTTGTTTTTGGCATTTCTCCCCGCTCCTCCGCATTCCCCTTCCCGCTTTTGCACAAGCTTTCCGCGCAGTTTATACGCAATATGCGCATGCATATCAATGCAGCTTTGGCCTTTCCCCTGCCGCCCCACCGGCCGAAAAGATTGCAAACGAAGGGTGAAAGTTGCTCCCTGCCGCAGCTTGTACCCTTGCGCAGAGGGCCGGTGGATGGGTATAATAAATAGGAAAAGGCATACCCTATTGCAAGCATTTCGGAGGCAGCGCATGATCATCATCGGCATTTGCGGCGCAAGCGGCAGCGGAAAAAGCACCTTTGCACGGGAGATCAAAGAACAGCTGACGGCGGAGACCGTTATCATCGGGCAGGATTGCTATTATAAGGACCACGGCCATCTTCCTTTTGAAGAGCGGGCAAATATCAACTATGATGAGCCCAATGTGTTCAACTATGATGAGCTTTTGGCGGATATCCACACCCTTGCTTCCGGCAAAGCCATCACCCGCAAGGGCTATGATTACGCCAACCACCGCCGGGCCGATACGGAGGAGCTGATCGACCCGCCGGATGTGCTGATCCTTGAGGGCATCCACATTTTCCACGATCCCCGCATTGCGGAAGAGATGAGCCTTAAGGTCTATATGCATGTGGATACGGATGTGTGCCTGCTCCGCCGCATCAAACGGGATATGAAAAAGCGGGGCCGTTCCATCGAAAGCATCACACAGCAGTATCTTACCACCGTGAAGCCCATGTATGAAGCATACATTGCCAACTATATCAAGGAAGCGGATTTTGCCGTGATGCGCGGCGGCAAGAACCGCCGTGCCATCGATGCCGTCAGCGCCTACATTTCCGCAAAGCTGCTTGCGGAAGCCTTTGAACGCAGAGGATAACACGCATATGAAAGAATTCGGCGATATCATCAAACGAAAAAAAGAAAACGCACCGGAAGCTCCCGCGGCGCAGGACCTGATACAGGAAGCGCAGGCGGCCTTCATTCACGATACCGCGGAAGAAGAGTTTCCCCGGGAGGATGCGCCCAAATCCGAAGCGGCACAGCGCCGGGCGGAGGAAACGGAGCGCACCATCCGCTACCATGAGGAATTCCAGAAGCGGGAAAAGCAGCGGGTATGGCGCAGCGCGCGGGTGCCGCTGCTGGTTGTGGCGCTCGGCGTCATCTTATATGAGATCATCGAAAACCACACCGCGGTCATGAAGTCGGTAAACGCCTTCTTTTCCGTGCTGACGCCCGTGTTCGTGGGTATCGTGTTTGCCTATATCATCAATTTCCCCCTGCGTTTCCTTGAAAACCGGGTGTTCAAAAAATGGAAGGCATGCTCCTTTAAGCGGGGCGTGTGCATGGCCCTTGGCACGCTGTTCATCCTCGGGATCATCGCCGCATTCCTGCTGCTGATCGTCCCCCGGCTCGTCGATAGCCTGATGACCCTTGTCAACGGCATGGAAGGCTATTTCGCTTCTCTCGCCGCATGGGCCGGCGACCTTTGGGAACACCTGCGGTTTGATCCCGCTGTGGAAGAGAAGATCCAGGGCCTTGCGGAAACGGTGCTGGGCGAATTCGATACCATTCTGAGCAGCGTCGCTTCCGGCGCGGCAAAATTCACGCTGAATCTTGCGGGCATCCTTCTTGATGTGGTGTTTGCGGCGGTCATCAGCATCTATGCGCTGTTCAACAAGGAAAAGCTGATCTTCCAGACAAAGAAAGTGGTGGTTGCCATTTTCAGCCGCCGCCGCGCTTCCCGCATCCTTGAAGTAAGTGCGGAGACCAGCGAGGCGCTTCACAACTATTTCTACGGCATGATCATCGAATGCACCATTCTCGGCGTTCTTTGCTTCATCGCCATGAGCATCTTCAAATTCCCCTATGCGCTGCTGATCAGCACGGTGATCGGCGTTACGCAGATCGTGCCGATCATCGGCCCCTGGGTGGGCACCATCTTCGGCGCGCTCATCATCTTTGTGATTGATCCCACAAGGGCCATCTGGTTCATCGTGCTGGAACTTGCGGTACAGCAGGTGGAAGCCAACGTGTTTTACCCCCGCGTGGTGGGCAACGCCGTGGGCCTTTCCGGCATTTGGGTGATGATCGCCGTGGTCCTCGGCAGCGGGCTCTTCGGCTTTGTGGGTGTGGTGCTCTGCGTACCGGTGATGGCGGTGCTTTACACACTTGTAAGCGAATGGGTGAACCGCCGGGTGGAAGAAAAGCGTTTTGCCGCGGGCATGCGTGAAACGCCCCCCACGGAAGAGGAGATCGAGCGCCTTGCGCAGCAGAAATAACAACCGGAGGAAAGCTTTATGTTTATGACGGAATGGTTTATCGGCACGGCGGAATTTGCACCCATCGGCGCCATCCGGGCAGCGGCGGGCGAACGCGCGGAAGCGGAAGCCATCGACGAATATGCGGTACATCTTTATGTAAAAACCGATGCGGGCGAACCCATCGGCGCGGGGCGTATCTATCCCGTTGCGCCGCGCAATGCCGTCCGCTTCGATAAGCTGCTGACCACGCCGAAATATCGGGGCACGGTATATGATGAGCTGCTGCTTCGCATCATGCTTTTCAAGGCGCAGGAGATGCCCTTTCAAAACATTGAGACCGTCGCCGGCAGCGCTACCGCCGGGCTGATCGAAAAATTCGGCCTCAAACAGGCGGAAGATCCCAGCCCGGAAGAAGGAAAGACGTTCTATACCATCCCCCGGGATGCGGTGATCTGGTGGAGCGCCTGCGGCGAACACCACGGCACAGCCGGAAAAAAGGAATAATTTCTGAAAAAAAGAAGAAAAAACCGCTTGCATTTATCCGCAGCATTGGGTATAATACTATTCGTTCCGTGTGTGCGGATCAAATTGCTGGTGTAGCTCAGTTGGTAGAGCGCGTCATTGGTAATGACGAGGTTCATGGGTCCGACTCCCATCACCAGCTCCAAATAAAAACACCACCCATTAGGGTGGTGTTTTTATTTGGAAATTCAGAAATTCAGATGAAGGGAGTCGGAGCCGCGTCCGAGCGTATGCGAGACCGATAAGCACATCAAAGCCCTCTCAGTCAGCTTCGCTGACAGCTCCCCCAAAGGGGGAGCCAGGAGAGGAGCGCAAACCCACCGCATCAAAAGCCTCCCCGATGTAAGGGAAGGTGGCGGAACGAAGTGAAACCGGAGGGGTTGTAAAAGCAACGGCGGACGCTCCCCTTTCGGCTTTCCTGCCGCCAACCGGTACCATCCCCCACCCCCCCCTCTTGACATTCCTCCGTTTTTGCGGTATGATTGCACACGATCAATTACGATTTCAGAAAAGGAGCATGCACATTCCATGGATGACGGCGACAGTAGCGATCAGGCCAACTGCCCTACGCCTTCCGTATATGCAGCGATACAAAGTGTAACTTGCGCCCGAAGCTTGGCAGCAGGTTATGCTTTTTTTGCGTTTTTTATGCGGCGGCACTTCCTGAAAGCGCGGCTGCGCTGCTGATGGGGTGAAAGACCCGTTCTCCCGCCTCCGCACCGACGGCGGTGTTTTCCCGAAAAAACAGTATCACCTAAAGAATATCATTTCAGAACAGGAGTTTATTTGCCACCATGGGTGACACAAACATATTCTCGCAGCTTTTGCTGCAGCTGATCCTTATCGCACTTAACGCGGTGTTCGCCTGCGCGGAGATCGCCGTGCTTTCCTTCAACGGTGCAAAGCTTGAAAAGATGGCCGAAGACGGCGACAGGCGCGCCCGCCGCCTGCTGAAGCTCACCGATGAGCCCGCCCGCTTCCTCGCCACCATTCAGGTGGCCATCACCCTTTCCGGCTTTCTTGCCAGCGCCTTTGCGGCGGATAATTTCGCCACCCTTCTTTCCGACTGGGTGGTGAGCCTTGGCGTGAAGATCCCGGCGCATACGGTACATTCCGTTGCGGTCGTGGTCATTACGCTCATCCTTTCCTATTTTACCCTTGTGCTCGGCGAGCTTGTGCCAAAGCGCCTTGCCATGAAAAAAGCGGAGCAGCTGAGCCTTGCCCTGTCGGGGCTCATCAGCTTCATCGCCCGGGTATTCTCCCCTATCGTATCCCTTCTTACCGCTTCCACCAACGCCCTTCTGCGCCTTTTCGGCATCGACCCGGCGGAAGAGGATGACGAGGGTTCCGAAGAGGAGATCCGCATGATGGTGGACAGTTCCAGCGAAAAGGGCCTTATCGATACCGAAGAGGGCGAGATGATCCAGAACGTGTTTGAGTTTGACGATCTTACCGTGGGCGAGATCGCCACCCACCGCACGGAGGTCACCTTCCTCTGGAAAGACGAAACGGATGAAGAATGGGCCGATACCATCCGCAGCGACGCCCATTCCTTCTACCCCATCTGCGATGAGAGCATCGACAACGTGGTGGGCATCCTCAATTCCAAGATCTATTTTCGCCTTGACGACCTTTCCCGCGAAAACGTGATGAAGGAAGCCGTCAGGACGGTATTTTTCGTGCCGGAAAGCATGAAGGCGGACACCCTGTTCCGCAACATGAAACAGCAGCGCAACAACTTTGCCGTTGTGCTCGATGAATACGGCGGCACCCACGGTATCGTGACCATGAGCGATCTTCTTGTACAGATCGTCGGCGAGTTTGACGACGAAGAGGAAATTGAACAGGATATCTTCCCCGCGGGCGAAAACGCATGGCGCATCAACTGCCGCGCAGAGCTTGAAGAGCTGGAGGATCTTTTCGACCTTGAAGAGATCGAAGCGGAATCCACCACCGTCAGCGGCTTTGTGATCGAGCAGTTCGGCGACATTCCGCAAAGCGGCGATACCTTTACCTATGAGGATATCTTCACGGTGGAAGTGCTTTCGAGCGACCCGAAGCGCGTGATCGAGATCCTTGTTACCGCCATCCGGCATGAAGAAGAGGACGAGGACGATTAACAAAAGGAAAGTGAAAAGGCTTTCGCTGCGGCGAAAGCCTTTTTTCGGTTGACAGTTGGCAGTGAACAGTTGTCAGTGGATACCCGCATAGGCCTGCCCTTGGCTCCCCCTTTGGGGGAGCTGTCAGCGAAGGTGACTGAGAGGGCTTTGGCAACACCCTCTCCGGCCTCGCTTTGCTCGGCCACCTCTCCCAAAGGGAGAGGCAAGTCCCGGCATAGGGGAAGGGAGCGTTAAACCGACATGCCAAAGGCCTCCCCTGTGTAAGGGGAGGTGGATGAGCGAAGCGAATTCGGAGGGGTTGTAATGGCCGTTATTGGCAGTAAGGCCGGAAAGAAAGCAGTCACCGCAGTTTTCACGATCCCTCAGTCTCGCTGCGCTCTTGGTGCGGGAAAGGGAGTCTTTTACAGCGCAGCATCGGAGAAATGTTTGCGGTTTCCCCCGCCAAATGTCAACTGTTAACTGTCCACTGTCAACTTTTCACTGTTTCCCGTTTATCCACTTCTTCATTTTTGTCCCTATTGTACGCCAAACCGTTGCGGCTGCGGAACGGGGATGCTATATTTGAACAGAGCGGCCTTCGGCGAAAGGCCGCAGGAAAGGAGCTTTTTCCCATGCCTCCAGGCAACATGCGGCAGCCCCGCGGTTTTTTGACGGACGAAGAAAAAAACAACCTGCCCAAGGTGGACGGCGCCCTCATCAAGCGCATCCTTTCTTACCTGACCCCTTACTGGGGCAGGTTTATCCTTGTATTCATCACCATTATCCTCTCCGCCGTGCTGGGGCTTTTGCCGAGCATCATCACCGGGCGCATCGTGGATGAAGCCCTCATGGGCGAAAGCATGGCGCTGCTCATCAGGCTTCTTCTGAGCGCCCTTGCGACGCTGACCGCATCGCAGGTGGTAAGCGTTCTCACCACCTACCTCAACGCGTGGATCAGCCAGCACATCATCTTCGATATGAAGAACCAGATGTATGCCCACCTGCAGCAGATGTCCCACGCCTTCTTTACCGGGGAGCGGCAGGGCGATATCATCACCCGCATGAACACGGACATCAGCGGCGTATCCAGCGTCATTTCCGGCACGCTGTCGAGCATCCTCAGCAATGTTGCCACGGTGGTGACCACCCTTGTGGCCCTTTTCGGCATGAACTGGATGATGGCCATCGTGGGCGTGCTGGTGATCCCGCTTCTGATCCTGCCCACCCGCAGCGCCGGCCGCACCCGCTGGAAGCTTCTGAGCGAAAGCCAGGCGAAGCACGATGAGATGAACCAGCTGATCAATGAAACACTGAGCGTCAGCGGTTCCATGCTCACCAAGCTGTTCACCCGGGAAAAGAGCGAATATGACCGCTTTGTTTCCGTCAACGGAGAGGTCACCCGCCTTGCTCTCAAGGAACAGCTCAGCGGCCGTTTCTTCTTCCTTGTGATGGGCATCTTCACCCAGCTGGGGCCGCTGCTCATCTACTTTGCCGGCGGCTATCTGATCATCGGGAAGATCGACACCACCCTCACCGTCGGTACCATCACCGCTATGGTAGCCCTTGTCAACCGGCTTTACAGGCCCGTAGAGTCCCTTCTCAACATTGGCGTGGATTTCACAAGAAGCCTTGCCCTTTTCACCCGCATCTTCGATTATTTCGACAGGCCCATCGAGATCGCTTCCCCGAAGGATGGCAAAAAGCCCTCCCTTGAAGGGGCGGATATCCGCTTTGAGCACGTACGCTTCGGCTACACGGAGGATGTGGAGATCCTGCACGATATCGATTTCACCGTGCCCGCCGGGCAGATGGCGGCCATCATCGGCCCCTCCGGCAGCGGCAAGAGTACCATCATCAACTTTATCCCCCGCCTTTACGATGTAAAGGGCGGCAGCGTGAAGATCGGCGATGTGGATGTGCGGGATTTTGACCTTACCTACCTTCGCAGCGAGATCGGCATGGTGACGCAGGATACCTATCTTTTCAACGGTACGATCCGTGAAAACCTGCTTTATGCCAAGCCCGACGCCACGGACGAAGAGCTTTACGAAGCCTGCAAGGCCGCTTCCATCCACGATTTCATCCTCTCACAGCCCAAGGGCTACGAGAGCGAGGTGGGAAACCGGGGTCTGAAGCTCTCCGGCGGCGAAAAACAGCGCATCTCCATCGCCCGGGTCATCCTCAAAGACCCGAAGATCCTCATTCTTGACGAAGCAACGAGCGCCCTTGATTCCATCAGCGAGGCCGCCATACAGGATGCCCTTGAGGTGCTCATGAAGGGCCGCACCAGCATCGTCATCGCCCACCGGCTTTCCACCATCATGGCGGCGGATACCATCCTTGCCCTTTCGGATGGCGTCATCGCGGAGCGGGGCAGGCATGAGGAGCTGCTTGAAAAGGACGGCGTTTACAAGCAGCTCTTTGACACCCAGTTCGGCAGGATGCTGGAGTGGGAAGCGGAGTGCGACTGCAAGTGTGAATGTGAAGAGGATGAATAAGGAATCACAGCAAAAAGAGGCTTTGCCTTAGGGCAAAGCCTCTTTTTTGTGTAGGGGCGGCCATTGGCCGCCCGTGTCGGATGCAGTGGAAACATGGCGGGCGGCCATTGGCCGCCCCTACAATTTTCTTTGCAATACTTATTTTTCCCAAGGGGTAACGACCCACTTGATGCAGCCATCCTTCTGGTTTCCGAACACATCGTAGCCCGTCATGATGTCGTTGAGGGGCGCACGGTGGGTGATCATAAGGCTTGTGTCAAGCCTGCCGGTTTCGATCAGCTTCATGATGTCGCCGCAGGCGTTTGCATCCACGCCGCCGGTCTTGAAGGTGAGGTTTTTGCCGTACATCAGGTGCAGCGGGATGGACTGCGCCTCCGCATACAGGGCCACCACCACCACGATGGCGCTGGGGCGCGCCGCCTGCCATGCAAGCTCAAAGGTGTTTTTCGCACCGGCAACTTCAAACACGCGGTCCGCACCGCGGCCTTCGGTAAGTTCCTTTACCTTTTCAACGATATCCACCTCGCGGGGGTCAAGGGTGATATCCGCAAGGCCTTTTTCCTTCGCAAGGGCAAGGCGTTCACGGTTCACATCCACCGCAATGATGGTGGCGGGGCTGTAAAGGCGGGCGCACATCATGGTGCAAAGACCCGTGGGGCCCGCGCCCAACACAAGGATGGTGGATGCAGGTTCGATCTCCCCTTCCTTGGCGGCCCAATAGCCGGTTGCCAGCACATCGCCTACGAAGAGGGCATCCTCATCGCTGACGGAGGCGGGGATGGGTGTGCAGCTTTGGTCCGCGGTGGGAACGCGCACGTATTCCGCCTGTCCGCCGTCAATGCGGCAGCCAAGCTCCCAGCCGCCCTCCACACAGTTGTTCACATAGCCGCGCCTGCAGAAGAAGCACTCGCCGCAAAAGCTTTCCACATTCACCGCCACGCGGTCGCCCACCTTTACCTTTCTGACGCCTGCGCCGACTTCCACCACTTCGCCCACGAATTCATGGCCGAGGACAACGCCCTCCTTCGCCCGGGGGACGGTGCCGTGGATGATGTGCAGGTCGCTGGAACAGATGCTGGAACGGGTCACCTTTACGATGGCATCACGGGGTTCAAGGATCTTCGGCAGAGGCTTGTCGCAAAGCTCCACCTTTCCCTTTTCCTTCCAGACTACGGCTTTCATGGTTTCCATATATGATGCTCCTTTCGGGAAAAACTGTCGTTACAGGGCTTTTGCCGCGGCCCGCGCCTTTTCCTTTGCGGCAGCAAGAAGCTCTTCCGGGGGTGTGATGCCAAGGTCAAGGCCATCTGCCGCCACACATTCGAATTGGGGAATGCCGAAGAAGCGGCACAGAGCATCAAGATATCTTGCGCCCATTTCATCCTCGTGGCCTTCATAGCTGCCGCCGCGGGTGGTGAGGAACAGCAGCTTTTCCGCCTTGCAGGTGCCGAAACAGCCCCTTTCATCGCAGCCGAAGGTGATGCCCTCTACGCTGACGTTTTCGATGTATACCTTCAGCAGCGCCGGGAAAGCAAGGTCCCAGAAGGGCGCGGCGATGAGGATGGCGTCCGCCGCCTGAAACTGGTGGGCATAGCGGAAACGGGGATGGGAAAGCGCCTTTTCCCCAAGGAGTTTTTCACGCTGGAAGAAAAAGCCTTCCGAGAAGAAGTTGAGCTGTTCATCCATCAGCGTAAGGGTCTCAACTTCCATATCCTCCCTTGCGGAAAGGACTTCCATGGCGGCATCCGCCAGCTGCTTTGTGCGGGAAAGCTCCCTCCGGATGCAGCAATCCACAAACAGGATCCGTTTTTTCATATTCAATCCTCCACACCCACAAAGAGCACGCCGAAAAGCTCCTCGCGGATGGCTTCATCCACTTCCTGCTTGGTGGGTACGCTGTCCGCCGCGCCGGGGCGGGTGACCGCGATGGCGGAGGCGGTGGTGGCAAGGGTCAAAGTCTCCTTGACGCTGAGGCCGTGAAGCATGCCGTAGAGGAAATAGCCGGAGAAGGTATCGCCGGCGGCGGTGGTATCCTTCACGGGGACGCGGAAGCTGCCGCAATAAGTGACGGTGCCGTCCACTTCCATGCAGCGGGCACCGCGGGAGCCGAGGGTCAAAAGCACGCCGCAGCCCGGGTATTTTTCATGGAGCGCAGAAAGGATCTCATCCTCGTTTTCGGTGCCGGCAAGGGCACCGCCCTCTACCTCGTTCACGATGAGCCAGGTGAGCTTATGGAGGGGATATCCCTTCACCTTTTCATCCATGGGTGCAGCGTTGAGGGCGCACTTGAGCCCCCGCTTTGCCGCCTCCTCGATAATATAGGGCACAAGGTTGGTCTCGTTCTGCAGAAGCACAAGGCCATCCTCCCCTTCTTTGAGGAAGGCATCGAAGGCAGCATCGATCCACTCCTTCGTCAGCATCTGATTCGTGCCGCCGTAAAGAAGGATACAGTTCTGGCCTTTTTCATCCACCTGAATGATGGCGTGGCCGGCCGGGGCATTGATGGGGGTGAGAAGGCTCACATCCACCCCGTTTTCAACGAGCTTATCGCGAAGCATCTCCGCGGCGCTGCCGAGAAGTCCCGCATGGTAAACGCGGCTGCCCGCCTTTGCCGCGGCGATGGACTGGTTAAGACCCTTGCCGCCGCAGTTGACCATCAGGCTCTTGGAAGCCTTGGTCTCGCCGGGGCGCAGAAACGCATCCACCGAATAAACATAATCCACATTGAGCGAGCCGAAATTCAGAATACGCATGAAAAAAGCTCCTTTGCAAGATTGATTCCCGTTGTATTTTCCTGTATGCTGATTGTAGCAAAACCATCAAATTCAGATAAAAGGAAGGTAAGCTTATGAGCCTGCAGCCCCACATTCGCCTTGATGAGACCGTGAACGCCAAGTGTGCCCTTCTGCCCGGCGACCCTGCCCGGCTTGATCGCATCGCCCCGTTTTTGACGGACGTGAAGGAGCTCGGCTTCAACCGGGAATACCGCAGCCTTGTGGGTACCTACAAGGGCGTGCGCATCCTTGCGGTCTCCACGGGCATCGGCGGTGCCAGCGCAGCCATCGCGGTGGAAGAACTTAAAAACATCGGCGTTGAAAACATGATCCGCATCGGCAGCTGCGGCGCGCTGCAGCCGAAGGTGAAGCTTGGCGACATCCTGCTGGTGTCTGGCTGTGTCAGGGATGACGGCGCATCAAAAACCTACATTGTCCCGGAATTCCCCGCCGTGCCGGATACGGAGCTGCTCGTTGCCTGCATCGATGCGGCAAAGGCACTGAAAGCGCCTTACCACACGGGCATTGCCCGCAGCCACGACAGCTTTTACACCGACCGCGAAGAAGAATGGAACGCATATTGGCACAAGGCGGGCATCCTTGGCAGCGATATGGAGACCGCAGCCCTTTTCACCGTGGGCGCTCTTCGCGGCGTGAAGACGGCTTCCATCCTCAACAATGTGGTGGCCTTTGAGGACAAGGCGGACACCGCTGCCGCCATCGGCGATTATGTGGATGGCGCGGCCCTTGCCATGCAGGGCGAAGAAAATGAGATCCACGTGGCCCTTGAGGCGTTTTATGCCCTGTGCCGGTAAGAATTATTATAGCACAGAGAAAATAGACCCGTAAAGCGAAAGCAGGCGGCAGAAATGCCGCCTGCACCGTTGGAAAAAGGAGTTTACTATGTCAAAGCCGAGCCGCACCGAGATCTTTGAAAAGCTGCCCGTGAGGCAGGCGGTGCTCAGGCAGATCGCGCCGGCCATTTTGAGCCAGCTCATTACCCTCATTTACAATCTGGCCGATACGTATTTTGTCGGCATGCTTAACGACCCGGCGGAGACCGCTGCCGTTACTGTGGCAGCGCCGCCCTTTCTGCTTTTGACCGCCATTTCAAACCTGTTCGGCGTGGGCGGCGCTGCTGTCATTGCCCGGCTTCTCGGCAAAAAAGAACCCGGCAAAGCAAAGGAAGCCTCCGTCTTCGCCTTTTACGGCGCGTTTGCGGCGGCAATCGCCTTCTCCTGCCTGTTTCTGCTGCTGGCAAAGCCTATACTGACCGTTTGCGGTGCAAATGCCGATACCTATGCGAAAAGCTACGGTTATGCCAAGTGGACGATCCTTTTCGGTGGTTTTGCCACCGTTCTCAATATGCTGCTTGCGAACCTTGTGCGGGCGGAGGGCAGTGCATTCCACGCATCCCTTGGCGTTTCCATGGGCGGCATTCTCAACATCATTCTCGACCCGATTTTTGTTTTGCCCCGTTTCCTTGGCATGGGTGCTGTGGGCGCGGGTATGGCTACTGCCATCTCCAACCTTGCGGCGGTATGTTATTTCCTTGTTTATATCCGCATCCGAAGGGAAACCACGGTGCTGTCTATTTCGCCCCGGCTGCTTTCCCGGGGCGTCAAACAGGCTGCCGATGTGCTCAGAACCGGTATGCCGGCTTCGATCCAGTATCTTTTGACAGTGGTAACGGTGGCGGCGCTGTCCAAATTCGTTTCAAAATACGGTACCGCGGCGGTGGCAGCCCTCGGCATCGTGAAAAAGCTTGACCAGCTGCCGCTGTTTTTCTCCATCGGCCTTTCGAACGGGCTTTTGCCTTTCCTTGCGTACAATCATGCTGCCGACAATGAGGAAAGGCGCAAGGCGGGGTTCCGTTTCGGCTGCCTTGTTTCCGTCTCCTTTTCACTTCTTTGCCTCATCGTTTATGAGGGCTTTGCACCTTTTTTGACAGGGCTTTTCATCGACGATGGAGAAACGGTGCGCTACGCCGCCGCCTTCCTTCGCATCATGGTAACGGCCATGCCGTCGATGTCCCTCGTTTACCCGATGATCGTGCAGTTTCAGGCCATGGGCCGGGTGAAGGAATCCCTCATCTGCTCCATTCTGCGCAAAGGCGTGTTGGATATTCCGCTGCTGTTCCTGTTGGATGCGCTCATCCCCCTTTATGGCTGCACCATGGTACAGCCCATTGTGGATGCGCTTTCCCTGGCGGTGGCGGCTGTGTTTTACAGGAGGATCGCGATAGAGGCTATGTAGAATATTTATTGATATTTTATCCAATTAATATCAAACCAATTTAATTGAATTAGCACAGCCTTACCTAAAAAGTAATGTGATACTTTTTAGCATTTTGGCTTCTCTTTTTGATTCTATTTGCGACCTAATTGCGACCTAATTACAACTAAGTTGTAATTAGGTCGCAATTAAAAAACCATTTATTCGCTGCGATTTTTACCATCTAAAGCAAACCATCTAGCTCCCTTCGTTTTTCCAACACAATAAATGCGATTTTCATTGCGCAATTCTCGAAGTAAAACTTGAATTTGATTGTGAGTTTGTCCAGGCAATACTTGGCAAAGTTCTTTAAACTGTGTTCCCACACTACCGTTTTTACGAATATGTTTTAAAAGTAGTTCCTTATTGGTGTCCCTATCTAGACCAACCTTTCGCGTATAAACACCAGATTTTCCTACAGCCGCATACAAGCTATGAGACAAAATGTATTTACTTCGTCCGATGTGCTCTACTATGCCCATTGCTTCAAGCCGTTTTAAATTAGGTCGTAAATTCTCTGCAAGTTTTGTTTCATGGAAGAGCGCGTTGATTATCAGAAAATCGCCTGTTGACAAATTTTCCAAACGTTCATCTCCAATTCGATTAATGACAGCAAGCATATTTGCATCAAGGATTACTCCGTTTAGCGTTATACAAACAAAATTATCATCCGTTCCAGTAAAGTCTGGCAATTGTTTTGCTTCTTTAATACTTAATTCGTATACTAGATTCATACCTTGTCCAGAGCGCTCTACCAATCCGCAGAGAGAAAGGATTTCTGAAATACGGCGATTTCGAGGAAGCTGCCTGTCAAGAATATTATCAAGAGAAATACCATGTGGAAAGCCACCAGGGCTTTCTACAACTAACCGATCTTGATACTGACGAATAAACACACTCCCGCCTAATTGATAATTTCTATGACTTATTGCATTCAGAATAACTTCACGCACGACTCTTTCATTAAAAGTTGGAATATCATAAATAAAAAAACCTTCTTGATAATGTTGTTTGTCATTTCGCAGGTTAATAAGATCCCATAAACGATTATAACAAGCAAAAAAGCCCATACGGAACTCTTCCCGGTAATTAGCGGGGCCTGAAGCCGAAGATGAGCGATATTCAAAAATTACTTCCGCTTGTGGCAGGTACTTATTTAGCGCTTCTTTTTTTCCGAACAAAACAAGTGCTGCATAAGTTATACCATTATCTACGATTGCCGCACAATCGTGCAAAAGCTGTTCTATTGACAAGCTATCAAGCCTATGATTTCCACTTTTTTCAATCCATTTTTTGCGGAAAGTATCGATTGCTGCTTCATCCAAATCCGCAAGAACTGCCTGCTCACAAATTTTACTCGAAAAATCGGCACCACTCTCCTCATATATTCTGCGGCGTACAGCTTCCGGCATGGGAATCAAACTATCTCCTTCATACCACCATGCTATTCCATCTACTTGAACAGGCATTCCAAGCGGCCTACTAGCTACATCAAAAACCAGAATTCGTTTTCCACTGTAATCATAAAGGTGAAAGTCTACCATGACCTTTAACTTGTCGATTAGTCCCATTCGAGTTCTCTCAGGTTGCTCAAAAGCAGTGCTGCCAACTACTTGGCGCGGGCGTTTATCGGTAATGCCAAAAACTAGTTTTCCTCCGCCGCAATTTGACAATGCACAACAACAGCGAGCCGCTTCATTCGAATCAAATCTAGTTTTCGCTTCTTTAAACTGAATCCCTTCCCCTTCCTTTGCTTCAAGTAGTTCTTCAACAGCAAACGGGATACTCATATGTGCCCCTCCTTTTCTTTGCCTTTAAAAATTACTAAAAGAACTTTTAACAATAACATAAAACGCCATACCGTTTTTAATCCAAATATCACGCAACTATTTCTTTTGAAAAATTATCATTAATTAGTTGCGTATTTTATTGCTCAGTAAGTTTAAATTAATCTTTCTTTACATATATATTATACCATAAAACATAGCATATTATAAGGCATGTATTTCCTGCTGCTCCATGGTATTATTTCTATTACCACATTTTCAAGGAGGTCACATATGGAATACTTTCATGGTACGATCACGGCAGGACTTACAGAGCTGAAACCTTTTGCTTCCCCATATTCCAATCTCAAAGAACCTCTTGTATATCTGACCTCAAAACGCCAGATTGCTTTGCATTATATTTGGGACACACCTCGCCTTGGAGTGAAATTCCCAATGCTAAACATCAGAAACGATGGCGTCCTTATTTTTCAGGAGATGTTTCCCGATGCACTTCGCTATTTCTATGAAGGTGTATCTGGATATATCTACTGCTGCAAAGGTGATTTTTCCATGAACTCTGCAAGCGGCGTTCCGTTTTGTGCCACAGCCTCTGAAGCTGTTCCTGTTACAAAATACGAGTTTATAAAGAACGTATATGAAAGCATTCTCTTTTATGCTGAAAAGGGCACTTTTGTCTATGAGCATTATGAAGATCTCCCTCAATGGCGAATCGATATCATCCGTGGACACATTACCCGATTCATCAAGCGGAATGACCTCCTTCATAACAACACCCATCCAAGCTATCATTTTATCCGTGAAAAATTCCCTCAATTTTGGGATGAAGCCGTAGTGCTTTCTGCTAATGGATTGTTCTAATCAGATTTACATGCACAAAAAAGCGCCCCATCGGGGCGCTTTTTATTTGCGTTTAATACTGCGCCATCAGTTCCTTGACGCGCTTGACGAAGGCGGTGCGGTCAACGCCGGTAACAACGTAGGCATTCTTTTCGAACTGGGCATCGCTGTAAAGATCGGTGACGGTCTTGCCGCGGGTGATCTTGCCCTTGCACTCCACATGCACGCCGGCTTCTTCGCCGCTGAAGAGCTCCGGTTCCACGGCGTAAAGCACCGCCGCAGGGTCATGGAGCGCCACGCCGGGAAGACCGAGGGAAAGGGAGAACGCGAGCACGTTCTGCAGCACATCACGGAAGAACTTCGCCTGCTTGCTGCCGAGAGCGCCCACTTCCTCCACCTCTTCGGGGGTCAGGAAGCACTGCATGGTCACATCAAGGCCCACCATGTAAACGGGGATGCCGCTTTGGAACACCATTTCGGCAGCCTCCGGATCGGCAAAGATGTTGAACTCCGCCGCGGGAGTGGTGTTGCCGTAGGTGGCGCCGCCGCCCATGATGACGATGCGCTTGATGAGCTTCGGGAGCTCGCTGTATTTCGCAAGGGCAACCGCTACGTTCGTAAGGGGGCCCACGGCGATGAGCACCAGCTCGCCTTCCGCTTTTTTGGCTTCTTCATAGATCACATCCCAGGCAAGGGCTTCGGGGGCCGGCTTGATGACAGCACCGGGCACATCCATGCCGCCAAGACCGTCCGCGCCGTGAATGCTGGCCGCGGTGATCTTTTCGCCCACGATGGGTTTTTCGGCGCCCGCATAGACCGGCACATCCCATTCGGCTACATGCAGGATCTTATGGCTGTTGGGGTAGGTATGCTCAAGGCCCACATTGCCGGCAACGGCGGTAATGGCTTTTACATCCAGCATGGGGAGCTGCTTTGCAAGCAGGATGGCAATGGCATCATCCACGCCGGGATCACAGTCGATGATCACAGGATAACGGTTCATGCCTGCACCTCCTCAGAATAATGCTCCGCCGCTTCCACAAGCAGCTGCACAAAGGCTTCCCTGTCGATATCAAGGATAACATTGGTATTGGGTGCCTGTCCCGTTACGCCGAAGCGGTCCGCAATGGTAGCGCCCTTGCAGTAATCGCCTTCCGTTTCCACGGCCACATACAGCTTGCGCATGGTGAGGATCTCCGGCTTAATGAGGGCAGCCACCGCCACCGCATCGTGTACCGGCGCGCCGGGGTAACCCTTGGAACGGTGGAAGCCGTAAAAGAATTCCAGCCACTCCGCCACCACTTTCGCCACCGGATTGCCCACCGCGCGGATGCGCTCAAAGTCTTCCGGATAAACGAGTGCCTTTTCGGTCACGTCAAGGCCCGCCATGGTGATGGGGATGCCGCTTTCAAATACCATTTTCGCCGCTTCCGGATCAACAAGGATGTTGAATTCCGCTGCGGGCGTCCAGTTGCCAAAGTCGATGCCGCCGCCCATGAGCGAAATATGAGCGATCTTGCTCTTCAGCTCCGGATGCGCCGCAAGCAGCGCCGCGATGTTGGTGAGGGGGCCGGTGGGCACAAGGGTCACGGGCTCTTCGCTTTCTTTGAGCACCTTTGCCATCAGCGTCACGGCGTCAAGGCCGCTGGGCGCAAAGGCGGGTTCCGGCAGTTTGGGGCCGTCAAGGCCGCTTTCGCCGTGCACCGTGGGGGCAATGATGGGTTCCGCCACAAGGGGGCCCTTCCTGCCCTTGGCAAAGGGCGCATTCAAGCCGATGAGGGTGCAGATGCGAAGGGCGTTGTAGGTGGTTTTTTCGATGGTTTGATTGCCGCAGCAGGTGGTAACGGCGCGGATATCCAGCATGGGGCTTGCGTTTGCAAGCACCCATGCGATGGCATCATCATGACCCGGATCGCCGTCAAGGATGATAGGGATCTTTCTCATATTACTTCTCCTCCGCTTCTTCCTTGGGGCGGCGCGCCTTCTTCACACGGCGCATGGTAGCAGCAGCATAGAACACAAGACCCAGCACCGTTGCCACATAGGGGATCACGGATACAAGATAGGTGGAAATATCCGGCAATGCGCTGGCCTTGGTGCGCAGCGCCTGGGCAAGGCCGAACAGCAGGGAGGAAAGCAGCGTGCCCATGGGCTCGCCGCGGCCCATGGCCTGCGCCGCAAGGGCGATAAAGCCGCGGCCTGCGACCATGCCGCTGTTCCAGCCCTGGGAATAATACATGCTCATGAATGCGCCGCCAAGACCCGCAAGGGCACCGGAGAACGCAAGAGCGATATACTGGATGCGCCTGACCTTGATGCCGACGGATTCCGCTGCGTGGTTGTTTTCGCCCACGGCGCGGATGTTAAGGCCAAGGGGCGTCTTGTAAAGAAGCACCCAGAGAAGGAACACGAAGAGGAACGCAAGGTAAGTCAAAAGGCTGTGGCCGGAGAGGATCTCGCCCAGCACGGGGATATCCTTGATCAGCGGGATCTCAAGCGTGGGAATGAGGATGTTCTGGCTGACGAGGGAGCCGGTGTTGCCGCGCATGCCGGTGAACATATAGAGAAGGAAGATCGTGCCGCCGCCGCCGAGCATATTGACGGCAATACCCGCAAGGATGATATCCGTTTTCAGCTTGAGGGCGAAGAAACCCACCATGAGACTCAGCAGCATGCCCACAAGAAGTGCACAGAACACGCCCACGAGCCAGCTCTGGGTCCAATAGCTGGTCAGGGTGCCGAAAAGGGCGGCGATCATCATCATACCCTCAAGACCCATGTTGGTAAGACCGGCCTTTTCCGCGATGACGGCACCGAGGGCCGCAAAGAGGATGGGCGCAGTGATGCGGATCACGGAGGCGAAAAATTCCGCCTGGAATACCATTTCCATCAGCTGTTTCATTATGCTTTGCCTCCTTCCGCAGTTTCAGTTTTGGCAAGGTCTGCCTGCGCGCCGCGTACAACAAGCTTCTGCCTGTAGCCGGAGAGGAACTGCTCCGCCGCAAAGAACAGGAAGATGGCCGCCTGAATGATGTCGATCATCTCGCTGGGCACATCGCTGTAGGTGGACATCAGCATGCAGCCCTTATTGAGGTATGCGATAAAGAAAGCTGCAAAGGGTACGAAGATGGGGTTGTTTTTGGCAAGGATGGCGATGGTGACGCCCGCCCAGCCATAGCCGGGGAGCTCCTTCCAGAGGAAAGTATTGAAGCGGCCCAGCACCTCGATGCTGCCGCCCATACCGGCGAGAAGGCCGCCGATGACCTGGGAAAGGACGATCACGCCGCCCACCTTCATGCCGCTGTACTCGGAGAACGCCTTGTTGATACCGATCATGCGGATGGTATAGCCCCACTTGGTGCGGTACATAAAGAGCGCCACGATGACCACGAACACAAGCGCCACCACGAAGCCCCAGGTGAGCTTGCTGCCGCCGGGAACAAGGGCGGGAATCTTTGCGGTATCATCGAAGGGATAGGTCTGGGTGGAACCCTTGGAGCGGTCCGCAAACACATTGTTGAGGAAGTGGAGCACCACATACATAATGATGTAGTTCATCATGAGGCTCATGACCATTTCGCTGGCGCCAAGCTTCACCTTCAGGATGGCCGGGATCAGCATGATGAGGCCGCAGAGCACCGCCGCCACCAGCACACAGAGCACCGCATGCAGGCCGGTATTCATGTGGATGTAGATGCCGCACAGGGCACCCACGAAGCCGCCCGCCATGACGCAGCCTTCGCTCGCCAGGTTGAACTGACCGGCGGAGAACATGACGCAGGTGGCAAGGCCGGTAAAAATGGTAGGGATCATCGCCGCAAGGATGGTATAGAAGCTGGAGGTATTGAAACCGCCGCCATCCTTCACAATGGGCCCGACGAGCAGGTATTTGAGCGCCGTGAAGGGCTCATCGCTGCAAAGGAAAATGAAGACCGTTGCCACGGCAAGGGCCAGCGTGATAGCTGCCGCGCCGCGGAGGATCTCAAACACCATCAGGCGTCTGTCTTTCATGCTTTTGTTATTCATGGCAAACCCTCCCGATCTCTTCATCGCTCTGGCGCTTGAGGCCGAGCATGTATTCGCCCATGATCTCATCGGTCAGCATGGCGGTATCCTCGAAATAGGCTGCGATCTTTCCGCCGCACATCACGATGAGGGAGTCGGAAAGCTCCATGACCTCGTTGAGGTCCGCGCTGACAAGCAGCACCGCTGCGCCCGCACGGGAAAGTTCCACCAGCTTTTTGCGGATAAACTCCGTGGCGCCCACGTCGATGCCGCGGGTGGGCTGGTCGGCAATGATCAGCACCGGATCGCAGGAGAACTCGCGGGCCACGACCACCTTCTGGATGTTGCCGCCCGAAAGCATGCCCACCTTCTGCTGGCCGGACTTGCACAGCACCTTGAAGTCACGGATCAGGTCATCGCACTCCTTGTGGATGGCCTTCATATCGAAGAGAGGGCCCTTGTTGAAGCGCTTTGCGCTCACACGGTCGCTGATGAGGTTCTCCTCGATGCTGGCGGTGGCGGCGATACCGTAGGTCATGCGGTCCTCCGGAATGAGGGACACGCCGAGGCTGCGGATATTGCGCTGGGAAGCGCCCACGATGTCCTTGCCGTTCACCTTGACGCTGCCGGCATCCGGACGGTTGAGGTTGAAGAGCATATCCACAAGCTCGCGCTGGCCGTTGCCTTCAACGCCTGCAATGCCGAGGATCTCGCCCTTCCTGACGGAAAAGGAGACCTTATCGAGCATCTTTTTATTCCATTCGTTGGTGTATTCAAGATCCTTGACGGAAAGCACGGTATCCGTGGGCTGGGCCTTTTCCTTTTCCACGGTGAGGATAACATCGCGGCCCACCATGAGACGGGAGATCTCTTCCTTGGTGATGGAAGCGGTCTCATACACGCCCATGGATTTGCCCGCGCGCATGATGGTAAGACGGTCGGTGATCTGTTTGATCTCGTTGAGTTTATGAGAGATGAAGATAATGGTATAGCCCTGCTCCTTGAGGTTGATGAGCTCGCGGAACAGCTCGGCGGTCTCCTGCGTGGTCAGAACGGCGGTGGGCTCATCGAGGATGAGGATCTTCGCGCCGCGCACAAGGGCCTTTAAGATCTCCACCTTCTGCTTCATGCCCACGGGGATGTCCATGACCTTGGCCTTGGGTTCCACTCGCAGGTTGTACTTTTCGGCATATTCTTCGGTGAGCTTTACGGCGCTTTCCATATCCATGAAAAGGCCGCCCTTCCTCGGCGCCATGCCGAGGACGATGTTTTCCGCCACGGTAAGGCTGGGCACGAGCATGAAGTGCTGGTGCACCATGCCGATGCCCTTCGAGATGGCCACCGTGGGGGAAGTGAGGTTCACCGTTTCATCGTTTACGATGATCTCGCCGCTGGTGGGCTGTTCCAAACCGAAGAGCATTTTCATAAGGGTGGATTTGCCCGCGCCGTTTTCGCCCATGAGCGCATGGATCTCGCCCCGGCGCACGTTGAAATCAACACCCCTGTTTGCGGCGACGCCGTTGGGATACACTTTGTTGATCCCCTTCATCTGCACAACGTATTCGCTTTGCGGCATTGGTTGTGTCTCCTCCTTATTTTGTTAAAAAAAGCAAACGGGCGAGAGCCACGACAAAGTCAGCTCTCCCCCGGCTCGTTGTTCAAAAACGTATCGTTCGGGCCGGCGCAAAGCCGGCCCGAACGGGTGTATTATGCTTCTGTTTTGTTAGGGCTGCATGCTGTCGCGGAGGGCAACGGCACCGTTGGTCTCATCGCCGATGGCGGTGGGAACGGTGATCTCGCCGGAAGCGACCTTCTCCTGAGCGGCAAGAACGGCATCCTGCACAGCCTGGGGAGCGATCTTGGCGAAGTTCTTATCGGTCACGATGCCAACGCCGCCTTCGTTGAGGCCGAGGTTGACCTGAGTGCCGAAGAGGGCATCCGCTTCACCGGCATCCCACTTATCGAAGAACCAGATGAGGGACTGGCCGATGTTCTTGAGGCCGGAGGTCAGGGTGATGGCAGCCTGCTCTTCGGGAAGGGTGAGCTCCTGGTCGCTGTCAACGCCGATGAACCAGCTCTTGCCGGTTTCAGCAGCAGCTTCGGCACCGCCGTTGCCGGAGAGACCCGCAACGCCCCAGATGATGTCGCAGGCGTTATCGTTGATCATGGAAATACCAAGTTCCTTAGCAAGAGGAGCATCCACATAGCTGTTGACATAGCGGGTGTCGACCTTCACTTCGGGGTCGGTATCCTTGATGCCCTGGAGGAAGCCATAGAGGAAGTCGTTGATGACGGGGCTGTCAACGCCGCCGATGAAGCCGACGACCTTCTCGGGGTTGATGTTGGCAACTTCGGTAGCGCTGGTCATGGAAGCGGCAAATACGCCCACGAGGTAACCCATGTCGTTCTGCTTGTAGGAGAAGTTGACAACGTTGCTGTTTTCGCCAACATAGGTGGTGTCGTCATAGATGAGGAACTTCTGATCCGGGTACTCGGTGGCGACTTCCTTGAGGTAGTCGGGCATCTGGTAGGTACCGCAGATGATGAGATCATACTCGCCGGATTCGGCTACTTCGTAGAGGGTCTCAAGCCACTTGGGCTGGTCTTCATCGGTGCCGCCCATTTCGATGGTCTTGTAGGTGATGCGGCCGGCATCCTGAAGGGCCTTCAGACCGGATTCGCAGCTGTCAAAGAAGGACTTGTCGCCGAGGTTGCCGTTTACGAGGCTCACGACGTTGTAAACGCCGTCTTCGGAGCCCTGCTCATCGGCGGGGGTCTTTTCGCCGCAGCCAAAGGCCGCAACGGCAAGGATCAGTGCAAGCATGAGTGCAAGCAGTTTCTTCATTGTTTTTCTTCCTCTCTCTTAATTTTATTGTTGGTGTTTTTGTTCACCGTAAAAATGTGAACATTTATAGTTTAAGTATATACCCAATCGCCGTTTCCGTCAATGTGAAACACGGCTTTTCGGGGGATCAGAGCAGGCGCATCCACTCTTCCTTCAGACGGCTTTTGCCTGCCATGGCAGTTTCAAGCTCGAGGAGCAGCCGGGGCTTATCCGCGTTCAGGGTGCCCTTGAGGTTGATGTAATTGGAGGCATGATTGGCACGCAGAACGCTGCCCTCGCTGTCCGTGTGAGAAATGAGGATATGAAGCTCTTTGAGAAAGCCCCCGAGATCCGGCGGAGCAAAGCGGCCCGCGCGGAAATCCTCATAAAGGGGCTCTTCCCCCTCGAGCATCAATGTGAGAAGGCCGATATAATCCGCCTTCATGGCGCTGAGTGCCTCGCCTGTTTTGATGGCGTGCTCCTCGCTGCCCTCCCTGCCGCCAAGGCCGATGATGGCGGTGACGCTGAGGGCAATGCCCGCTTCCCGCACGCGCTGCCCGGCACGGATGATCTCCGCTGCGGTGGCACCTTTATTCATATAGGAAAGCACCTTGTCGCTGCCGGATTCAAGGCCCATGTAGACCATTTCAAGGCCGCCCATCGCAAGGGCTTTCAGCTCATCATCGCTTTTTGCGGCAATGCTGGCAGGGGAAGCATAGCTTGTGATGCGCTCCATGTGGGGCATCCGTTTTGCGATGTGGTCAAAAAGGGCCAGCTGCTCATCGGTCTTGCGCATGAGGGCGTCGCCATCCGCCAGAAACACCCGGCGGTAATGCCTTGCCCAGGGGCTTGCCGCCACATCATCCACATCCGCCATCACATCGCGGAGGGGACGGATGCGGAACTTCTTTTCCTTATACATGCTGCAGAAGCGGCAGCGGTTCTGGCTGCAGCCGATGGTGGACTGCAGAATGAGGCTTCGTGCCTCGCTCGGGGGCCGAAATACGCGGCCTTCATATTCCATAGGGGCGTTCCCTCCTGTTGTCTTTGTTTGCGTTATAATTGTACCACGGTTTCGCGCAGCGGGGCAAGGCGGAGGGGAAACAGGGGGCAGCGATAATACCGGGCGGCCATTGGCCGCCTCTACGGGGATAATGAAAAACGAAGCGGTCACCCCTCCCGACAGTGATGGGTGAACACGCATTGTCACATTGCGCATGGCACTGCTTCGACATGCAGATGCCGCTATATCCTTTTTCCTGCTGATCGGGACGGGAGACCCATCCCCTACGGTTGGTTTGTGTTATTGACGAAAAATTGTGACAGGAAAGCAGCCGAGAGCGTGACCACCTTGACACCTCATCCGGCATCTGCGCTTCGCTTGATGCCACCTTCCCCTCAAGGGGAAGGCATAAATTGCTCACCGCAGCTATCCACTAAAAAAAGATGCAGGTTTGCCCCAAGGCAAACCCACAACACCTCCTCACTATTCACTCTTCACTCTTCCCCATCTCATCCCCTTTGACAAACGCCCCCGCGTGCTTTATTCTTATATTCTAAGAAAGGGAGAGCATCCCTTCTTCGTTTCCCGTCTCCCCACAAAAACAATAAGGAGGTCAACATGCCGTTTTTTAAGGAAGCCAAGACCCGTGCAGCGCTTTCCGCACTGCTCACCGCCCTTGTGGGGCTTCTTTTCATTCTGTTCCCCGGCGTCAGCGCCAAGCTTGTGGTCTATACCTTTGCCGCACTGATCGCGCTGATTGGCGCCGTCATGCTCCTGCGCCACTTCACAGCACACCTGCTTTCCTTTTTCCCCGCGCAGCTGTTCGGCGGTCTCGCCCTTCTCGGCGCGGCCCTTGTGCTCTTTCTCAAGGCGGAGGCGGCGGCATCGCTGCTGCCTGCCATCCTCGGCGCGCTGATCCTTATTTCCGGCGTGGTAAAGCTCGCCCATGCCTTTTCCCTCAAGCGGTCTGGGGGCGGCGGTTTCCTCCCCCTTCTCATCATGGGCATCCTCGGCATCGCCTTCGGCGTGCTGATGCTTGCAAACCCCTTCGCGGTGGTCAAGACAGCCATGGTGCTTATCGGCGCGGGACTTCTTTACAGCGGCCTGAGCGACCTTGCCGCCGTATTCTTCCTCGCAAAGCGCATGAAGGATACCGTACAATAAACCGCTTTTACCATTTTCCCGAAAGGATCTTTCGTTTTATGAAACCGAATTCCCCGGCGCGCCGCGCCTTGATGCTGCTTCTTTCCCTGATCCTTGCCCTGTCTTTGACGCTGCCCATGATGGCGGGCTGCACCGTGGAGGATGCCCTTGACATCGCCGCCATGGTGGTGGAAAGCCTGCCGGAAAAGGGACAGGAAGAAACGCCCGAAGCTTCCGAAGCACCGGAGACAGCAGAAAGCGAAGCCCCCGCCGCGAGCGCAGAGCCGGTGGGAGAAGAGCCGGAAGCCCCGGCGGAAGAACCCCTTGCAGAGGAGCCCGCGGCGCAGGAAGTGCCCGCCGCCACGGAAGCGCCGCAGGAAAGCGGGGCGCCCGCCGTCACCGCCGCCCCCACGCCGGAAGCCACGGTGGAATACGGCTACGATTATTCCGACCCTTACGATGTGGCGGACTACATCCACCTTTACGGCGAGCTGCCACCTAACTTCATCACCAAGGATGAAGCCAAGGAATGGGGCTGGGTCAGCTCCGAGGGCAACCTGTGGGAGGTAGCGCCGGGCATGAGCATTGGCGGCGACAGATTCGGCAACCGGGAAAAGCTACTTCCGGAAGCAAGCGGCCGCAAGTGGTATGAGTGCGATGTCAACTATGAGGGCGGCTTCCGCGGTGCGGAGCGCATCCTTTACTCCAACGACGGCCTCATCTACTATACCGACGATCACTACGAAAGCTTTACCGCCATTTACGGTTAAAGAAAGGGACATTTCTATGCAGACCATCACCCTTGACGGCGCAGTGATGCCCGACCGCAGCGCCATGCACGATGCGCTTGCGGAGGCCTTTGCCCTGCCCGCTTACTATGGCCGCAACCTTGACGCTTTGTGGGATTGCCTCACAGAACGGCATGAGGGGGCGGAGATCCTCTTCCTTTCCCCGGAAAAGATGCCGGAGGAGCTGTTTGCGCCCCTTGCGGCGCTGCTGCTTGACCTTTGCCGCGAAGGGGGCGGTTGGAAGCTGACCCTTTCCTCTCCCGCCGCTATGCCGGGCCGCTACCGCCACTTCAAGGGGGGCGAATACGAGTGCTTCGGCATTGCCCTCCACAGCGAAACGCTGCAGCCCATGGTAACTTACCGCGCCCTTTACGGCAGCGGCGGCCTGTGGGTGCGTCCCGCCGCCATGTGGGGCGAAGAGGTCTCCACCAAGGATGGCCCCCGCCCCCGTTTCATGAGGATAGAGGAACATGAAAGCTAAAATCCATTACACCATCGATGGGAAGCGCCCCCTTGCCTGCGCGGCGGCGCTTCTTCTTTTCACCAGCGCCGCGGTGCGCATCATCTGGTTCACCCTTACCCACGGCATGGGCGCGGATGCTTACACCGCCATCGTGCACCTTGCGATGCCGGTATTATCCGGCCTGCTAATGGGGCTTTTCATCCTGAAGGAAAAGCTGAAGCTCACCTTCATCCCCCTTTTCTTCGGCGTGGCCTTCTTCATTCTGAAAGCGTTCTCCTTCCCTTCCCGGCTCCACACGGTGCTTTGCTGCATTCTTTATACATTGGTGTTCATCCTCTTCACGCTGACAGTTTCCGGCCGCATCCCCACAAGGGTGCCGCTCATCCTCGTTTTCGTACTGCCCTTCCTTTACCACATTTTTGTGGAGGATATGGCACTTCTCACATCCGCCGCACCGCCCACCTTCCTTGCATGGATGCCTGAGATCTCCGTGCTGCTCATCATGGCGGGGCTTGCGGCCTTTGCGGCGGGGCTCAGGAAAAAGGAGTAAAACAGTATCAACAGAGCAGGTATGGCGGATCACCGCTGTGCCTGTTTTTGCTATGCAAAAACCCTGCCCGCGGATGCACGGGCAGGGTCGATTATTTCGCTTTCGGTTTATCAGCTGTTCTTCATGATCACGGATTCGATGACATCGCTGGCGTGTTCGCAGGCGTCGAAGCAATCCTCAAGATCCTCGTAAAGGTTTGTCCAGGCAAGGATGGAAATGGGATCCTTTTCCGTGGTGTAAAGGGTGCGCATGGCCTTCATATACTGGGCATCCGCATCGGTTTCAAGGCTGTTCACCTCGATGATCTCCTTGCGGATGGTTTCCGATTTGCGGAAATTCGCAAGCTCCTTCACCGCCTTACAAAGGGCATCCGTGCAGTGCACAAGCAGGGCGCAAAGGGGCTTCACATCCTCCCGCATGGCGGTGATGTTGTAGATATAGATACGCTGCATCACATCATCGATGCAGTCCACCACGTTGTCAAGCTCGTGGGAAAGGGCCACAAGATCCTCCAGCTCGATGGGCGTCATGAATTCCCTGGAAAGGCGCTCCGTCATCGCGTGTTTGAGATCATCCGCCGCATGCTCGATGTCGTGCATGGCTTCCACTTTTTCCGGGAAGGTGGCAGTATCGAAGGAAGCAAGGGTCTCCTGCAGATACAGCGCAGCTTCCTTTGCGAAATTCGCGGTGCTGTTCATGGTGTCGAAATAATACTGATCACGGGACTGTTTCACGGTCGTATTCTCCTTTTCTAATATCGTAAGGTCAGAAGATCCACATAAACAGCTTTGCCATCACAAAGCCGAGAAGCCCGCAGCCGGGGAAGGTCAGCACCCACGCAAGGGCCATTTCGCCCACAACGCGCCAGTTGACGGCACTGAGGCGCCTTGACGCGCCAACGCCCATGATGGCAGTGGTCTTGGTATGGGTGGTGGAAACGGGGATGCCCGTCAGCGAGGAAAGCAGCAGGCAGAAGCTGGCAGCGATATCCGCGCTGAAGCCCTGATAGGGCTGCAGCTTGACCATATCCATGCCCACGGATTTGATGATGCGGTAGCCGCCGATGCTGGTGCCGAGGGCCATCACCACGCTGCAAAGCACCATCAGCCAGATGGGCACGCTGAATTCCGTGGTGTTCTGGCCGTTCACAAGGAAGATGCCGAGCAGGAACACGCCCATGAACTTTTGGCCATCCTGCGCGCCATGCATGAAGGCCATGCCCGCGCCGCCGCAGATCTGCGCTTTTTTGAAGAAGCCGGTTGTCTTTTGCCGGTTCATGCCGCGGCAGCAGGTCTCGGTGAGCTTGGTGGCAAGATAGCCGCTGCCAAAGCCCAGCACCGTGGAAAGGCCGAGGCCGTAGATGACCTTGATCCATTCCTGCGGGTTGATGCCGCTGAAGCTGGAATGAAGCGCCACTGCCGCGCCGGAAAGGCCCGCGATGAGCGCATGGCTTTCGCTGGTGGGGATGCCGAAGGCCCAGGCCGCCGTAGCCCAGACCACGATGGCAAAAAGCGCCGCGCAGAGCGCAACGGTAGCATCATGGGTGTTGCCGCCGAAATCCACCATGTTGTAAATAGTGGCCGCCACCTTGGCGTTCAGGATGGTCATCACAAGCACGCCGAGAAAGTTGAACACCGCCGCCATGATGATGGCGCTGGAGGCGCGCATGGAGCGTGTAGATACGCAGGTGGCGATGGCGTTGGGTGCATCCGTCCAGCCGTTCACAAGGATGACGCCGAGGGTGAGCAGCACCGTTACCGCCAGCATCGGATTTGTAAACACCTGCGAAAGGAAATCCATTAGGGTGATGGTCATAGGATGTTGCATCTCCTTCCGATTTTGAAGCAAAGCCGATTCCGCTTCAATATATAGTATAACATGATTTTCCGACAGGGGAAACCGCTTTTTTCCTTTTGCCGCAGCGGCACCGCACCATCTATGGACAATTTTCCGCCCGTGTGTTTTAATGGGTGCATCAGAACAAGGAGGCTTGTATGCGCCCCATCGAAACATTATCCGCAGCGGAGGCAAAGGCCCTTCGCTATGTGCTTTTCGATATCGATGATACCGTAACGAGCGGCGGCAAACTGACCGCCGCCGCTTACAGCGCCATGTGGCAGCTCAAAGAAGCGGGGCTTTCGCTGATCCCCGTTACGGGGCGGCCCGCCGGCTGGTGCGATCTGATCCTTCGGCAATGGCCCGTTGATGCCGTTATCGGT
>SVGX01000079.1 GCA_015056105.1 Clostridiales bacterium | reverse complement strand
CGCGGTCTGCGCTGATCAGCGGGTGCCTGCCGCGCGAGATGCGGATATATCCCGTATCGTTCAGCTTCGGACAAGTGCAATTCATCTCCCTCGCAAGGCGCGCTTTGGCAAACACAAGATCGATCTCACCAAGGACGTTCATGTCCTCAAAAATCTCATCTGCATATGGCTCTACCAAAGCGGTAAGCTCCGTCAGGATGCGTTCGATCTCTTCCTGCTCTTCCGCAAGCAGTTTTTTATATTCATTGCCAAGTTCGACCACAGCAGCAGGTTCAATAAACAGCGTCGCACCACTGCCGCTCTGGTCATGCACAAGACCGGGGATCTGTTGTCGATATTCCTGTTTTACCGGGATCACAAAACGGCCGTTGCGTATGGTGATAAGCGGCTCCTGCAGGTATTTGGAATAGGTGGCGGAGCGGATCATCGCGTTCAGCTTTTCCCGCACACGCTCGTTTGCCATGCGCATGGCACGGCGAATGCGTGAAAGCGCCGGGGATGCACCGTCAAATATCTCATCCTCGCTGATGATACAGCGGGATATTTCCTCCTCGACGCTGCGGTGGGTGGAAAGAAGGCCGGCCATATTATAAAGAAGACCGCCCTCGTTTTCCTTAGTCAATATCTCTTTTGTGATACGGGCAGAGCGAAGACATTTTGCAATACCGAGAAGTTCCCCGGCAGAGACATACAGCGCCGCATGGATACGCTTTAAGCACTGCCGCATATCCGGAAAATCATCAACAGGGCTTTGCCCGGTCCGATACAGCAGCGTTTCCGCTTCTCCCGTCAGGGTCAGAAGCCGCTGCACCTCTGAATAATCGTTTGAAGGGGTAAGTACCGCGGCAAGTTCCCGTCCTATGCAGCAGGAAGCACGCAGTTCCACCTCATGCAAAATCTTATCGTATTCAAGTGTTTTAAGAACTCTCTCCTGCATCATAAAGTCTCCTTTTCACTCCACTGCACGGGACCAATGGCCACGGGTCGCGCCGACGGGCGGCTCCGGTTTTCTGCCCATCCTTGCATCCGCAGCGCGCGATACCGCAGCGGCAACCTCATCCGGCGTTTCCGTGTAGAAAGCAAGCAGTGCCGCATCCACCGGGGGCAAAGCATAATAAAGGTCAACAATGTCCGTCGGAGTGCAATTCAGCACCCGAACAAGGCAGCCTTCCGCCTGGCGAATGTTCGCAAGCGGGAAAATGCGGCCGGCTTCATCCACAAGCGTGCCCGCATCACCGATGCAATTCTTACAGCCTTCCCGTTCCTTTACGGGACAATGGCGCAGCTGCATCATCTGCACACGACCGTAAACCGTAACCGCTCCGCCTGTTTTTACAAGTATATCACGCATCTGTGGCTTTGTCAGTTCCTGTGAAAGCACAACGCGATCAAAGCCAAGGCGGTAATAATGCGCAACGCATTGGATGTTGAAAGCATTCATAGTGCTGCCTGCGATCTTGAGCGGCAGATGTTTGATCATGGAAAGCTGACCGATGTTGTTGGCTTCCGCCCCATCAAATAAGCCCGAAGCAAGAAGCTTTTCGATGCGCGCATGCTCTTCACGGCTGATCAGCGATGCCGGCAGAGAAAGAAGAAGCTTCTTCCCCGCTGTGCGATAAGGTTGCAACGCCGTTGCGGCGGTAACCTCTCCATAGTTTACCGGCTGAAGCAGAACCTCATCCGCACCGGCTGCAAACGCAGCTTTCGCCTGCGCTTCCGTGCAAACAAGAGCAGAAATAACACCTTTGCCGTTTCCGCGGTAAACGGTTTCCGGCAGTGCGACAGCATGCGGCACTTCGGGATGCTGCAAAAGCTTTGCAAGCAAGGCATCGCATGCTTCGCGGCGCAGCGCATTGAGTTTTCCCATGGGTAAAAATGCATTTTCATCCATATCAAGGGTAAAATCAGCAGCGGAGAAGGGTGTTATTCCGAGCTTTTGCAGCTGCTGCGCGTAGCGTTCTTTATCCTGCGGTTTTTCCGCAGGAAGCACAATATCGCCTTCCGTTTCCACGCAGATATCCTTGTGTTTCATCATAAGGCTTGCGGGTGTCCCCACCGCAAGCGTTGCATGCATTGAAACAGACCGCTTCCTGCTGTCCGCGGCATAGGTATCTTGCATTTCGTGCAGCAGCGTTTCCCGGGGTTCTGCCTTGGCGATGCAGCCCGTGATTCCACCGTCACCGTAATAATAGCCGGTACGGTCTCCGCCGCGGTTGAATATCCGGAATACGTCCCTTTTTCGGGCAGCAAGTGTCTTTTCATCCGCACCGTCTATGGCAGCGCGGTAAGCTCTTGTGGCAGCGGCAACATATTCTGGCCGCTTCATACGCCCTTCCAGTTTAATGCAGCATACACCCGCATCGCGCAGTTCCTTTACGTAGGAAAGCATGCAAAGGTCAGAAAGGCTCAGCGCATAGTCATTTTCGCGGGGATGTCCCCCTGTCGCCGCGCGCTTACGGCAGGGCTGCGCACAGGTTCCCCTGTTGCCGCTTCTTTCACCTGCCATAGAGGAAAACAGGCAAGCGCCCGAAACGCTCATACACATGGCACCATGTGCAAAGGTTTCTACCTCAATACCGGCATTTTTGCAGATATATTTCACTTCATGCATCGGTACTTCGCGGGCAAGCACTACCCTGGAAAAGCCCATATCCTTCGCCTGCAGCGCACCTTCAAGGTCGCAGATTCCCATCTGTGTGCTTGCATGCAAAATCAATCCCGGGATGTTTTCACGCAGGATTCTTGCAAGACCGATATCCTGCACGATTACGGAGTCAACGCCAAGCCCGTAAAGGAAGCACCCGTAGGAAAGGGCATCTTCCAGCTCTTTGTCAAAAAGAAGCGTGTTGAAAGTAACATTGACCTCAACGCCCCGCGCGTGGCAGTAATCCACCGCCCAGCCAAGCTCTTCATCCGTAAAGTTCCCTGCAAATCGGCGTGCATTGAATGCACTGCCGCCAAGATAGACCGCATCCGCACCGTTCTGCACCGCCGCGATAAGGCTTTCCCTGCTGCCTGCAGGCGAAAGCAGGGTGATCCGTTTATTCTGATCCATGTTTTCTCCCTTTTTTTGAAAAAACGGCCTGGAACAAAAGTCCCAAGCCGCCATACAATCTTTTGCTTACGTTATTTGGTTCCCACAGGCTGCCGTGCTTCAAAGGGCCGTTTTACCGGCGATTGCGGCGCAGCACTGCGGGGCATCTCCCGAAGCTGTGCGATCCGCTGATCAAGCGCATCATAATCCGCACGAAGCTTGTGAAGTTCATCCGCCATGTTAAGGGATGCAAGCAAAACACAGTTTGCTGTGCTGAGGTTGGGATATCGCTGCTGAATCTCTTCTACGTTTTGGTTAACATATTCAGCAAGCTGAAGAATGTATTCTTCGCTTTCGGAAGCGGCCAGTTTGAATTCCTGCCCTGCCAATACGACACTGATCTTTGTTTTTTCCATATATATGCACCACCTTACCGTGATTATACAACAGATTGTGGATGCTTTCAATAGGTTTTCATATAGTTCTTCGCATTTTTCGCTATTGTTCGGCCGGTCGTACAACAATGCTGCAGCCGCCATTTTCATCCGGCCGAAAGGTTACAGCGAATGAACCAATGTCCGTTTCGTAGGCATTGCCTGTCTCAACAGCATTGCGGATATCGCTGCCGCACAGCGAAACCGCAGCATAGGTGGTTCTCTCATCGGCATCAAGCGCCATCATGCAGGCAACAAAGATGTCAACGATCCATTTGTTATTGGTTTCATATTGTGCCATCCTCTTTTCATGAGCGGCTGCAAGAATATTTCCCGCATTTGGAGGAAGCTCTTCCGGTTTTACCGGCATATCGCAGGTGATCATAAAAGCACGGACCGATCCGTCCTGCAACGAAAGATTCAGCGCAGCGCCGATCGCAGTTTCCGTTATGAGCATGTAATCGATACTGCGTTCATTTTCGGAATTGATACTGGCACTGAAGCTTGCGCCGAATTCCTCGGCCCGTGCAAGGAATTCTTCCGCGGAAAGATCCGCTGCAGCAAAAGGTTCCGGTGTTTTGGCGGTTTCCGCAGAAGGCTTTGGCGTTGGTTCATAGATGGTTTGAGTCAAACTGATATCGGCACCAAAGGATTGTCCTGCATCTGAAAAAAGAAAAAGCAGTACCGCCACCGCAAACAGCGCCAGCGCAAAAGCCGTTCCTGCCGCGATTGTTTTTCGTCTGCTTTTTACCGTATTATTGTTCTCCATGAAGAAACCGCTCCACCGCTTCGTTCAAAACCGTTTCAAGGGATACTGTTTCTTTTCTTCCTGCTTTGCGCAGTGCATTTTCAAAATATGCGGGCAGGGGCGCTTTAAAGTCCATCCTTTCCTCCGTGCGGGGATGCGTCAGAAAGAGCCTTGCAGCATGCAATGCCTGTCCTTCAAGACCAAGACGGTTCTTTTCCGGTCCGTAAACGGAATCACCCGCTACAGGATGCCCGATATACGCCATATGCACGCGGATCTGGTGCGTCC
>SVGX01000017.1 GCA_015056105.1 Clostridiales bacterium | reverse complement strand
TTCTATACCATGGGCGGGGTTCTTTGCAAGGATAACAGAACAGAGAATAGTGGACGGTTGACAGTGGACAGTTGGGTGGGCGGCAGCTGCAGAAAACTCCCTCCGCCTTCGTCTGCGGCGAATCCACCTCCCTTTCACAAAGACGGTTTTCAGCGGTTCCCGCTTTTCCTTTCCCGCTCACCGGCAAAGCCTTTTTTGAACCACTCGCCCGGCGAGCGGTTTTCGCGATACAAAAAAACCGCTCCGGTTTCCCGAAGCGGCTGACTAACGTTCTTCAAAGGCTTGGAATTTGAATGTTGTTTGTGTAGATCAATCGGCCACGTAGGGCAGAAGGGCGACGATGCGGGCGCGCTTGATGGCGATCGCAAGGTCACGCTGATGCTTGGCGCATACACCGCTCATACGGCGGGGCATGATCTTGCCGCGCTCGGTGACGTACTTGCGAAGACGGGCGGTATCCTTATAATCGATAGAGCTGAGCTTATCTACGCAGAAACCGCAGACCTTACGGCGGCTCTTACGCGGGCCACGGGGCCTCATTTTACGTTCCTCCATGATGGTACTCCTTTCAGATAATGGTGACGGGGCAACGGACTGCCTCAGAAGGGCAGGTCGTCGTCATCCACGTCGGTAAAGCCTTCGGGGGCCATGGGCGCCGCGGGGGCACGGTAGGCATCCGAAGAGGCGGGCACGCCGTAGGAGGCGCTGTCCCTGCTGTCGCGCGGGGTGAGGAATTCGATCTCATCCGCAACGATCTCGGTCACATAACGCTTGGAGCCGTCCTTGGCATCGTAGCTGCGGTTCTGCAGCTCGCCCACAACGCTCACCTTCCTGCCCTTGGCAAGATAACGGCCGCAGAGGTCCGCCAGCTGACGCCAGGCGACGATGGTGAAAAAGTCCGTGACCTTTTCGCCGTTCTGGGCCTTGAAGCGGCGGTCCACCGCAACGGTGAACGTGCAGACGCTGGTGCCGCCGCCGGTGGTGCGCACATCGGGATCCTTGGTCAGGTTGCCGATCAGAAAGACTTTGTTCATTGCGTTACCAACCTTTCTTCTGAAAAAAACGCTGTGCTGTTACGCTTCCTTACGAACGACGAGGTAACGAAGAATGTTCTCATCGTTGTTGAAGTTGCGCTCCAGCTCACGGGGGAACTCAGGCGCAGCTGCAAACGTGGTAAGCACGTAGTAGCCTTCGGTCTTGTAGTCGATGGGGTATGCAAGGCGACGCTTGCCCCACTCGTCAACAGACTCGATCTCACCGCCGTTGGCGGTGATGATGCCGGAAAACTTTTCGATAATGGCCTTAACAGCCTCTTCCTCAAGTTCCGGCGTGATCACGTACATGTTTTCGTATTTGTTCACGCTTTTCACCTCCTTATGGTCTGATGGCGTTGCCCCTTGGACAACGCAAGAAGCACGTTAGCGACATATTATAGCACGTCCTCAGGGGACATTGCAAGCGAAATTATCCGCTTTTTCCGGGAATTTTCCTTCTCAGCGGGGCTTTCTCGCCACGATGAAGAAGCGGTGCTGCATGCTCTGCACATAGCCGCGCTCCGCGATCTCCTTTTCAAGGGCATAAAGCTCATTCTTGCAGGCATCCACAGAGAAGCCGGGGAATTCCCAATCCATCATTCTGGCATAGTAGACCACGGCGCCGCTGTCAAAAAAGCGCAGCTTGGGGAAATATTCCCGGGCGTCAAGGATCTCGAAATCGGTCTGCTTGAAGCGGGCCACCTCCGCACTCAGGTGGTGCTGGGGGCAGGGCATCTCGTGCCCGGGCAAAAGGCGCCTTGCAAGCAGCTCGTTGTTGCGGCCACCAATCTGCTGCATCATCATGATGCCGCCGGGCTTGAGCACCCGGTAAAGCTCCCGCCGCACATAGGAACCGTGGCGGCAGATGGCAACATCAAAGGTGCAGTCATCAAAGGGCAGCTCATCCGTGCTTGCATCGCAGGAAGCAACGCGGATGCCGAGGGGCGCAAGCTCATTGGCGATGCTGCCGCCGTCCGGGTTGGGCAGCTCCGTGACCGCCGTGCGCTCATAGGGATGGCCAAGGGAAAGCAGAAATTCACCGCCGGTATCCACATCCAGCAGCATATCGCCGTGGCGAAGGGTGCTGAGCACCTCCGCGCGGAAATCCCAGGGAAGCGGCTCTTCCTCCCAGCGGTCTTCCAAATGGTAGAAGCTCCAGCCGCTGAAAGGAAAATTCTCCTCAAAGCGCCAAAAAGCATATAACTCGTCGCGGTTCATGGGATCCTCCTCAAGATCACGGGTAAAGGACAAAGGGGAAACGGCAGTTTACAGGGAGCGGCTTTAAGAAAGCTTTTTCAGGCCGAGCTCCAGGCGGCGTAGGGCCTCTTCCCTGCCGAGAAGCACGGCGATCTCAATGGCGCCGCCGGGGGTCACCTGGCGGCCCGCCATGGCGATGCGTACCGGCCAAAGCAGCGTGCCGTTTTTCATGCCCTGCTCTGCCGCCATGGAAAGAAGCAGGGTATGCACGGCCTCCTCCGTCCATTCGGGCAGGGCCTTAAGGGCGGGGATGACCATTTCAAGCACGGCCTTGGAAACTTCCGGGTTGGTCTTGGATTTCTTGTTGGTGAAAAGCTCAACGCTGTAATCCTCGTCAAGCTTGGCAAGGAAATCCACCATGTCCGGCAGCTGGGTGAAAACCTCCGTGCGCTGCTGCAGGATGCGGGCAAGGATGGAAAGATCCATCTTTGCAACGCCTGCCTTTTCATAATAGGGCAGCGCATGGGCAGTGAACGCTTCCGGGCTGAGGCGGCGGATGTATTCCGCGTTCATCCAGGTGAGCTTCTGCACATCGAAAATGGCGGGAGATTTGCTCATGCCCTCCACGCCGAAGGCGGCGATCAGTTCATCCATGGTGAAGAACTCCCGCTCATCGCCGGGGTTCCAGCCAAGGAGCGCCACATAGTTCACGATGGCTTCCTTCAGGTAGCCCTTGGCAAGGAAATCCTCATAGTAAGCATCGCCGTCGCGCTTGGACAGCTTGTGCTGCGCATCGCGCATGATGGGCGTCATGTGGATATAGGTTGGCTTTTCCCAGCCGAAGGCATCGTAAAGCAGGTTGTATTTCGGGGTGGAGGCAAGGTATTCGTTGCCCCGCATCACGTGGGTGATGCCCATGGTGTGGTCATCGATCACGTTGGCGAAGTTGTAGGTGGGCATGCCGTCCGCCTTGATGAGGATCATGTCGTCAAGCTCCGCGCAGTCCACGGTGATGTGGCCGTAGATGACATCGTCAAAGCCGGCTTCGCCCTCGGTGGGCACATTCTGGCGAATGACATAGGGTTCGCCGGCTGCAATACGGCGCTCCACTTCCTCTTTGGGCATGTTGAGGCAGTGCTTGTCATACTTGAAGGTCTCACCCCTGGCGGCGGCGGCTTCGCGGCGCTCGTCCAGCTCTTCCTTGGTGCAGAAGCAGTAGTAGGCCTTGCCTTCGCGCACAAGCTGCTCGGCGTAGGGCAGGTACATATCCTTCCTTGCGCTCTGCACATAGGGGCCGAATTCGCCGCCCACATCCGGGCCTTCGTCCCAATCCATGCCGATATCCTTCAAGGTGCGGTAAATGACATCCGTCGCGCCTTCCACATAGCGGGCCTGGTCGGTATCCTCAATGCGGAGGATGAACCTGCCGCCGTTGTGGCGGGCATAAAGGAAGGTATAAAGGGCGCTTCTCAGGTTGCCAAGGTGCATATAGCCCGTGGGGGAGGGCGCAAAACGGGTTCTGACCATAAATAAACTCCTTTTTGTTGTTTCGCTGCGTGCAGGGGCACGCAGCGAGGAATTTCCGCCCTTTGCCTGCAAACGCTTGCGCTTTTGCGGGCGGCAAAGTGCGAGGGGAACGAAAAGCTTCGCTTTTCATCCGTTCTGACGCACATGTCGTCAGAGCCGGATTAAAAGCTGCCGGCAAAGGCGGTGAAAGCCGACTGCCGGCTGTTCAGATCCGGTTTGCCGCAAGGCAAACCCGCATCAACTGCACCCGCAGGGTGCAATTTCACAACGCGCAAGCCGTTATTTCACATTTTGCAGAGGCAAAATATATCACTGCCGCCTAGCGGCGATTTCATCGGTTTGGCGCGAAGCGTCAAACCTTGAAGCTGTCCTTCAGGCCCACGGCGCGGTTGTAGACCGGCTTTTCTTCTGTGTGGTCAAGGTCGGCACAGAAATAGCCAACGCGCATGAACTGGAAGCGGCTGCCCTTCTCCGTCCCGGCAAGAGCGGGTTCAACGAAGCCATGCTTCACCTGCAGGGAGTCGGGATTCAGGCGCTCGATGAAATCACGGTCATCATCCGCTTCCGCATCGAAGATGAGGGGCTCGTACAGGCGGAACTCGGCACTGACGGCATCGGCGGCGTTGAGCCAGTGCAGCGTGCCCTTCACCTTGCGCTCGCACTCGCCGCTCCTGGTGGCGGGATCGTAGGTGCAGTATACGGTGGTCACATTGCCGTTTTCGTCGGTCTCCCACCGCTCGCACTTCACGATGTAGGCACCCTTCATGCGCACTTCGCCCTCGGGTTTCAGCCGGAAATACTTCTTCGGCGGATCGTAGGAGAAGTCGTCGCGCTCAATGTAAAGCTCGCGGCCGAAGCGCACGGTGCGCTTGCCGGCTTCCTCGCTGCCGGGCAGGTTTTCGATCTCCACATCCTCAAACTTGCCCTCGGGCCAGTTCTCGATGACCACCCTGATGGGATCGAGCACCGCCATCATACGGTGGGCGTGGGCGTTGAGGTCTTCGCGGAGGCAGTGCTCCAGCATGGCGGTATCGATGATGCTGTCCGCCTTGGCAACGCCGGCGCGGGTCAGGAAATCCTTGATGGCTTCCGGGGTATAGCCCCTGCGGCGCAGGCCGCACAGGGTGGGCATGCGGGGGTCATCCCAGCCGCTGACGTAGTTTTCTTCCACAAGGCGGCGGAGGTAGCGCTTGCTCATCACCGTATTGGTGAGGTTCAGGCGGGCGAATTCGATCTGCCTCGGCTTGTGCTCAAATTCGCACTGTTCCACCACCCAGTCGTAAAGGGGACGGTGGGCTTCATATTCAAGGGAGCAGAGGGAGTGGGTCACGCCCTCGATGGCATCCTGAATGGGGTGGGCAAAATCGTACATGGGATAGATACACCACTTGTCCCCGGTCTGATGATGGGAAATATGCAGGATGCGGTACAGCGCAGGGTCGCGCATGTTGACGTTGGGGGACGCCATATCGATCTTGGCGCGCAGGGTGTGGCTGCCGTTTTCAAACTCGCCGTTCTTCATGCGCTCGAAGAGATCAAGGTTCTCCTCCACGGTGCGCTCGCGCCAGGGGGAATTCTTGCCGGGCTCGGTAAGGGTGCCGCGGTATTCGCGCATCTCATCCTTGGAAAGATCGTCCACATAGGCGGCGCCCTTTTTGATGAGCTTCACCGCCAGCTCATAGCAGGTATCGAAATATTCGCTGCCAAAGCGGAGCTTATCCCACTCAAAGCCGAGCCAGCGGATATCATGCATGATGGCATCCACATACTCCACATCTTCCTTGGTGGGGTTGGTATCGTCAAAACGCAGGTTGCAGCTGCCGCCAAACTTTTCCGCCATGGAAAAATCCACGAACAAAGCCTTGGCATGGCCGATGTGCAGGTAGCCGTTGGGCTCCGGGGGGAAGCGGGTCTGGATGTGAGAAAGGCCCTTTTGCTGGATATCCTGCTCGATAAATTCTTCGATAAAGTGCTTTTGTGCCGTCCTCAGTTCTTCCATGGGTGAACCGCCTTCCTTTCTTGGGAAAATCAAAAAACAGTCTTGGCCCCTGCGTATACACACAGGTTCCAGACTATTATTATCTAAAATATCTGACAAGATGTCAATGTAAAATAAATGATACCGCGGCCAAAAACCTATATTTTTCGGCTGCATATCCTCTTTTTTTTATGCATCCACATATGCAATATCGTTGCCGCAGTGCGCAAGGAAGCGGAACAGGTCATCCTTTGAAAGCGCCACGGAGGCTTCTGCCGTGCAGGGATGGGCGCAGACGGTCTCCATGGAAAGGATATCCCTGTCGATGGCAACGCGCACGTTTTTCGCGCTTTCCCTTGCAAGGGCCATGGGCGTGACGCTGCCGGGCACAAGGCCAAGGTATTCCGTCATTTGCTCCGCCGTGGTAAAGGAAAGGCGGCTGGTGCCGAGCTGCTTTGAGATATCGCTTGTGCGGAATTCCTTTTCCGGGCAAAGGAGCAGCAGCACGAACACGCTCTTTTTCCTGTCCGTCAAAAACAGGTTTTTGAAGTGCCTTGCCCCCACATCCGCGCCGATATCCGCGCAGTCCGCCATGGTACGGGCAAGGTCGTGATTATAGTAGCGGTAAGGGATAGAAAGGGAATCGAGCACCGCAAGGGTTTCTTTTGCATCGGGGTGAACGAACATGGAAGCGGCCGCTCCTTCCTTTATTTATGGTAGGGCTCGCCGGAGATGATCTTGAAGGCGCGGTAGATCTGCTCCAGCAGCATGATGCGGAAGATCTGGTGGGAAAAGGTGGGCTTGCCGAAGCAAAGGCGGTAATTGGCACGGGAAAGCACCGCATCGCTGAGGCCAAGGCTGCCGCCGATGAGGAACGCGATGCGGCTTTTGCCGCCGTTCATCCAGCCCTGAAGCTCCCCGGCAAGCTGCTCGCTGGAAAGCTCTTTGCCCTTTAAGTCCATGGCCACCACAAAGTCCCCGTCGGTGAGCTTTGCAAGCATGCGCCTGCCTTCCGCGTCCTTCACCCTTTCCCGCTCCGCGGGGGAAAGCTGCTCCGGCGCTTTTTCATCGGGCAGTTCCACGATCTCCACCGCCGCATAGCGGGAAAGCCGCTTCAGAAATTCCTGTGCGGCTTCCGTGTAAAAGCGTTCCTTCAGTTTGCCGATGCAAAGGATGCGTATGGTCATGTTTGCTCACTCCAGCTCGTAAATGTCGCCCGCCCTGTCCCGGTAGGCAAGGGAAAGGGCAAAAGCATCATCCGGGATGGCCTCTGCCCTGAGGCAGGCGCGCACCGTTTCAAGGGCGATGGAGCCCATGTTGTTCTCCCCGCTCAAATGGCCGAGCACCGCCTGCTTCACACCCCGGCGGTACAGCTTTGCAAGGGCCGCGCCGCAGGCGTCGTTGGAAAGGTGGCCTTCATCCCCAAGGATGCGCCGCTTAAGGGGATAAGGATAGGGCCCTACCCGGAGCATCTCCACATCATGGTTGGATTCGATGAGAAGAAGGTCGCTTCCTGCCACGGCGTCGAAAAGAGCATCGTGCATATGCCCCACATCCGTGAGGATGGACAGCTTTTTCCCCGCTTCCGTACGGAAGGCGAAGCCCACGGATTCGTTGGCATCATGTGGCGTTTTGAAGGGGTGCACGGCAATGCTGCCGATGTAGAATTCCCGCCCCGTTTCAAACACCCTGACAAGCTCCGGCGGGATGGGGCCCGTGTGCTGCAGCATGCCCCGCCATGTGCCCGCGTTGGCGTAAACGGGCACCTTCAGCCGCCTTGCCAGCACGCCCACGCCCCGCACATGGTCGATGTGCTCATGGGTCACAAGGATGCCTGCAAGGGCGGCGGGCTCCTCCCCGATGGCGCGCATGGCGCCGAGTACGGTGCTGCCCGCCAGCCCCGCATCCACAAGCAGCGCGGTATTGCCGCCCTTCACGAAAAGGGCGTTGCCGGAGGAACCGGAAAAAAGCGGGCAAAAGCGCATGGCGGATATCCTTTCTTATTATAATGATGCCGTTTCAGCGGCGGTTCTTTTCGTAAGCGTCCCGTCCCGGGCAGTTTTCCCGGTGCCGGCGGAAATAGCACACGGGGCACTGCATGCAGCGGCCCGTGTCGGCGCCGGCAAAGGCATCCTTCGGCCAGTTGGGGTTCACAAGGGCGCCGCGGCCGATGAGCACGCCATCCACCTTTGTTTTTTCGAGGATGGCCTCTGCCTGCTCTGCGGACACGATGGAGCGCACCGCGAACACGGGCACGGAAACGGCTTTTTTGATCTCTTCCGCGCCGTAGATAACGTCGATAAAGGGATAGCCCTCCGGTTTTTCCGGCGCATGGAGGATGGAGAAGCCGTAGGAAACGCTGATATAGTCGATGCCCGCCGCCTCCATGGCCTTGGCGTGGCGAAGCCCCTCCTGCAGCGTGGGCTCAAAGGCGCCGAGGCGGATGCCCACGATAAAGGCATCGGATACAGTTTCCTTCACCCGGGCAATGACGTCGAGGGCAAACTGCTCCGGCTTGCCGTAGCGGTCTTCCCGGCGGTTCAGGTTGCGGCTCAAAAACTGGGAGATGAGATAGCTGTGGCAGCCGTGCAGCTCCACGCCGTCGAAACCCGCCTGCTCCGCCCGGTGTGCGGCGGCGGCAAAGGCGGCGATCAGCGTTTCGATCTCCTCCTCGCTTGCGCCGTGGGCGCGGCTGGGCTTCACGTTCAGGCCCCGGGATTCCAGCAGCGCATCGGAAGCGGACACGTTATCCTCCCCGATGGCGATGAGCCCTGCGTGGTGCAGCTGCAGGATCGCTACGGCGCCTTCCGCCTTGATGGCGGCGGCGATGCGGGAAAGGTCTTCAATATAGGCATCATCATAAGCCCCAAGCTCACAGGCATTGAGCTCACCCCCGGGTTTGATGCAGGTGGCTTCCACCACGATAAGGCCGAAGCCGCCCTTTGCAAAGGCGCTGTAATGGGCAATATCCGCATCCTCCGCGTGGCCATCCCGAAGGTCGCGCCAAAAGCGCACCATGGGCGGCACCATCATGCGGTTTTTCACCGTTTTGCCTTTCAGGGCGAAGGGGGTAAAGAGCAGTTTTTCCTGTTTTTCCATGGGGCAACTCCTTTTTGCCGGGATATGTTTCGGGTCTATTCTATCACGGAATGCGAGGAAAGGGAAGCTGCCCCAAAGGGCGGCAGTGAAATAACGCCTGCGGTCACCCGAAGGGTGCAATTTCATAATAGCGAAGCCAGGATTTCACTTTTAGCCGTCAGACAAAAAACTTCACAGCCGCACCTTTGGTGCGACTTCGGGAAATATCTATTTTCTCGGGAAATATCCCGCTTTCCAAGCAGCCCCGGCTTTGGTATAATATAGCGCATGGAAGGGATGCGCGTTTGCCCTTCCCCCTATTTTTGTATGAAAGGCGGTGGAAACATGTCCCATCGTTACGATGTTGTGGTGCTCGGCGCGGGCCATGCGGGCTCGGAAGCGGCCCTTGCGGCGGCGCGGATGGGCCTTTCCACCCTTGTTGTCACCTTAAACCTTGATTCCGTGGCGCTGATGGCCTGCAACCCTGCCATCGGCGGCACATCCAAGGGCCACCTTGTCAGAGAGGTGGATGCCCTCGGCGGTGAAATGGGCCTTGCGGCGGATGCGGAATTCATCCAGATGCGCATGCTCAACACCGGCAAGGGCCCCGCCGTCCATTCCCTCCGCGCGCAGATGGATAAGCGCCGCTACCACGAGCGGATGAAGCGCGCCCTTGAGGCGGAGGAAAACCTCGACATCCTGCAGGGCGAGGCTTCGGAGATCCTTGTGGAGCACGGGCGCGTCACGGGCGTGCGCCTTGCGGGGGGCGTTGGCACCGCCGGCGATGTCATTCCCTGCAGAAGCGCCATCCTCGCGGCGGGCGTGTACCTTAAAAGCCGCATCCTCATCGGCGATCAGGTCACCGAGAGCGGACCTTCCGGCCTCCTTCGGGCAGAAGGACTGTCCGCTTCCCTTGAAAGCCTCGGCTTCCCCCTGCGCCGTTTCAAGACCGGCACCCCCGCCCGCGTGCTGGGCAGGACCCTCGATTATCACGAAATGGAAGTGCAGCATGGCGATGTGCCCGCGCCCCATTTCTCCTTTTTGACAAAGAGCGACCCCAGGCAGCAGTATCCCTGCTACCTTACCTATACCAACAGCGCGACCCACGATATCATCAAGGCCAATATCCACAAAAGCGCCATGTATTCGGGGCTCATCAACGCCACGGGAACCCGTTACTGCCCCTCCATTGAGGATAAGATCACAAGATTTGCGGATAAGGATCGCCACCAGATCTTCATCGAGCCGGAAGGCCTTTCCACCGATGAAATGTATGTGCAGGGCATGTCCACCAGCCTTCCCGCAAATGTACAGCTTGAGATGCTGCGCACCATGCCGGGCCTTCACCGGGTGAAGATCACCCGCCCCGGCTATGCCATCGAGTACGATTGCATCGACCCCACGGGCCTTGATCTGACCCTTCGGGCAAAGGAGATAGAAGGCCTTTACTTCGCGGGCCAGCTCAACGGCTCTTCCGGCTATGAGGAAGCTGCCGCACAGGGCCTTTATGCGGGCATCAACTGCGCCCTTGCCCTCAGGGGGGAAGAACCCTTGATCCTTTCAAGGGCGGACGCCTACATCGGCGTGCTGGTGGATGACCTTGCCACCAAGGGCACCAACGAGCCCTACCGCATGATGACATCCCGGGCAGAGTACCGGCTGCTCCTTCGGCAGGATAATGCAGATCTGCGCCTCACGGAGCTTGCAAGGCGCACCGGCCTTGTGAGCGAAGCGCGCTACCGCCGTCTGATGGAAAAGCGGGAGGGCATCGCTGCCGCTCTTCGTGCCCTCGGCGGCCATGTGCCCCCCTCGGAGGCCCTTGCGGCGCTGCTCAGCGCCCGGGGCGAAGCCGTGCCGAAAACAGGCATCAAACTCTTTGATCTTTTGAAGCGTGCAGGTGTCGGTTACACCGACCTTATGGGCCTTTATTCTCAGCTGCCGCCCCTTGAGGAAGAGGTGGAGGAGCAGGTGGAGATCATGGCCCGCTATGACGGCTACATCGAAAAACAGCAGCAGCAGGTGCAGCGGTTCCGGAGCCTTGAAGATACCTTGATCCCCGATGGCATCGATTACCTCAGCACCGATGGCCTTCGCCTTGAGGCAAGGCAGAAGCTTGACGCGAAGCGTCCCCGTTCCATCGGGCAGGCCAGCCGCATCAGCGGCGTCTCCCCGGCGGATATCGCGGTACTGCTGATCAAAATCAAACAGTTGGCAGTGGGCAGCTGACAGTTATCCTTACGCCCGTAGGGGCGGCCAATGGCCGCCCGCCTTATTTCCACCGCACCCGGCACGGGCGGCCAATGGCCGCCCCTACGCTGCATCCGCACGCTTTCGCTGCCGCCCTGATTTTCACAGCTGTAGCTGTTGACTTCTGATCCGTTTCGGCCCGCATGTTGCCGAAGCCGGATCAAAGCCAAAAATCATCCCCCCGCATGCATCGAAACAAACGAGGTATCACTATGCGCGATCATCTTCGTTCCCTTTGCCCCTTCCTTTCGGAGGAGCAGCTTTCCATGTTTGAGACCTACCACGCCATGCTCAAGGATTGGAACACCCGCATGAACCTAACCGCCATCACCGAGGCGAAGGAAGTGGCGGAAAAGCACTTTGCGGACAGCCTTCTGCCCATGGCGCTCATCGGCGAAAATGCCCGCATCATCGATGTGGGCACCGGCGCGGGCTTCCCCGGCGTGCCGCTTTTGATCGCCCGGCCGGATCTGAAACTCACCCTGCTCGATTCCCTCAACAAGCGCCTCACCTTCCTTGACGCTGTCCTTCAGGAACTGGGGCTCAGCGCCAAGCTCGTCCACGCCCGGGCGGAGGATGGCGGCAGGATGGATGCCCTTCGGGGCGGCTTTGATCTCGCCCTCACCCGCGCCGTGGCCCACGCCTCCGTGGCCCTTGAGTGGACGGTCCCCTTCCTGAAAGTGGGCGGCACATCCCTTCTTTACAAGGGCGCCAGGGCGGAAGAGGAATTGAAGGAAGCCGCCAACGCCCTCAAAGTTCTTTCCTGCACCGCGCGGATCGAGACATTCCCCGCCCCCTGGGGCGAACGGTATGTGATCGCCGCGAAAAAGGAGCAGAAGACCGCCAAAGAATACCCGCGCAAGGCGGGCACCGCATCAAAAAAGCCCCTTTGATCCGACATTTTGGAGGAAAAACACAATGCCCGTTTTTGATTTTCTCAAGGATACCCGCGCCAATGATACCGCCGGCAGAAAGCTGACGGAGATCGCCGTTTCCGCCATCCGCCCGAATCCCTACCAGCCCCGCACCACCTTTGATGAGGAAAGCATCGCAGAGCTTGCCCAGTCCATTAGGCAGGTGGGTCTCATTCAGCCCCTTGTGGTCAGAAAAGCGCCGGATGGCCAGTATGAGCTGGTAGCGGGCGAGCGCCGCCTTCGCGCGGTGAAAAGCCTTGGCATGGAAAAGGTCACCTGCATCGTGGAACAGAGCATGGAAGAGGAATCCTCCGCCATGGTGGCGCTCATCGAAAACCTGCAGCGTGAAGACCTGCATTATATGGAAGAGGCACAAAGCTACAATACCCTGCTTTCCACCTACCATTTAACGCAGGAAGAGCTGGCGCAGCGCCTCGGCAAAAGCCAATCCTCCATCGCCAACAAATTAAGGCTTCTCAAGCTTGATGATTCCGTCAAGACCGCCATCGGCGGCGCAAACCTGTCGGAGCGCCATGCCCGCGCGCTCTTAAAGCTCAAGGGTGCGGAAAACCAGCTTGAAGTGGTGGACAAGATCGTCAAGAAAAACCTTTCCGTCAAGGAAACGGAACAGCTGGTGGAAAAGACCCTCAACCGCCTTTACGATGAAAAGGCGGACGGTGCCCGCCCCCGGCCGAAGATCGTGCGCATCGTGAAGGATTACCGCCTGTTTATGAACACCATCAACGCCGCCATCACCACCCTTAGGGATGCGGGCATGCGGGTGGAGGTGGAGCAGGAGGATATGGAGGACGGCGTGGATATCCACATCCGCGTCCGCCGCTGAAGGCTGCTTTTTGAGGGAAAACGCTATGGATATCTGGGAGAAAATGTACCTTGCCGCGAAGGCGGAATATCATCCGGAACGGCCCTCGCCCTTCATCTATGCTCACCACGTGGTGGCGGCGGTGGAATCGGAAAGCGGGAAGATCTACACCGGCTTCTGCTTTGAAAGCTGCAGCGGCGTACTCGACCTTTGTGCGGAGCGTGTGGCTGCCTTGCGCATGTATGCGGACAGCGGCGAAACGAAGGTAAGGCGTATGATCGCTTTCCGGTCGGAGCCCCCGAAGGGGCAGGGCGGCATGCCCTGCGGCGCCTGCCGTGAGTTTTTCATGCAGCTTGACTATGAAAACCGCAATATGGAGATCCTGACCGATTACGAAAGCCGCACCACCGTGCGCCTTGAAACGCTCATCCCGAACTGGTGGGGTGACAAGCGCTATGAAGAGGCGAAGCGGGATGGGGAATAGCCATGGAAGAAGGCAGGCTCACCCTTGTTTCCGCTTATGACAGACCCCTTGATGTGAAAGCGCTTTTCACCGAATATACGGAAATGCTCATCGAAGGGGATCCTGCATTTCGGGAATATCTTTCCATACAGAACTACGACAGGGAAGTCGAACACCTTGAAGAAAAGTACGGCCCGCCGCAAGGCAGGCTTTACCTTGCCCTTTGGGATGGCGCCCTTGCAGGCTGCATCGGCATGAAGCGCATCGATGATGACCGTGCGGAGATGAAGCGGCTGTATGTGCGCCCTGCGTACCGGGGGAAGAAGATCGGCGATGCCCTCATTGTGCGCATCCTTACGGATGCGGAGGTGGCAGGCTACCAAAGGATGCTTCTTGATACGCTGCCCTTTTTGGGGACCGCCCTGCACATGTACCGGAGGCACGGGTTTTATGAGGTGCCCTGCTATAACGACAGCCCCATGAGTACATCCATTTTTATGGAGAAAATATTGTGACCGGCAGGCGGGGCAGGTGACAGGTGACAGCAATCTTCCAACCCGTAGGGGCGGCCATCGGCCGCCCGTAGCGGGCGCGGCGGAAACACACGGGCAGCCAATGGCCGCCCCTACAATAGGTTTGTTTTGTGCGCCCGGCTGACAGGGGGATCTCACCGCCCTCCCACCAAAACCTTCGAAAAAAACCCGAAAAAACCTTGATTTTTTCGTTGACAAGGGCGTTCCCTTGTGGTAAAGTATCGTTTGGAAACTGAATATGCCGAAGACAGTTGGTGCGTTTTACGCTCAATATCCAACCGAGGTTCAAGTTTGCAAAGCTTTTTTGCGTGCTTTTATCCCCTGTCTTTCGGCAGGGGATTTAATTTTGAAGGAGGTGAAACCATGGCAAATGCTAAGATCATCGAAATGAAGGCAAAGCAGGTTGCTGAGGTGCAGGAAAAGATCGCCAAGGCGCAGTCCGTAGTCGTTTTTGATTACCGCGGCCTCTCCGTTGCGGAAGTTACCGCGCTGCGTAACGAAATGCGCAAGGCCGGCGTGGAATACGTTGTTCTCAAGAACTCCATCGTAGAACGCGCTGCGAAGGAAGCCGGCGTTGATGACGCGATCCTCGCTTACCTGAAGGGACCCTCCGCGTTCGCGTTCGGTTATGAAGATGCCGTTGCGCCCGCGAAGATCCTCAAGGATTGCATCAAGAAGACCAAGAAGTGCGAGATGAAGGGCGGTATCATCAACGGTGTCGTTTCCGACGCTGCCGCTATGAATGCTCTCGCCGATCTGCCCCCGCGCGAAGTGCTTATCGCTCGCTTGCTGGGCAGCATGATGAGCCCCATTTCCGGCCTTGCGATCGTCCTCGACCAGATCGCAAAGCAGAAGGGCGAAGTTCCCGCCGCCGAATAAAAGGCAGCACCCATTACAACCATTTACAAATACTTATAGGAGGATATAAACAATGAATAAAGAGCAGCTTATTGCCGATATCAAAGCTATGACCGTTCTTGAGCTCTCCGAGCTCGTAAAGGCCCTTGAAGAGGAATTTGGCGTATCCGCCGCCGCTACCGCCGTTGCAGTCGCCGGCCCCGCCGCCGCCGCTGAACCCGTTGAAGAGAAGACCGAGTTCGACGCCATCCTGAAGGAAGTCGGTTCCGAAAAGATCAAGGTCATCAAGGCTGTCCGTGAGCTCACCGGCCTCGGCCTCAAGGAAGCCAAGGAACTCGTTGACAACGCTCCCAAGCCCCTCAAGGAAGGCGTTTCCAAGGAAGAGTGCGAGAAGATCGCAGAAGCTTTCAAGGCTGTTGGCGCTACCGTCGAGATCAAATAAGATCTTACAAAGTGCAGAACAAAAGGCGCGATCCGTATGGATCGCGCCTTTTTTCTTTCCCTGTGCGCGCAGCTCCGTCCTTCTTACAGGGAAGGCCTGGCTATGCCGCACCCGGCTGAGGCGGCATTTCTTATCCGGTCTGCTTGACGGCGGCCCGAACGAGTGCTATACTGTGAAAAAATGCAGGCAAAGGAGCGCATGATGCATCGGCAGCACAGCGAAAAGGCATATTGTTTCGCTTTTACCGCAAAGTTTTTTGCGGGCTTTTTTGCTGCCTTTTCTTTTTATTTTAGCTGCTTTCTCATGGGACCGGATCGGTTTGCGCTTGTCTGAAAACGAGAGTTTTTTGCACAGCCTCGCCGGTTTGGCGGGGCTGTTTTTGTTGGTGCCGCTTCATCCTTTCTTACGGAGGTTCTCATTTTATGGATAAACTCACAAAGGCACGGGAGATCATCGACCGGGTGGACAGAGAAATGGCCGCCCTGTTTTGCGAACGCATGAAGGCTGCCGCTCTTGTGGCGGAGCATAAAAAGGAAAAGGGCATGCCCATTTTTGATGCCGCCCGGGAAAAGGCCGTGATCGAAAAAAACGCCTCCCGTGTGGAGGAACCTGCCCTCAGGGAGTTCTACACCCTGTTCCTGCAGCACACCATGGATGTATCAAAGCTGTACCAAAGGAAGCTTCTTTCCGGCATGCGCATCGCCTATGCAGGCACCGAAGGCGCCTTTGCCCATGTGGCAGCCATGCGCATCTTTCCCGATGGGGAAAAGGTGCCCTTTGTGGATTTTGCCGCCGCATACAGTTCCGTTGAAAGCGGCGATTGCGATGCGGCGGTCATCCCCATCGAAAACAGCTATGCCGGCGAGGTGGCGGAGGCAGTGGATCTCATCTATTTCGGCAGCCTTCGCATCAATGGCGTGTATGAGCTGCCCGTGGTGCATGACCTTCTTGCGCTGCCCGGGGCTGCCATGGCGGATATCAAGACCGTCATCAGCCACCCGCAGGCGCTGTCCCAGTGCGCACACTATATAAATGAAGCGGGATTTGCCGTGAAGGAGTTTTCCAACACCGCCCTTGCGGCAAAGCACGTGGCGGAAGCGGGCGACAAAAGCCTTGCTGCCATCGCCGGCGGAGAAACGGGCGAACTTTACGGCCTTTGCTCCCTTGCAAAGGGCATCAACGCAAGCCGCAGCAATACCACCCGCTTTGCCGTCCTGTCCCGGGCGGAAAACGATCCGCTGCAGGGCGGCAGGGGTGATCACTTTATCCTGCTGCTGACGGTAAAGCATGCGGCGGGCAGCCTTGTAAGGGCCATCGACATCCTCGGCAAATACGGCTACAACATCACCACCCTCCGCTCCCGCCCCGTGAAGGAGCTTTTGTGGCAGTATTACTTCTACATCGAAGCGGAAGGCGACCTTGATACGGAAACGGGCCGCGCCATGCTGCGGGAACTGCGCACGGAATGCGAAGAGCTGAAGATCGCAGGCACATACCGCGCCCACCGCATTCTGAAAGGGGGCAGCAAAGCATGACGACCCTGCGCATGGAGCTTGGAAAAAACAGCTATGACATCACCGTTGAAGGGGGAAGCCTGCAAAAAGCGGGGAAATATCTGGATCTCGAGCGAAAGGTGCTGATCGTCACCGATGACGGCGTGCCGGCAGCATACGCAAACACCCTTGCGGCGCAGTGCAAAGAGCCCTGCATCGTCACCGTGAAGGAGGGCGAGGGCAGCAAGAGCTTTCCGGTGCTTGAAATGCTTCTTCAGACCATGCTCGGAGCGGGCTTCTCAAGGGGCGATGCCGTAGCCGCCGTGGGCGGCGGCGTGGTGGGCGACCTTGCGGGCTTTGCCGCCGCCACCTATATGCGCGGCATCGATTTTTACAACATCCCCACTACGCTGCTTTCCGAGGTGGATTCCTCCATCGGCGGCAAGGTGGCGGTGAACCTTGGGGATGTAAAGAACATCGTGGGGGCCTTTTACCAGCCAAAAGCGGTGCTCATCGATCCTGATACGCTAAAGACGCTTCCCGAAAGGCAGCTCCGAAACGGCCTGGCGGAGGCGGTGAAGATGGCCGCCTGCTTTGATGAAGCGGCCTTCCGCCGCTATTATGAGGAAGGGGATATCCTTCCTCATATCGATGCTATCATCGAAAGCAGCCTCCGCATCAAAAAAGCGGTGGTGGAGCAGGACGAAAGGGAGCAGGGCCTTCGAAAGCTCCTCAACTTCGGGCACACCCTGGGCCACGGCATCGAAAGTGTCTGCGGCATGGAACAGGACCGCGCGGGCGGCCTTTACCACGGGGAGTGCGTCGCGGTCGGCATGCTGCCCATGTGCGGCGGCGAGGCGAAGGTGCGGCTTTCCGCGGTGCTTGAGAAGATCGGCCTGCCTACCAAGGCAAAGGCAGACCCCATGCAGGTGATGGCAGCCCTTGCCCACGATAAAAAAGCCGCGGGCAGCGTTGTCACCGTGGCAAAGCTGGACCGTATCGGCGAAGGGTATCTGGAAAAAACGGCGCTTTCGGCGCTTTCCGCAGCCGTGAAGGAGGCAGTTTTATGAAAAATACATTCGGCACATCCGTTGCCCTTACCCTTTTTGGCGAAAGCCACGGGGAGATGATCGGTGCGGTGCTGGACGGGCTTGCCCCGGGCATCGCCGTTGACGCCGCGGCCATCGATGCGGCGCTTGCGAAAAGAAGGCCGCAGGGTGCGCTTTCCACCGCAAGGCGCGAAAGCGATCCCTTCCGCATCGTGAGCGGTGTCTTTGAAGGAAAGACCACCGGCACGCCCCTTTGCATCCTCATCCCCAACGAAAACAAACAAAGCCGGGATTATGAAGCCGCCCGCTTCCTTGCACGGCCCGGCCATGCGGATTATACCGCCAATGTAAAATACCACGGCTTTCAGGACTACCGCGGCGGCGGCCATTTCTCGGGCCGCATCACTGCCGCTCTCGTGGCGGCAGGTGCCGTTTTGCAGTGCGCCCTTCGGGAAAAGGGTATCCGCATCGGCAGCCATGTGAAAGCCCTGCACGGCATCTTTGACCGTGAGTTTGCAGACATTGAAGCGGACCTTGACCGCCTTGCCCCCATGCATTTCCCTGTCCTTGATGATGCTGCCGCAGAAAAAATGCAGGAAGCCATCCTTGCCGCAAAGGCGGAGGAGGACAGCCTCGGCGGCATCCTGGAATGCATCGCCACGGGCGTGCCCGCAGGCCTGGGAGAACCCTGGTTCGACTCCGTGGAAAGCCTGCTTGCCCATGCGCTTTTCTCCGTGGGCGGCGTGAAGGGCATCGAATTTGGCGCAGGCTTTGACATGGCGAAACGGAAGGGCAGCGAGGTCAACGATGCCTTCCGTATGGAAAACGGCAAGGTCATGACTGCCAGCAACCGCAACGGCGGCATCAACGGCGGCATTACCAACGGCATGCCCATCCTGTTCCGCCTGGCGGTGAAGCCCACTCCCTCCATTGGAAAGATGCAGCAAACCGTGGATTTTTCCGCCATGGAAAATGCGGATATCGCCATCCGGGGCAGGCATGATCCCTGCATTGTACACCGGGCGGCGGCGGTAGCGGAAGCGGTGACAGCCCTTGTGCTTGCGGATCTTCTTGCACAGCGCTTCGGCACGGACTGGCTTCGGGGGGAATGACCCATGGAATACGGGCTTATCGGGGCACACCTGCCCCACAGCTTTTCGAAATATATCCACGAAAGCCTAACGGATTATACCTATGAATTAACGGAACTTACCCCGGAGGAACTGCCGGCATTTCTTACAAAGCGGCAGTTCAAAGCCATCAACGTCACCATTCCTTATAAGGAAGCGGTGATACCCTTTCTCGATGGGATCGATGAAAAGGCAAAGCGCATCGGCGCGGTGAATACTGTTGTGAACCGTGGCGGGAAGCTTTACGGCTACAATACAGACCACGCCGGCATGGCGACGCTCATTGAAAAAAACGGAATCTGCCTCCGCGGGAAAAAGGTGCTCATCCTCGGCAGCGGCGGCACATCCAAGACCGCCAAAGCCGTGGCGGAGGATCTCGGCGCAAGGGAAACTTACCGCCTCAGCCGCAGCGGCAAAGAGGGCTGCATCACCTATGAAGCAGCCTATGCAAACCACGCCGATACAGCGGTCATCATCAATACCACCCCGGCGGGCATGTTCCCGCACCTTGACGGCATGGCGGCGGATCTTTCCCGCTTTCCCCGTTTGGAAGCGGCGGTGGATGTGGTGTACAATCCCCTGCGCACTGCCTTTATCCTTGCGGCAAGGGAACGGGGCATCAAAGCCGCGGGCGGTCTTGATATGCTCATTGCCCAGGCGGCAAGCGCCATCGAACACTTTACGGGCAGCCGCCCCGATGAAAATGCCGTAAACGCCCTTTACAAAACCATGCGGCGGGAAAGGGAAAACATCGTTTTGATCGGCATGCCCGGCAGCGGCAAATCCACCGTGGGAAAGCGGCTCGCGCAGCTAACCGGCCGGGAATGGATCGATACGGATGCGCTGATCGAAAAAAAGGCGGCCATGCCCATTCCGGAGATCTTTAAAACAAAGGGCGAACGCGCTTTTCGGGATATGGAAACGGAGGTCATCGCTTCCCTTGCGGGGCGGATGGGCCTTGTGATCGCCACAGGCGGCGGCGCCGTATTGCGGGAAGAGAACAGAAATCTCCTTCGCCGCAACGGACGACTTTATTTCCTCGACAGACCTCTTGCGGATATTCTGCCCACCGACGACCGCCCCCTTTCCTCTGACAGGGAGGCGCTCACGGCGCGCTATCGGGAACGTTATCCCATTTATACCGCAGCGGCGGACTGTCGCATCGATAATTCCGGCAGCGCTGAGACTGCTGCCGATGCCATTATGGAGGAGTTCAGCACATGAAGCTCATGATCATTAACGGGCCCAACCTCAACATGCTGGGCATCCGCGAACCAGGTCACTACGGCAAGGGCACCTATGTGGAGCTTGTGGCCCTTATTGAAGCATATTGCAAGGAAAAGGGCGTGGAAGAGGTGGATTTCTACCAGTCCAACCACGAGGGCGACCTTGTGGACGCCATTCAGGGCGCTTATTTTAAGGGCTTTGACGGCATCGTTATCAACCCGGGCGCCTATACCCACACCAGCATCGCGCTGCTGGACGCGGTGAAAGCTACAAGTCTGCCCACGGTGGAGGTACACATCTCCAAGGTGGAGGAGCGGGAGGCTTTCCGCCGGGTGAGCTATATCCGCGCGGCCTGTATCGGAACCGTTTCGGGCATGGGCTTCGCGGGCTATTTAAGGGGCATTGACATGCTTCTTGAAAGGGGCGAAGGATGAAAGCGGTATTTTCTCCCTCCAAGGCTGTGGGCACGGTAAAAGCGCCGCCCTCAAAAAGCATGGGGCACCGGCTTCTGATCGCCGCCGCCCTTGCGGAGGGGGAAAGCCGCATCGACAATGCTGCAAAGAGCGAGGATATTCTTGCCACGGTGGATTGTCTGCGCGCTGTGGGCGCTTCCCTTACATGGGAGGGGGATTCCCTTCTTGTGAAGGGCTTCGACCCCACAAAGCGTAAAGCTGTCCTTTCCGCATCCTGCCGTGAAAGCGGCTCTACGCTCCGCTTCTTTTTGCCCATCGCTCTTTTATCGGAAACGGAAGCTACCCTGTTTGGCGCCGGCAGGCTTTTGAAGCGCCCCATGGATATCTATGCGGAGATCTGCAGGGAGCGGGGACTCGCCTTCATGCAGACGGAGGAGCGCATCACCGTCAAAGGCCCCCTTTGTGCAGGGGTGTATACTATGCCCGGCAATGTTTCAAGCCAGTTTGTCAGCGGCCTTCTTTTTGCGCTGCCCCTGCTTTCCGGGGATAGCCGCATCTGCCTTTCAACGGCGGTAGAAAGCCGCAGCTATATCGATATGACCCTTTCTGCCCTGGCGTCTTTCGGCGTGAAGGCACATTGGGAAGGGGAGCGGGAACTGTTCATCCCCGGCGGGCAACGCTACAGGGCATCCCACGCCGTTATCGAAGGCGATCACTCCAACGCCGCCTTTTTGAGCGCCTTTGATCTTGTGGGCGGCAGCGTTACGGTCACGGGACTTCTTGCGGATTCCCTGCAGGGCGACCGGGTCTACAAAAAAGCCTTTGAGGCAATCCGTGCCGGCGAGGCATTTTCTATTGCGGACTGCCCCGACCTTGGCCCCATTCTGATGGCAGCGGCGGCAAACTGCGGCGGCGGAAGGCTGCTTGATACCGCCCGCCTTCGCATCAAGGAAAGCGATAGGGGTGCGGCCATGGCGGCTGAACTTCAAAAGCTCGGCGTGACGGCTTTGGTGGAAGAAAATACCATTACCGTGTCGGGCATACTGAAACCCCCTTCAGAACCGCTTTTCGGTCATAATGACCACCGCATCGTCATGAGCCTTTCCGTTCTTCTTTCCGCACTTGGCGGCGAGATAGAGGGCGCGGAGGCCGTTAAAAAAAGCTATCCCGATTTTTTCCGCGACATTGCCGCGCTCGGCATTGAAGTAACGGTCGCATAACGCATTTTTTCTGTCAGAAAGGAAGTCTTAAATATGAAGATGAAATATGTCAAAGAAATGCCCAATCCGGACAGCATCTGCACGCTGCTGCCCCTCGATGAGAAAATGGCTGCGGATAAGGCTGCAAGGGATACGGTGATCGAAAACGTGTTCACCGGCAAGGATAGCCGCTTCCTGCTTATTATCGGCCCCTGCAGCGCCGACAGGAAGGATGCGGTGCTCGATTATATGCAGCGGCTTCGCACCCTGCAGGACAAGGTGCAGGATAAGATCTTCATCATTCCCCGGCTTTATACCAACAAGCCCCGCACCACCGGCGACGGATACAAGGGCATGCTGCACCAGCCGGACCCCTCCCGCCATGAGGATATGCTCAAGGGGCTGCTTTCTATCCGTGAGCTGCATCTAAGCGTGATCCGGGAGACCGGCTTCTCCTGCGCAGATGAGATGCTGTACCCGGAAAACTATGCCTACCTGCAGGATGTGCTGGCCTATGTGGCCATTGGCGCACGGAGCGTGGAGAACCAGCACCACAGGCTCGTTTCCTCCGGTATCAGCGTACCGGTGGGCATGAAAAACCCAACGAGCGGCGACCTCAGCGTGATGATGAATTCCATCATGGCGGCGCAGCACGGCCACACCTTCACCTATCGCGGCTGGGAGGTGCAGAGCGAGGGCAATCCCTTAAGCCACGCCATCCTCCGCGGCTATGTGGATGACAAGGCCCGCAACCACCCCAACTATCATTATGAGGATCTCATCCATCTTGTGGAGCTGTACGGGGAAAAGAAGCTGCAGAATCCCGCTGTCATCATCGATACCAATCATGCCAACAGCGCCAAACAGTATTTGGAGCAGTCCCGCATCGCCAAAGATGTAATCCACTCCTTCCGCCACAGCAAGGAGATCCACAGCCTTGTGAAGGGCTTGATGATCGAAAGCTATCTGGAGGACGGACGGCAGGAGATCGGTTCCAACAGCGTTTACGGCCGTTCCATTACGGATGCCTGCCTTGGCTGGGAGAAGACGGAACGCCTTGTGCTCGATATTGCGGAACTGGTATAATCAGCGCGGCCGGAAGCGGAAAGCTGACAGCGGCAAAGCCTTTTTAAACCACTTGCCCGGCGAGCGGTTTTCGTGATACAAAACAGGCCCCCCTTTCGGAGAGCCTGTTTTTCTTTCTACAAAAACCCCCAGTTTCTGCAAAAAGTCTGTTTGGCGCTTATTGTTTGCCGATGGTGGCGACCATCACGGCCTTGATGGTATGCATGCGGTTTTCCGCTTCGTCAAACACCACGGAAGCGGCGCTGCGGAATACCTCGTCGGTCACTTCCATTTCGGTCAGGCCGAATTCATCGCCGATCTGCTTGCCGATCTCGGTTTCAAGGTCGTGGAAGGAGGGCAGGCAGTGCATGAAGATGCAGTCCTCGTTGCCGGTGGCCTTCATCATGGCCGCATTGACTTGATAGGGCTTCAAAAGGCCGATACGCTCTTCAAAGTTGCTTTCGCCCATGGATACCCAAACATCGGTGTAGATCACATCCGCACCTTCGACGGCAGCGGTATCTTCGCTGAAGCTGATGGTGGCGCCGGTCTCCTTGGCAACTTCCATCATTTCCGCAACCAGCTCTTCCGCGGGCCACAGGCTCTTCGGGGCGATGCCCACGAAATCCATGCCCATCTTGGCAGCGCCGATCATAAGGGAATTGCCCATGTTGTTGCGGGCGTCGCCCACAAAGCAGAACTTCACCTTCTTGAGGGGCTTGTTGACATGCTCTTCAATGGTCATGAAGTCTGCAAGGATCTGCGTGGGATGGTAAAGGTCGGTCAGGCCGTTCCATACGGGAACGCCGGAATACCTGGCAAGGGCTTCCACATCCGCCTGCTTGAAGCCGCGGTATTCGATGCCGTCATAGTAGCGGCCGAGCACCTTGGCGGTATCTTCAAGGGATTCCTTTTTCCCCATCTGGCTGTTGGAAAGGAAGGTCACGTTGGCGCCTTCGTCAAAGCAGGCGACCTCAAAGGCACAGCGGGTACGGGTAGAGGTCTTTTCAAAAAGCAGAACAACGTTCTTGCCTTCGAGCAGATTGTTCTTGATACCGGCACGCTTCTTGGATTTCAGGTCGTGGGAAAGATCGAGCAGATAGCGGATCTCCTGCGGGGTGAAATCCTTGAGGGTAAGAAGGGAACGGCCTTTAAGATTAACAGGCATAGTCAAATTCTCCTTTGCAAAAGTTGTATATACTTTACGGAGGCTTAATCACCTGCCGTTTTATACGTACGTTTTACATATTCGCTGGTGCACAGCCGCAGCAGCGCGCCGTAATTGAGATCAAAGGAAAGAATATCGCCGACCTTGTAAATCGCATTTGCTTCCGTCAGATTGACCAGCAGGTGATCGGAGCTGCCGCCGAGGATCTCCACATCCGCTTCGCGGGGGGTAAGATCATCGGGGGAAACATCCTGCCTGCCGATGGCAAGGATACCGCGCTTCATGATGCCCCTGTCCGGGAAGTCCACCACTTCGCCGAAAGCGTTGGTGCCAACGGGACCGATGGGCTTGGAGGGCTTTACCTTGATCTCCACAAGCTCCGCTTCAAGGGTGAAGCAATCCCGGTGGAAGCCTTCGATGGGCTTAAGGCCGGAGGTATCGTTGCACAGCAGGATGCCCTCGCCGATGCGAAGGTTGGTGATGCCCTGCGGGATGCGCCCCTCAAGCATCATGCTCACGCTGCTGGTGTTGCCGCCGGAAACGAAGGGAAGCGCAACGCCGTACTTTTCGCGGATGGCCTCCGCCGCCTCCACAAGGCCGCCAAGGTTCGTTTCATCCGGCAGGATACCGCCGAAGCAGGAAAGGTTCACGCCAACGCCGTAAAGCTCCAGCGCTTCCTCTGCAAGAACAGCTTCTGCAAGGGCAAAAAGCTCGTCGCGGTTTTCAAAGAAAACGCCTTCCCGAAGGTCCCCCATATCCACCATGAGAACCACTTTGTGGTTCTTTCCCTGCCGCCGGGCTTCCTGCCCAAGCAGGCGGATGGTGGAAACCTCGCTCTGCTGGCTGATGTCCGCATGGCGGATCACCTCGCCAACTTCCGAAGGCATGGCGATGCGAAGCAGGTAGCGGGGCTTCCCGGGGCCGATACGCCGGAGGTTTTCAACGCGGGAATCCGCAAGGAAGGCAATGCCGGTGTTCTGCAGCATGGCAACGGCCTCGCCGTCCGCGCAGATGCACTTTGTAACGAAACCGCAGCTGATGCCTCTTTCATGGCAGGCTGTTACCATGCGGTTCACGTTTTCTTCAAGCTTCGCAAGGTCAAATACGATTCTGGGATACATAATACACCTCCGGATGGAATTTTGCAAGTAAAAATTCATTAAATTAGAATAAATATTCATCAAAAAATGCGATTTCTGCGCATGAACAGCTGTTTACAGCAAAAAGCGCCCGTATTTTATGCACGAAAGGCAGCAACGGGCGCAAAGTGTCATGCAAGGGAAAGGGAATGCTGCATCAGCTTGAAGGCGGCTTCCGGATAGCGGCGGGAAAGCACGCCGAGGGATGCCATGATGTAATCATCATCAAAAAGCAGTTCAAGCTCGCCGGGCTTGGGGAAGAGCATCATCTTTGCACTGTTGCAGTCCGCGATGGCGCGAAGCAGCTGCTCCCGGTGGGGCAGGCGGGTCAGTGCGCCGCCTGTACCGATGATGTATTTCACCTCTGTCAGATCCTTGCCCTCCGCAACGGTCTTCCTGCCGGAGGGTGTATAAATATGACGAAGAGCACCGGCGTGCCGCGTTACGGCGCGGATGCCTGCTTCAAGGCAGAGCCGCTCCGTCAGCTTAAACTGCTCTTCCGTATCGGGAATGGGCTTGTAATGCTCCATCACGGTTTTTACATCAAGGGAAAGCTCCTTGGAGAGCGCTTCTTCGCCCAGCAGCGCCACAAGATTCTTTGCATTGACATACAGGCCAAGGTCGCCCTCCACGGTGCGCTTGGCAATGGGCTCTGGGCGGGTCTGAATGGAGGCGATCTCCTCGCTGCCGACGGTGACGGAATGGACATCCGTCGTTGCGCCGCCGATATCCACCACCACAAGATCGCCAAGGTGGTCGGAAAGAAGGTGTGCCGCCTCCATTACCGCGCCGGGGGTGGGCATAATGGCGCCCGTCACCATATCGCGGATATGCTCCATGCCCGGCGCTTTGATGATATGGTCTTCGAACACATCGTGTATGATGCGCCTTGCGGGCTCGATATTCAGGATGTCAAGCTTCGGATACACGTTTTCCGTGCAGGTGCAGGGGATGCCCGCTTTGTCAAAGATGGCTTTGATGTGCTTCTGGTTCTGTACGTTGCCCGCATAGATCACCGGGGCGTTGATACCGGAGGCGGCGATCACTTCCGCGTTGTAAAGGGCAGTGGCCCGCTCGCCGTAATCCGTGCCCCCCGCCAGGAGGATCAGGTTCGGGTCTGCGTCCTGAAGATCCATCACATCGTATTCCGTCAGCTTGCCGGCGGTAGCCAGCTTTACGATGGCACCTGCGCCGAGGGCCGCGGCCTCTGCCGCCTTGACGGTCATATCGTATACAAGGCCGCACACGCACATGCGCAGGCCGCCGGCCGCGCTGGAAGTGGCAAACATTTCGCCGTATTCAAGGCTGTCCCAGCCGTTTTTGCGGCGCATATCGTCAATGGCGCCCTGCAAACCTACACGGACATCGCCCTCCAGCACGCTGGTGGGCGCCTGCCCCTGTGCCACGAAGCGGGGTTCACCGGTCTTAACGCCGGAAAAAGCGTTGATCAGCGTGGTGGTGGAACCGATTTCCGCAACGAGAACATCAATATACATAGATGGATTACCTCATGATAAAAGCAATGTTGTGAAAACGCAATATAAAAATAGCCGGAGAACAAGAAAGATGCCTCCGTCCCGTGGGGACGATCGGCAATATTTGGCGGGTGATAAAAAAGGAAAGAGAAAAAAGGAGAAGAGAGAACCACCCGCCGCATATTGGCGATGATCCCCCTGCCGCACCTTCCCGAACAGGTGCGGCAGGGCTGGAAGAAATCAGATCTTGCCTTCGGCTTCCATTTCGCGGCGCTTCTTCACAAGGAAGGTGGCCACATGGTGACCGCGGCTGCCGCGGCCGAAGCCTTCATCCGCACCGTTCATGCGGGCCTGGGCTGAGGCTACCTGGGTGCCGCCGGCAACGAAGATCAGCTTGTCGCGCATGCCCATTTCCGTGGCGATGCGGTTGATCTTCGCGATGTTCTTGTAGTGGATATCATCATGGCTGATGATGGTGGAAGCAAGGATGGCGTCCGCATTGACTTCAACGGCGGCGTTCACCAGCTTCTCCGGGGGAACCGAGGTGCCAAGGTAGTGGACTTCCACGCCGTATTTTTCGATGCCGCCGTGCTTGATGTCGATGATCTCGCGGAGGCCCACGGAGTGTTCATCCTCACCCACGGTGCCGCAGACAACGCGCATGGGCCTGCGCTCGATGTCCGCGCGGATCTCCGCATCGCTCATCACGTCCGGCTCTTCCGGAATGACCAGCTTGTCGATCTCGATGGCGAAGGGTACCTTGCCCTTGAGCTCGATACGGGTACCTTCCGCACCGTGCATGATCTCCTTGGAGATCACTTCGCAGTCCGTCAGGTTCATGCGCTTGGCGCACTCGAGGGCGGCCGCTTCCGCCACATGCTTCTCCACGGGGAAGAACATGGTGAGCATGACGGTGCCGTCTGCCAGCCATTCCATTTCGGGGCGGATCAGCTTGGCGTTCGGCTGGGCGAAGTCCTTCACCTCGGCCATACGCACGTTGCAGTTGTCCTCTTCATCCAGCTCATCGATGTAGATGATCTTTTCCGGGCACTCGAGGGTGCAGCCGCCGATCAGGTCGGAGGGGTTCTCCGCGCCGTACTGGGCGATGTTGTTGTAGCCGTAGTGGGCGGTGACGGGAGCCATGTAGTCCGCTTCGCGCTTGTAGATGGTGCCCACGCCGATGCCGCCGTCGAGCTTGCGGGCGATGCCGTCGCCGTTCCTTTCGGGGTAAATGCCGCTGTCAACGAACATGCCGGCTTCAACAGCTGCAAAGTAGCCGCCCTGCTCGAGCATCTCTTCCATGAAGAGGATGGCGCGTTCCTTGAGTTCGCGGGCCTTTTCGCGCAGATAGCCGTCTTTCTTGAGCTCGACCATCTCCATCAGGCCGTCCATACCCACGAGGGCCTGCTTCGCGGTGTCGCAGGCTTCGATGTTGTAGATGTGCCACGGCACGTTGCGGCCTTCGTCCGGGGTGATGGTGGACTGGATATCCGCCCGGGTGAGCTTGGAGATGAGCATGTTGAGCACATGAGTCACCGTGGCTTCACGGGTGGAGGATTCGATATACTTGGTGTTCATCTGCGCACGCATGCGGTACTCGTGGAACAGATCGCGCAGGGCAACCGCATAGGGAAGGTCCATGTACACGCAGGGGGCGGGGGTCGCCGTAGGCGGTACGGTGGAAAGGCAGATGTTCTTCTTGTCGATGCCGACCTTGGCGCTGAAGATGGCGTTGATGCCGTGCTGTACCATCAGCTCCGGCATGACCTTCCAGGCTTCGCGGGCGGTGGCGTTGGCGTTGTGGGCGCCGTCGATCTGGGCCATGCCTGCCCACTGGATGAGCTTCTTCGATTCGCAGGCGTCAACAAAGCTGCGGGCCATGTTGATGTTGCGGTAAATGACGTTGTACTGGGGGTCCTGATGGACGCCGTTCACGCCTTCCTCGGCGAACATAACGGCAATATCGGGGCCGGCAACGCCGCTGACATAGCTGTGGTAGTTGATGGGCCTGCCCACTTCGTCCTCGATCATGTCAAGGGCTTTCCTTTGTGCGCGCACCTGCTTGCGGGTGATGGGAACGCCGCCCATGCCCTGCGGGGTGCCCTCGATGAGGCCGTCAAAGTGGCTCTGGCCCGCGGTGCGGATGACCATGATGTGGTCCGCGCCGTGGTGTGCGCCCATGCGCATACGGCGGATGTCATCTTCAAAGCGGCCGGAAGCGATCTCCGTGGTGATCACGGGCGCAGGCTGCGGGTCGATGTTGTCAAAATAGTGGGCCGGGGGCAGCGGCACGCTGTCCTTCAGGGGCGCGGTGCAATCCTTATAGGTGAAGGGGCCCATTTCAAGGTTTTCCATGGGCTCGCGCCAATGCCAGCCGCGGCGGCGGGGGCGATAGGATTCAAGATCCTTGAGGATCTCTGCAACATCAATATTCTTATTGGGATCAAGTTTGTAATCGCTCATATGGTGCCTCCCTTAAAACTGCGCTGCGGCGTCATCCCAAAGTTTGTCTTCACAAAGGGCAAGGCCGGCTTCGCGGATCTCCATTCCCTTGGCTTTTGCAAGGCGGTAGACCACATTGCCCGCACCGTGGGCAACAAGGCCGCGCTCAATGCAGCCGTTTACGATCTGCTTCGCTTCGATGGAAGAGAAGCCCATGCGCAGCAGCACGCTGCGCTCAATGGAAGGAGAGGTGTATTCATAGCCCATTTTGAGAAGGGGCTCGGTGATTTGTTCGGCCAGCGCCCAGAAGCGCTGTTCGAGTTCTGCATCGGAAAGGTCAGCAAGGTGTGCGCGCCGTTCCTTGTAATCGTCTGCCCGTTTCATGTTCGGTCTTTTCCTCCTATTATGAATGGTGATGCTGTTGGACGATCAGGCTTTTGCCTTCTCGATCACATCAAGAACGAACTCACGGGTCGCCCTTGTTTCTTCCATCAGGTAAGCGATGTCCGCATCGGTGATGATGCCGTCCTTCGCCCTGGTGATCTGGCGGCGGATGAGGCTTGCACGCATGCGGTCAAGATCGGAATCCCTTGCCTTGAGCAAAGAGGGACGGGCCGGGAAGATGATGTTCTTGCCGGGGATCTCGTCGTTCGGATCGCCGAAGAGGAGCTCGATGCCGTTCTTCCTTGCGAAGGCCAGCTGGGGCTGGATGCCCTTACCGGCGCCGGTGTATTCGGTCTCCTGCGCCACAATGATCTGATCTTCGTCCATTTCCTGTGCAAGGGCGAAAGCGGCGGCAAGGCTGGTGTTGCCGGCGGGGCCTTTTTCCATGCCCTCGAGGGTGGCAACGGCTTCGGTGATGTAGAATACCTCGCCCTGCTTCACGGTCACATAGCGATCCATGTAACGGAGGGGACGGGCGGCGCTGCGGGGCACGTCGCTGTGGTCCGGGTCGGTGGCATAGGGCACGCCGAAGCCGGTGTGGGCGGTGGTGAAGGACTTGCGGTTGAACTGTTCGTCGCTGGCCATGGAAAGACCCTTGAGGTCAACGCTGGCCGCTACTACCTGCGCGTTGCAGCCGGCCTTCCTGAGGCCGCGGGCGGTACCGGTGAGGTTGCCGCCGCCGGCGTTGGCGCATACCACCACGTCCGGATGTTTGCCGCAGCGGGCCATGAACTGCTCTGCAATCTCATAACCGAGGGTCTCAACGCCGCCGATGCCGAAGGCGCTGTAGAGGGACGCGTTGAAATAGCCGGTCTCCTCAAGCATCATGAGCACTTCGTAGAAGAGCTCGGGGCCAACGGAAAGCTGCAGAACTTCTGCGCCGAGGGCTTCGCACTTCCTTGCCTTTTCCACGATCTCCGGCTGGCCGATGGCCTTGGAGTCGTAGCATTCCTGTACGATGATGCACTTAAGGCCCTGCATGGCGGCCTGAGAGGCAACAGCAGCGCCGTAGTTGCCGCTGGTGGCAGCGATCACGCCCTTGTAGCCCATCTTCTTTGCATGGTAAACGGAAGCGGCGGCGCGGCGCTCCTTGAAGCTGCCGGCGGGGTTGGAAGCCTCATCCTTTACGAAGATACGGGCACCCTTGCCGGGCTTCGCGCACTTTCTTGCAAGAGCGGTCAGGTTTTTGAGCTCGAAGATGGGGGTATTGCCCACGTTGTGATCCCGCTGAATGCGGAAATGGTCTTCAATGGTGTAGCCGGTGTCATTCATCATGCCTTCGTAATCGAAAGCGATGGAGCCGGATTCATACTTGGAATAATCCACGCCCATGGCGCGGTTGATGATCTCGCCCTTGCGGCCGGTGACCGCGGCGTAGCTTTTATCGACGATCATACCGTTGATCATACTTCTTTACCTCCAAACAGGGCGCCTCTGAGGGATTCTTCGATATCAAGGATCTCCGGCACAAAGCTGCCGTAGTTGAGTTCATAGCAGGGGTTTTCCTCGATCAGGGTGCCGTGCTCCGTGCGGCCCACAGCGGTGCGGACTTCGACTTCGTCGCCGATGTTCGCGCTCTCGTTCACAAGGCGGCCTTTGACCCACATTTCAAGGGGAACTTTTTTGGTATCTTCCGGCAGCTTGCCGGTGCGCTCCGCGGGTTCCAGCACGACCCTGTGGATGCGGACGTAATCGTTTTTCTTTGCCATGTTATCCTCCAAATGTAAAGTGGGGGCCTGGCGAACGGGATAATCCTGCCGCCAAGCCCTGTAATGTATGGAAAGGGATTATTTAACGATCTTCCTGTCGGGGTTGATGCGGTCGCGCATATCGCCCATGATCGCACGGGGAACGGGCAGGCTCAGCATGGTATGGAGGCCGGGTTCGGCGTTGATGATCTGGGGGATCATGTTCACGCACATTGCGATGGTGCCGATACCGCCATCGATCTCGGGGGAATTGACCATGTTGACGGCGGGGGTGCCGTTGATGATGACATAGTCACCGGTCTGCACGCCGACCTGCTCGGGCTCGATCTGCTGCGGGTGGTCCATCTCAATGACGCACTCGCCGTTCTTATAGCCCCAGGCTTTCATGGCTACGCCCGCAACGTTGCCGGCAGCGGCAAAGCCGTAGGGGCTCTTGCGGTCCACATCGGTCACGATGGGTTCCATATCCTGCTTGAACTCATCGATCTCCCAGCCAATACCGTCGGCGATCATGCCAACGCTCTCTTTGAAACCAACGTGGCCGGAGAGGTGACCGGAGCCTTTGCCTTCCTTGCGAAGGTAGAACTCTTCCTTGGTGATGCCGATGCCCTGCTCTTCCATAACGGCGGGGCCGAAGGGGGAGAGGCTATTGACGCGGCGGGAAACAACGTGATCAACGGTCTCCATGCAGCCGGTCCAAACCAGAACGAGAAGGTCCATGATAAGGCCGGGGTTGATGCCGGTGCCGAGAACGGAAACGCCGTTTGCCTTGGCGATCTTGTCGAGCTCTTCCGCAAGTTCGGGCTGCTGTGCCTTGGGGTAGGCCATTTCCTCAGCAGAGGTGATGACGTTGATGCCCTGCTCAAGGATGAACTTAATGCGGGGGAAGGCTTCCTTGGTGAAGGAGTCGGTGCAAAGGAGCACCACGTCAGCTGCGCCGGGCTTGATTACGTCCTCAGCTGCACCGATGATGACATCGGGCCTGTCGCCGCGCTCGGTCTTGATGTAATCATACATGCTGGTACCGATCTTCTTGCCGCGGCCGGCTACGCCAACGATGTCCACACCCTTCTTCTTGAGAAGCATGTCCGCCATGCCGCCGCCCATTGCGCCAAGGCCCCAGATAATAACTTTTACGTTTTCCATGTTCGTCCTCCCACGTTGATTATTTTTTAGAAATAGGTATTGCAGTTTTTGGTCATTTATTGTATTGTACAATACGTGGCTGTATTACACAAACGAATGTTTTTTATATTATACATAATCATCTGTAATAAAGTTAGCGTTAAAAAGCGATAAAAGGAGAAGAAAATGAGCTTGCAGAAATATACGGCGCTGCTTAAGACTGTAGAGCTTGGCAGTGTCAGCCTTGCTGCCGAGCAGATGGGATATACGCAGCCCGCCGTGAGCCGTATGATCGCGGATCTTGAAAAAGAGTGGGGAGTGGAGCTTCTTTACAGAAGCCGTGCGGGCATCGTGCTTTCAAGCGCCGGTGAAAAGCTGCTGCCGCTGATCAAAGCGGTGGTGGCGGATCATGAAGAGCTGCAGTTTACCGTGAATGAACTGAAGGGGCTGCACACGGGACTTGTGCGGGTAGGCACCTTTACGAGCGTTGCCAACAAGTGGGTGCCGATGCTGCTGAAAAGCTTTGAAGAGCAATATCCCGGCATTGAATTTAAGCTGGTGAACAGCGAAAACTATTCGGAGATCGAGGCCTGGATATTCCACGGCAAGGTGGATTGCGGCTTTGTGAACATGCCGACCTCTGCGGAGCTGGATGTGCACTTCTTAAGGCGCGACAGGCTGGTGGCGGTGCTGCCCAAGGATCATCCCATGGCGGATGCGCCGTTCTATCCCGTTTCCCGGCTTCCCGGGGAGCGCTTCATTAAACTGCGGGAGGATGAGGACAACGAGCTTTCCGAATTCCTCAGCCATCTTCCCCAACCGCCGCGGGTCCGCTATGAGGTCAACGATGACCACATGATCCTTTCCATGGTGGAATCCGGCCTTGGCATAAGCGTGATGCATTCTCTTCTTTTTGATCTTGGTCGATACGATGTGGTGTGGAAAGATTTTGATATGCAGCAGCACCGTAACATCGGCATTGCTACGGCAAAGCGGGGGCGCATCACCAGCGCCACCAGGCTGTTCATTGATCATGCCCGCCGCGAGCTTGCCAACATCCACGATGTGCTGACAGAAGTTTAAAGAAGGAGTTTTCCTTTATTATTATAACACAATAACGAACGCAGTGCACCAACAAAAAAGAGTCCAGTGGGCAGAAAGGGAACAAAATGGAGATCAGCACCAACGCTCTGACAGTGGAACAGCAGCTTGCCGTCATTGTAAAGGACAGTGCTGCAAGAAGAAAAATAGCCTTTGTTACCGCAGCTGCCGCAACGATAATGGCGCTGGCTGTTATCATTGCGCTTATCGTGCTGGTGCCCCGGGCCAACAGCACGCTTCGTGTCGCGGAGGGAACGCTGCAGCAGGCACAGACGGCCATTGCCGCCCTTGAAGCCGCTGCCGCCGATCTTGAGAAAGCGGATATCCCTGCCATGGCGAAGCGCATCGAATCCCTTGCAGGGGAGGCGGAGGAGACGCTTACTGCAGTGGCCGGCGGGGTGGAGACCGCCCTTGCGGATGTGGAGCGCGCCCTTCAGGTGCTGGAAGGGGTGGATCTTGAGGGACTCAACGGTTCCATTGAATCCCTTTCCGCTATCCTTGAGCCGCTGTCTCGGCTGTTCGGAAAACGGTAAGGGGGCTTGCTGTGCAGGCATGAAGCGGCCGCTTGCGGCTATGGTTGAGGGTTTGCCATGCGGCAAACCTTCGTTTTTTTAATTGGCGGGGGATCTGCGGCAGGCAAAACAAAACCATTGCAGGGGCGGCCATCGGCCGCCCGTGCCGGGTGCGGAATATGCTGCTTTTGCGGAATCCCCCCTGTCAGCTGCGCTGACATCCCCCTTTAGCACACCCGCCCGCAGGCGGGCGTAGAAAGCGCCCCTTGCCGCAGGCAAGTCCAGGCGCGGAGGAAGGGGGATTTTGGGATGCGCGCCGCAGCCAAAACCTCCCTTGCGAAAGGGAGGTGGATTCGCCGCAGGCGAAGACGGAGGGATTTTGAAAGATAGATGCGGTATTGGATTCGGCAGGCATGCTCCGGCTCGCACACAAAACCATCGTAGGGGCGGCCATCGGCCGCCCGCCTTGTTTCCACCGCGCCCGGACACGGGCGGCCAATGGCCGCCCCTACGGTTGCATTGATGTGATTTAAATATGCTTCGGCAGGAAAGCGGCCAAGAGCGTATCCGCCTTAACACCTCATCCGCCTCGCATACGCTCGGCACCTTTCCCTCAAGGGGAAGGCTTTTGGCTGGCTTGTACTCATGGCTTCCCCTTGAGGGGGAACGGAGTTGAGCGCGCTCAGTGGGCGACGAAGCGGGCCTGCCCGCAGGCAGGTCGTTCAAGCCGTCTCCCGGCTTGAACATCCTGTTTGCACAACAGTAATGCAACCGCAAAATTTTTGTGCTGTGCAACCACTGCCGCCCCTGCGGCAACACAAAGCGACCATTGCGCACCGTGGGCTTATCCCGCAAGCCGACTGATGAGGTGGAAAGGTTGGGCGGCGGAAAAACGCGGGCGGCCGATGGCCGCCCCTACACGGCGGAAAAACGCGGGCGGCCGATGGCCGCCCCTACACGGCGGAAAAACGCGG
>SVGX01000078.1 GCA_015056105.1 Clostridiales bacterium | reverse complement strand
GTATATTTTCGTCCGGGCTGCTTTCTTTTTTGCCCGGCTGCTTTTTTAGAAAGGATACTTCCGTTATGTTTATCCGCGATCTGATACAAGAAAAGCCCGTACTCTTTTCCTGTGAACTGTTCCCGCCCAAGGCCGGTACCGATCTTGCCCGCGCGGACCAGGTAGTGGAAGAAACCGCCGCCCTCCGCCCCGATTTCATCAGCGTCACCTACGGCGCCGGCGGCAACAATTCTCACAACACGCTTCGCATGGCAAAGCATATCGAAGAGCAGGGCTGCACCGCCCTTGCGCACCTTACCTGCGTGGGCGCCAACAGCGAAACCATTCGGGAAAGGCTTGATGAGATGCGTGCAAACGGCGTCACCAATATCCTCGCCCTGCGCGGCGATCTGCCCGCAGGCATGGAAAAGCCTGCGGATGCCTGTTTCCAGCACGCGGAGGACCTTGTGCGCGTGATCAAATCCCACGGCGATTTCTGCGTGGGCGGCGCCTGCTATCCGGAATGCCATCCGGAAAGCGCCGACCAGGAAGAGGACCTGCTTTATCTGAAGCGCAAGGCCGAAGCGGGCTGCGATTTCTTCACCACACAGATGTTCTTTGACAACAACGTGCTTTACCGCTTCCTTTATAAGCTTTACGCAAGGCATATCGATGTGCCGGTATTCGCCGGTATCATGCCTGTAACAAACAAAAAGCAGATCAAGCGCATCGTTGGGCTCAGCGGCACATCTCTGCCTCCCCGTTTCCAGAGCATCCTTGACAAATTCGGCGATGACAGCGCATCTATGGAAGAGGCAGGCATCGCCTATGCCACGGAGCAGATCATCGACCTGATCGCCAACGGCGTCCGGGGCGTGCACCTTTATTCCATGAACCGCCCGGATATCGCTGCGCGCATCATGGGCAACCTTTCCCACATCCTCGGCAAAGACAAATGAGGTTCGACCAAAAAGAAGCCTTCCGCTATCTCGGCGTAAAAGGGGAAGCGGATACATCGCTTTCAAGCCTTCTTGAAAGGGCGGAAAAAAGCCTTGAAGAAGCAGCTGTGCCCCGCCATGCCGTCCTTCGCATTCCCGTTGCGGTCGAAGGCAGTCTGGTAAGAACACCTGCCTTCACGGCGGATTGTGCTGCCCTTGCAAAGCACCTTAAGAATTGTCGGGAAGTATATCTTTTTGCCGCAACACTCGGCGCCGGCGCAGACAGGCTCATGGCCCGGTATATAAAAGTGGATATGGCCTTTGCCCTCGCGCTGCAGGCTGCCGCCGCAAGCGCCCTCGAATGCTATGCAGATGATATTGCAAAGGAATTATCCCGCTCCCTTGAAAAAGAGGGGCTCTATCTTCTCCCCCGCTTCTCCCCGGGCTACAGCGGCTTCCCCATCGAATTCCAGACGGAGATACTCGCCGCCCTTTCCGCAGACAGGGCCATCGGTCTTTCCGAAACCGCATCCCATATGCTGACGCCCCTTAAATCCATCACGGCGCTGATCGGCCTTTCGCCGGAACAGCAGCCCTGCAGCGAACACAAATGTGCAGCCTGCCCCAACACAGGCTGCGCTTACCGAAAGGAATCCTGATATGAATTTGCGCGAACTCATTGGCAGAGAGCTTCTGTTTTTCGACGGCGGTATGGGCACCATGCTGCAAAGCGCGGGCCTTCGCCCCGGCGAGCTGCCCGATGTCTGGAATGTGGAGCATCCCGAAGTGGTGGAAAAGATCCACAGCACCTATCTTCAATCCGGCACCAACATCCTGACCACAAACACCTTCGGCTGCACGAAGCACAAGCTTGAAAAAAGCGGCTACACCCCTGCACAGCTGGCCGCGGCAGCGGTGAAAAATGCCCGCCGCGCCATCGAAAACACCCCGGGTACAGGGCACCGCTTTGTAGCGCTCGGCCTTGGCCCCACAGGCAAGCTTTTAAAACCCCTTGGGGATCTTCCCTTTGAAGAGGCGGCCGAAATGTACCGGGAAACGGTGGAAGCGGGTGCAAAAGCCGGTGCGGATCTCATCCTGATCGAGACCATGTCCGACGCCTATGAGCTCAAAGCCGCCGTGCTCGCAGCAAAGGAAGGGGCCGATCTTCCCGTGCTTGCCACCGTTACCTTTGACAGGCGCGGCAAGCTGCTGACGGGCGGCAGCCCCGAAAGCGTAGTGGCGCTTCTTGAAGGTCTCCGGGTCGATGCCCTCGGCATCAACTGCGGCCTTGGGCCGAAGGAAATGCTGCCTCTTCTTGATCAGATGCTGCAGGTTTCAAGCCTTCCCATCATGCTGCAGCCCAATGCAGGGCTCCCCCATGAGGAAAACGGAAAGACCGTTTTCACCGTCGGCCCGGAAGAGTTTGCCGCGCTGATGGAACAATGCATCAAAAAGGGCGTATGGCTGGCGGGCGGCTGCTGCGGCACTACGCCGGAGCATATCCGTGCGCTGACAGCGCGCTGCGGCAAAATAAAGCCCCTTTCCCCCAAGGAAAAATGCCGCACCGTTGCCGCATCCTATGCGGAAGCTGCCTGCTTCAACGCAGGCAAGCCGCTGCTCATCGGCGAACGGATCAACCCCACGGGAAAACCGCGCATGAAAAAAGCCCTCCGAGAGGGCGATTACGATATGATCCTCCGGGAGGGCATCGCCCAGCAGGAACAGGGCGTGCATGTGCTCGATGTCAACGCGGGCCTGCCGGAGATCGACGAGGCTGCCGTACTGACTACGCTGACCCGCGAACTGCAGGCCGTAACGGATCTGCCGCTGCAGCTTGATTCCTCCGATCCCCTTGCCCTTGAGCGGGCGCTGCGCGTTTACAACGGTAAGGCGGTCATCAATTCCGTCAACGGCAAGGAAAGCAGCATGGAGGCCATCTTTCCCCTTGCAAAGCGCTACGGCGGCGTGATCGTTGCGCTGACACTTGACGAAAACGGCATCCCGGAAGATGCGGATGGCCGCATCGCCATTGCAAGGCGCATCCTTAAAAAAGGCGCAGAATACGGCTTCAAACCCCACGATTTTATTTTTGACCCACTTACGCTTACCGTCAGCGCCGGTGCGGACAATGCGCGCATCACCCTTGAATGCGTAAGAAGGCTTCGCGATGAGCTGCACGTCGCCACCGTGCTCGGCGTTTCCAACGTTTCCTTTGGTCTGCCGGAACGCAGGTTCCTCAATGCCATTTTCTTCACCCTCGCCCTCGGCGCGGGACTGAGCGCCGCCATCATGAACCCCCATGCGCCTGGCATGATGGAAGCCTACCGCAGCTGCTGCGCACTTCTCAATATGGATCCGCGGTGCGAAGACTATATCGCCGCCTACGGCAATGCGCAAACTGCTCCCGCCCCTGCCGCACAGGCTGCTGAGATGTCCCTTTACGATGCCGTGCTGCGCGGGCTTCGCAGCGAAGCGGAAGCCGCTGCGGCAAGGGAGCTTGCGAAGACGGAACCCCTCGCCCTTATCGAAAGCGCCATGGTACCCGCCCTTAACACCGCGGGCGAGCGTTTTGAAGCCGGTACGCTGTTCCTGCCCCAACTTTTGATGTGCGCGGAAGCCGCAAAGGGCGCTTTCGGCGTCATTCGCAGCAGCATGGGCGACGGCGAAGGTCTTTCAAAGGGCGTGATCATACTTGCCACCGTGGAAGGCGATATCCATGATATCGGCAAAAATATCGTAAAGGCCATGCTGGAAAACTATCAGTTCCGGGTGATCGACCTTGGCAAGGACGTTCCGCCGGAACAAGTCGCGGAAGCGGCAAAAGCGTATAAGGCGCGCCTTGTGGGACTCAGCGCCCTGATGACCACCACCGTTCCTGCCATGCAGCGCACGGTCGCACTCCTTCATCGGGAAGTTCCGGAAGCCGTCACCATGTGCGGCGGCGCCGTACTCACGGAAGAATATGTTTCTTCCATCGGCGCGGAATACTATGTGCGCGATGCCATGGATTCCGTCCGCCGGGCACACGAGGTCTACAAAACATCATAAAGGAGAAAAACTGCGGTTTCCCTTGCAAATATGCGTTTTTGCGTGTATCCTATTGCTGTTGGTTTATTTAATTGAAAGGAAGTTTTTTGACCGTGCATTCCAAGACCGAAAACACAAACAAGAAAAAGATCTGGCTTATCCCGGTGTGCATCCTGCTTGCAGCCGCCTTTATCGTACTCATCGCCTTTGCCGCTGCCGCCGAAGAAAAGGCGCTCATCCGGAAAAGGATACAGACCTTCTATGATGCCACATATGTGGCCTTTGACTACGAAGCCGCCAAGAACAGCCTTGCTGAGGATGTGCGGGAAGATTTCGACTCCGTCATGAGCATGGGTGGAATGGTCTCTTCCATGTTTGACACCTACCGCAACGAAGCCATCGTGGAGCTTGAAAGCGATACCTTCACCGTGGAAGTGCGCATGAAATCCATCGAGGATTGCGATGTGAGAGACATCGCTGCCCTTCAGGCCTCTTTCCCCGGAACGGAAAAGGCTGTACTGGCGGAGTATGATGTCGTCTTCATCCTTGAGACCGGTGAAGAAAAAGCCTACTCCCGTGATCTTTACCTCGTTTACAAGGATGGCGGCTGGTTCATGACCACTCATGTTGTCTTCCCCATCGGCCCCAATATGTATGTCTCCCACGAATAACCGAAAAAAATGCAAAAGCAGCCTTGAAAAAGGCTGCTTTTTTACTGTTTTGGTGAATTATACTATCAAGTGCAACAGGTAGAAAAAAGAAGAAGTTCATACAGAACTCTGGTAGAATGAAGTAACCACACAAACAA
>SVGX01000016.1 GCA_015056105.1 Clostridiales bacterium | reverse complement strand
TGGCAGGAAATGCCCTTCACATCCACGCGGATCTCCATCCTGCCGCGGTGGCCGCGGTAGATGCCGCCATCGGTGGGCTCGGTGGAAACCACAAATTCGGGAACGATCTTGTCTTCGTTGTGGATATACTGCCAGCAAAGGCCGTCACAGTCCTCTTCCTGTACGGTGGCGGTCACAAGGATCTTATAGCCTTCGGGAATCAGGCCGAGATCCTTCATGATCTTGGCGCCGTAAACGGCACTTACTACGCCGCCTTCCTGGTCGGAAGCGCCGCGGCCGTAGATGATGTCATCGGTCTCATAGCCCTCGTAGGGATCCTTCTCCCAGTTAGCGATGTTGCCGATGCCCACGGTGTCGATATGGCCGTCGAAAGCGATGATCTTGTCGCCGCTGCCCATCCAGCCAAGGGCATTTCCTTCAGGATCAATTTCCGCCTTGTCGTAACCAAGGGCTTCCATTTCCGCAATGGTGCGGCGGATGACGCCGCCTTCCTCACAGCTTTCGCTGGGGATGGCGATAAGGTCGCGCAGGAATTTGGACATTGCGGGGATATAGCCTTCCGCTGCTTTTTTGATCGCATCAAAATCCATGGTGTGTGCCGTCCTTTCTTTGTGCTATGAAATGTTGCTTTTTGGGCGTGTATTTGGCAGATTTGATATGGGACTTGCGGCGCATCATGCGTTTGCGCTGCTGTCCAGATAGGAATACAGCGTGTATTTGCTGATCCCGAAAAATTTTGCGATCTTGTCGCCGCTCTTGGTGATAAGCATAGCACCCGCTTCGTTCAGATAGCCGATGGCTTTCACCTTATCCTCCTTGTTCATCATGGCGACGGGCTTGCCGACGATCTGCACGGAACGCTCGAGCAGCTCATCGAGAAGGTCGTTGACGTTGGTGGGGATGCGTTCCGGCTCGTTTCCGCCTTTGGGATCCTGTGTCAGGGAATCGATGGTGGCCTTTGCCATCAGGAGCGATGTCATATCGTAATTGATGCAGAAGATGCCCTCCGGCATGCCTTCCTCATCGTTAATATATACGGTGCTGGAACGCAAAATACGCCCATCCGCCGTCTGGGTGAAATAGTTGTACTCATCCGGCATTCTGTGTCTTTCCCCCTGCATGGCGGCAAGCGCCACATGGGAAGGGCCTGCTTCCTGATTCCGGTTCGATACATGGCCGTTTTCGATGATCGCGATTGTGTTTTCCGGGTCGTTTTTAGAAATGTCGTGAACTACGATCTCACAATTGTCGCCGAACTGTGCGGCAAGAGCTTTTGCGAGGCGTCTGAGCATATCGAGCGTCATTTCCCGCATGGCGCTTTCCTCCTCATATCGCTTTCCTTCAATATACCACATTCATACAAAAATTCAATAGGCAAACTAAATATTTTTTAGTTTTCAAAAAACTTTTTGCTGCTCAAAAAACTTGTTTTTTGCTTTGGGATATGCTATCATAATAAAAACTTGATATCTTATCCGTAGAAAACATAATCATGACATAGCTGCAAGGAAGTGCTTCGCGCGCGGGCTACAAACGATTTTTTACTTCGTTTGAGCACGCGTTTTTTGCTTCCCCCTGCGCTTCAAAACAAAACACCCTGCATTTCCAACAGTTTTATTATCAAAAGGAGGCTCCCTATGATTCTCATCGCAAACGGCCGGCTCATCACCCGCGACCCGCGGAATCCCTATTTTGAAAACGGCGGTGTTGCCGTGGAAGGTACCAAAATAAAAGAAGTGGGCGAAACAAAAGCCCTTCGCGAAAAATATCCCGATGCGGAATTTGTGGACGCAAAGGGCGGCGTGATCATGCCTGCTTTCATCAACGCCCATTCCCATATTTACAGCGCCCTTGCCCGCGGCCTTACCATCAACGGCCACAACCCTACCAACTTTTTCGAGGTGTTGGACGGCATGTGGTGGAAGCTGGACCGCAACCTGACCCTTGAAGACACCCGCCGCAGCGCCTATACCACCTATATCGATTCCATCAAAACCGGCTGCACTACGGTGTTCGATCACCACGCCAGCTACTGCGAGATCGAAGGCAGCCTTTTCGCCATTGAAGAAGTGGCGAAGGAGCTTGGCATCCGCACCTGCCTTTGCTACGAGGTCAGCGACCGCGACGGCAAGGAAAAATGCGATGCCGCCATCAGGGAAAACGCGGACTTTATCCGCCATGCGGCGAAGGAGGACGATCCCCTCGTCAAAGCCATGTTCGGCATGCATGCCCTTTTCACCATTTCCGATGCCACCATGGAAAAGTGCGTGGAGGCCAATAACGGCATGACCGGCTTCCACATCCATGTTTCCGAAGGCATGAACGATGTTTATGATACCCTGCGCAACTACGGCACCCGCCCCGTGAACAGGCTCCTCAACATGGGCATCCTCGGCGAAAAAACGCTGCTTGGCCACTGTATCCACGTTGCGCCCTCGGAGATGGATATCATAAAGGAAACGAACACCATGCTGGTCAACAACCCCCAGTCCAACATGGGCAATGCGGTAGGCTGCTCCCCGGTGTTGGAGTTCTTCAAGAAAGGTCTTCTCGTAGGTCTCGGCACGGATGCCTACACCTTCGACATGACGGAAAGCCTCAAGAACGTGCTCACCATCCAGCGGCACAACGCCTGCCTGCCCAACGTAGGCTGGGGTGAAGCCACCACCATGCTCTTTGAAAATAACGCAAAGATCGCCGCCCGTTACTTTGACGATCCCCTCGGCGTGCTGAAGCCGGGCGCTGCAGCGGATGTGATCGTGATGGATTACAAGCCCTTCACCCCCTTCGGTGCGGAAAACATCGACGGCCACATCATCTTCGGCATGGCGGGCCGCCAGTGCGAAACCACCATGTGCGCCGGCAAAATCCTCATGAAGGACCGCGAGCTTGTGGGCATCGATGAAGAGGCCATCAACGCAAAAACCCTTGAAGTAAGCCGCGCCCTCTGGAAGCGCGTGAACGGATAAACAGGATCCCACCGGAAAGACATCTATTTTAAGGAGGCAACACCATGAGCGAAAGAATGACTCCCATGCCCTTTCATCAGCTGATGGATTGGCTTTTCACCGAGCGCAGCGCCCACGGCGCGGTATTCGGCGTGCAAAAGCCTTTTGTGAAGCGCAGCGAAAAGACGCTGCCGCTGTTTCAGGAAACCCTGGAAACGCCCTTCGGTCCCGCCGCCGGCCCCAACACCCAGCTGGCGGAGAACATCATCGCCGCCTACTATGCCGGTGCCCGCTTCTTTGAGCTCAAGACCGTGCAGAAGATGGACGGCGAGGAGCTGGCAGCCTGTATCAACCGCCCCTGCATCCTTGCGGAAGATGAAGGCTACAACTGCGAATGGTCCACGGAGCTCACAGTGCCGCAGGCCTTTGAAGAGTATGTGAAAGCCTGGTTCGCGCTGAAGATCATCAGCCGCAAGTGGGGGCTCGGCTCCCCGGATGGCTTCGCCTTCAACATGTCCGTGGGTTATGACCTTGCGGGCGTGAAAACAGAAAAGATGAACGCCTTCATCGACGGTATGAAGGATGCTTCCGCCACCCCCATCTTCAAGGAATGCATGGAATATGCCCTTACCGCCTTCCCGGAGGATGCGGAATATATCGCCGCCATCAGCCCCCATATCTGCACCGGCGTCACGGTATCCACCCTGCACGGCTGCCCGCCCCAGGAGATCGAAGCCATCGCTTCCTATCTCATTAAAGAGAAAGGCCTCAACACCTTTGTCAAGTGCAATCCCACCATCCTCGGCTATGACTTTGCCCGCAAAGCCCTTGACGAGATGGGTTATGATTACATCGCCTTTGATGATCACCATTTCCGGGAAGACCTGCAGTATGAGGATGCGGTGCCTATGTTCCACCGCCTCATCGCCCTGGCGGAAAGCCTTGGCCTTGAGTTCGGCCTGAAGCTTTCCAACACCTTCCCCGTGGATGTGAAGCAGAACGAGCTGCCCAGCGAAGAAATGTACATGTCCGGCCGCTCTCTCTACCTGCTCACCATCGAAATGGCAAAGCGCATCGCGGTGGAATTTGAAGGTAAGCTTCGCATCAGCTATTCCGGCGGTGCGGATAACAACAACATCAAAGCCCTGTTTGAAGCGGGCATCTGGCCCATCACCATGGCCACCACCATCCTCAAGCCCGGCGGCTACGGCCGCATGCTGCAGATCGCCGAGCAGCTGGAAGAATGCGAATTCAAGCCCTTCACCGGCGTGAATGTGGAGGCCGTTGTGGGCCTCAGCGCCGCCGCAAGGGGCAATGCCCTTTACAAAAAGCCCGACAAGCCCCTGCCAAGCCGCAAACTCAAGGAGCAGGTGCCGCTCCTTGACTGCTTTACCGCTCCCTGCAAGGGCGGCTGCCCCATCGGACAGGATATCCCCGAATACATCGCCCTGTGCGACAAGGGCGCATACGAAGCAGCACTCAGGCTCATCACCGAAAAGAACCCGCTGCCCTTCATCACCGGCACCATCTGCTCCCACCGGTGCATGGATAAGTGTACCCGCCATTTCTATGAGGAGCCTGTGACCATCCGCAGGGCAAAGCTCGTGGCGGCGGAGAAGGGCTATGAAGCGCTGCTCCAGAACATCGCCTCCCCCGAAAAGAAAGATGCACCGAAAACCGCCGTCATCGGCGGCGGCCCCGCGGGCATTGCGGCAGCTTACTTCCTTGCAAGGGAAGGCTTCCCCGTCACCGTGTTTGAGCGGGAAGAAAAGCCCGGCGGCATCGTGGAAAATGTGATCCCCGCCTTCCGCATCGGCAGCGATGCCATTGGGAAGGATGTGGCCCTTGCAAAGAAGATGGGCGCGGAATTCATCTGCGGCAAGGCCGCCCCCTCCCTCAGCGAATTGAAGGAAATGGGCTATGAAAACATCATCCTTGCCTTCGGCGCGGAAAAACCGGGCAGGCTTGATATTGAAGGCAACCTCATCAACGTTATCACATTCCTCCGTCAGGCCAAGCAGGCGCCGGGGACCCTCTCCCTCGGAAAGAGCGTGGCTGTGGTCGGCGGCGGCAATACCGCTATGGATGCGGCGCGCGCCGCAAAGCGCCTCGGTGCGGAAAAGGTGACCGTCGTTTACCGCCGCACAAAGAAATACATGCCCGCCGATGCGGAAGAACTTGAATTTGCCCTTGCGGACGGCGTGGAATTTGCAGAGCTCCTTGCGCCCTTAAAGCAGGCTGACGGCAAGCTCATCTGCCGTGTGATGGAGCTTGGCGCGCCGGATGCAAGCGGACGCCGCAGCCCCGTTGAGACCGACCGCACCGTGGAGATCGATGCAGACACGGTGATCGTAGCGGTGGGCGAAAAGCCCGATGCCGCCGCCTTTGAAGCCTACGGCGCCTCCCTTGACGAGCGCGGCCGTGCCAAGGCCCGGTATGAAGGCAATATCTTCGTTGCGGGCGATGCCCTTCGCGGCCCCGCCACCGTTGTGGAAGCCATTGCCGATGCCCGCGCCGCAGCGGATGCCATTACCAAGGCGCAGCGCACCGTGGAAATCTCCGCAGCGGCACGTACCGGCTACGGCACTGCCCTTGCAAAGAAGGGTAAACTCCTCTTCCCCTGCAGCGAAGGCTGCGATGCGGAGCGCTGCCTCAGCTGCAACACGGTTTGCGAAAGCTGTGTCACCGTATGCCCCAACCGCGCCAATGTGGCGGTGGAGGTGCCCGGCCATGCCATGCGGCAGATCCTGCATGTGGATTACCTTTGCAACGAGTGCGGCAACTGTGCTATCTTCTGTCCCTATGCAAGCGCGCCTTACAAGGATAAGTTCACCCTTTTCAAGGATGAGCGCGACTTCCTTGACAGCGAAAACCAGGGGTTCCTGCTGCTCGACAAGGCGGAAAAGCACGTCCGTGTGCGCCTTGCGGGCGAAGTGAAGGATTACGACCTTTCCGGCGACAATAATCTTGATAAGGGCATCGAAGCCTTCATCCTTTCCGTGATGGAAAAATACGCCTACCTGTTCTGATTCTGACCCCAAGGAGGGAATGCCATGGCAACTTTCACCGTGAACGGTAATACGGTGACCGTAGAAAAAAACACCCGGCTGATGCGCTATCTGCGTGATGAGCTGCACCTGACCTCCGTCAAGGACGGCTGCAGCGAGGGCGCCTGCGGCACCTGCACGGTGCTCATTGACGGCAAGCCCATGCGTGCCTGCATTCAGCAAACGGACCGACTCGAAGGAAAAAATATCCTCACCGTAGAGGGGCTCTCCCCATTTGAAAAGGAAGTGTACGCCTATGCCTTCGGCGAAGCGGGTGCGGTACAGTGCGGCTTCTGCATCCCGGGTATGGTGCTTTGCGCCAAGAGTCTTCTCGATGTGGACAGCGACCCGGATGAAAAAGCTATTGCCTACGCCATCCGCAACAACATCTGCCGCTGCACCGGCTATGTGAAGATCATCGCCGCCATTCGCCTTGCGGCAAAGTGCCTCAGGGAAAGGAAGCTTCCCACCGATGAGCTCGCATGGCAGGTGGGTGCAAGGGTGCACCGGCTCGATGTGAGAGAAAAAGTGCTCGGCTACGGCGAATACTGCGATGATATCTACATGGAGGGCATGCTCTACGGCAGCGCACTTCGCGCGGCTTACCCGCGGGCGAAGGTGCTTTCCATCGATACCGCAGCGGCAAAGGCCCTGCCCGGCGTAAAAGCCGTACTGACGGCTGCCGATATCCCCGGCAAAAACAAGGTGGGACACATCAAAAAAGACTGGGACACCATGATCCCTGTGGGCGGCATCACCCATTACCTCGGCGATGCCATCGCCCTTGTGGCGGCGGAAACGCCGGAGATCCTTGCGCAGGCGAAATCCCTCATCAATGTAGAATACGAACCCCTTACCCCCGTGCGCTCTCCGGAAGAAGCCATGGCGGAAGGTGCGCCCCTCGTGCATGAAGAAGGCAACCTTCTCGCCCACAAGCACGTTTCAAGGGGCAATGCGGAGGAGGCTATCCGGCAGGCGAAATTCGTGGTGTCCGACCACTTCTCCACCCCCTATACGGAGCACGCCTTCCTTGAGCCGGAATGCGCCGTGGCTTTCCCGAAGGATGACGGCGTGATGATCTATTCCTCCGACCAGAGCGTTTACGATACGCAGCACGAGACAGCCCCCATGCTGGGCCTTCCCAACGAAAAGGTATGGGTGGAAAATAAGCTCGTGGGCGGCGGCTTCGGCGGTAAGGAAGACGTGACGGTGCAGCACCAGGCTGCGCTGCTGGCCCTTAAAACGGGCCGCCCCGTGAAGGTGAAGCTGACCCGCGCGGAGAGCATCCTCATCCACCCGAAACGCCACCCCATGGAAATGGATTTCACCCTTGGTGTGGACGAAAACGGCATCATTCAGGGTGTGAAAGCGAAGGTCATTGCGGATACGGGCGCCTATGCCTCTTTGGGCGGCCCCGTGCTTGAGCGCGCCTGCACCCACGCCGCTGGCCCCTACAACTACCAGAATTTTGAGATCGACGGCTATGCATGGTACACCAACAGCCCACCCGCGGGCGCATTCCGCGGCTTCGGCGTCACCCAGACCTGCTTTGCCATCGAATCCCTTTTGAACCGCGCGGCAGATGCAGTCGGCATCAGTCACTGGGAGATCCGCCACCGCAACGCCATCCGCCCCGGGCAGGTGCTGCCCAACGGGCAGATCGTGGATCGATCCACCGGCCTTGTGGAGACCCTTGAGGCGGTGAAGGAACAATACGAAAACGCTGAGTTTGCCGGCATCGCCTGCGCCATGAAAAACGCGGGCGTGGGCGTGGGCCTGCCCGATACGGGCCGCGTACGCCTTGCGGTAAAGGACGGCAAAGTGCACATCCATGCCGGCGCATCCTGTATCGGCCAGGGCCTTGGCACGGTGCTGGTGCAGATGGTCTGTGAGACCGCGCCCGTTGCCTTTGAGGATGTGGTCTATGAACGCCCCAACACCGGCAACTCCCCGGACAGCGGCACCACATCCGGCTCAAGGCAGACCCTCATCACCGGCGAAGCGGCCCGCCGCGCTGCGCTTCTTTTAAAAGAAGCCATGGAGAAAAAAGGATTATCCGACCTTGAGGGCGAAGAATACTATGCGGAATACTTTGCCAAGACGGATCCCCTCGGCAGCGATAAGCCCAACCCCGTCAGTCACGTTGCATACGGTTATGCTACGCAGGTGGCCATCCTCAACGGTGACGGCACCTTGAAAAAGGTGATCGCCGCCCACGATGTGGGCAAGGCCGTGAACCCCATCTCTGTAGAGGGGCAGATTGAAGGCGGCGTGGTGATGAGCATCGGCTATGCGCTGACGGAGAAATACCCCGTTGCAGACTGCAGACCCACGGCAAAATTCGGCACCCTTGGCCTGCCGAAGGCCAACACCATCCCCGAGATCGAAGCCATCATCGTGGAAAAGAAGGGATTCGATATGGCCTACGGTGCCATCGGCATCGGCGAGATCACATCCATCCCTACGGCCCCTGCCATTGCGGATGCGTACTACCGCTTTGACGGCAAGCCGCGAACCGCACTGCCCCTTGCGGATACACCTTACAGCAAAAAATAAGCCGGGAGAAATGCACCAAATGGAACTCAATCGCTACATCGACCATACCAACTTAAAGCCCACCGCCACGAAAACGGATATCGCCGCCCTTTGCGAGGAGGCGAAAGCCCATCATTTCGCCAGCGTCTGTGTAAACACAAAGCACATCGCTCAGGTGGCAGAGGCCCTTGAAGGCACGGATGTGCTGCCCTGCTGCGTGATCGGCTTCCCCCTCGGCGCCATGGAAGCTGTCGCAAAAGCCTTTGAGGCCGCTCGCGCCTGCGATCTTGGCGCAAAGGAAGTGGATATGGTAATCGATATCGCCGCCGTAAAGGAAGGTGATTATGAGCATATCGAGCAGGAAATCGAAGCGGTGCTGTTCGGCATCGACGGCAGGGCAAAGCTGAAGGTGATCCTTGAGACCTGCCTTCTCACAAAAGAAGAGATCCGCCTTGCCTGCCTTGCGGCAAAGCGTGCCGGCGCCCATTTCGTGAAAACCAGCACCGGCTTTTCCACCGGCGGTGCCACGGTGGAAGATGTCGCCCTGATGCGTGAGACCGTTGGCAGCGAAATGGGCGTAAAAGCCTCCGGCGGCATCCGCACAAAGGAGGATGCTCTCAAGATGATCGAAGCGGGCGCGGACCGGATCGGCGCCAGCGCAGGCATTGCCATCGTAAATGAAAAATAAGAAATACGCAAAAAAGCCTCCCGAAATCAATTCGGGAGGCTTTTTATCGCAATGGTCAGCCTTTTTTCGCCGGGCGCAGCTTCTGGCAATACTGGGTGCAAAGTTTATCCGTGCATTCGCTGCAGCGCAGCGCCTCGTTGGAATGCTCCCAGAACCTTTCGGGATACAGGAACACGCAGAATTCCCAGACGATCCACACGGCAACGGACATCAGCAGCAGGCTTGTGGAATAGAAGCCGCCAAGGAAAAAGAAAGGCGAGAACATCATCAGGTGATCCCAGTTGAAGATGCGGCAGGTGGTGCAGCAGCGATTCTTCATGATAAGCCGGAACGGGCACCAGATGAGCACGCAGATGAGATCGCACACATAAAACGCCACGGAAAACATGAAAAGGAAGGTTTTACCGAACACGCCGAAATGGTACAGCAGCCCGATGCAGCCGATGAACAGCACCCAGATCACAAACACCTTGTAGGCGGATTTTGTGGTGGTGACCACATATCTTTTGAGAGCCGCGTAGTTGATCTTTTCCTTGATGGGCTTGAAGCGGGAAAGAAGATGCTTCTGCGAGCCGAGGGGGATATGGTCCTTTGCGGGGATCAGCTGAAAGAGCATATCGATGAGCCAAATGGCCCAAAGAAGATGCAAAAGAGAAAATTTCTTAAAGAAGTTGAAGCCTTCGAGCACGTCAAACTGCTCCGGCGCAAAAAAGCACATGGCAAAGCAGATAACAAACACGATGCATCTTCCCACGAGCCGGGCAATGTAGGCTTTCCGGATCCTGGAGGCAGGCTGTTTTTCCTCCTGCTGCATGGACGGGCAAAGGGGTTCTTTTTCCATGGTAAAAGTATCTCCTTGGGCGCTTTGGCCCGGTCAAAAAGTCAGAATACGAAACGGATCAACAGCATGTAGCATGCGGTACCAAGGCCGATGCTCAAAAGTGAGTTGCGCTTCCAAACGTGGAGCAGCACCACCGCCGCCCCTGCGATCAGCTCCGGCAGGGCGAAGGGCGCGGCATCAAAGGAAACGCTCTTGTAGCAGTAAACAACAAGCATACCCATCATCGCATAGGGCAAATACCGGCCAAGGTAGGTGACGAAGGGGGAAGTGCTGCGCTTGCCGCTGAAAACGAAAAAGGGAAGGCAGCGTAAAAGGGCGGTCACGATGGCCATCACAAGAATGCTGAGGAGCACATAGGTATTATTCTGCACAGTCCTGTGCCTCCTTCGCTTCCGTTTTTTCGATCAGCGGGCGGATGGAGCACATCGCCGTGATGATCACGAGCATCGCCGGGATAAGAAAGCTTTCCGCGCCGAACAAAACAAGGCAAAGAAGCGTTGCCCCCACGCCGATCAGCGCAGGAAGGTGATTTTTCGCAGTGAGCCATTGTTCCGTAAAGATGCTGATGAAAAGCGCCGTCATGGCGAAATCAAGCCCGGCGGTATCAAAGGTGATAAGCGAGCCGAGAAGCGCCCCCGCGATGCTGCCCGATACCCAATAGCACTGGTTGACAAGGGAAATCAGGAAATAAAACGCATGGGAGTCCGCGCCTTCCGGTACAGGCTCGCTGCAGATAAGGGAATACGTTTCATCCGTCAGCGCAAACATCAGATAAGGCTTTTTGAGCCCCGCCTCCCGGTAGCGTCCCACCATGGAAATGCCGTAAAAAAGATGCCGCGCATTGACCATAAGGGTCATAAGCGCCATGGAGATCAGCGAGGCCCCACCGGAGATCAGGTCAATGGCCACATACTGCATGGAGCCCGCAAACACAAGTGTGCTCATCAAAAGCGACCAAATGAAGCCGTAGCCCTTGCTTTCAAACAGGATGCCGAACCCTGTGCCGAGCACAAGGTAGCCCGCCATAACAGGCAGCGTTTTCACAACAACGGTTTTAAGGAGCGCAGCGTTGATCTTTGGTTTCATGGTATTCCCTTTGGTCTTCACAGCAAGGATGCCGTATCTCTTCAGTATCCATTGTAATGGGCATCAGAGGGAAAATCAATCTCCGCAGCCCCATTTCACATCTTCTCCGCGACTCCCTTTTGGGGAAAATTGTCCCAAATCAAACCTTTAAAGCAAGGTATCAATTTTTAAAGAAAAATTTACGTTTGTTTTCTTGCACATCCCCCATATCCTGGTATACACTCCAGATACCGGAAAGGGGGTGCTGTGCCTGTGGAACAGGCTCCTCTCATCGAAGTAAGAAATGTGAAAAAGATATACCGGGTGGGCAGCGTGGATGTCCATGCCCTGCGGGGCGTTGATCTGACCATTGAAAAGGGTGAGATCTGCTGCATCATCGGCAGAAGCGGCAGCGGCAAATCCACCCTTCTCAACCTGCTTGCGGGGCTTGAACGCGTGACGAGCGGCGAGCTTATCATCGCCGGGAAGCGGCTGCACAAAATGACGCAGAGCGAGCTGATCGTCTTTCGCCAGAAGCATGTGGGCTTCATCTTTCAGTCTTTTAACCTAATGCCTTATTATACCGCCCTTGAAAATGTGGCCTTCCCGCTCTCCTTTCGGGGCGTGCCGAAGAAAAAACGCAACGTCCTTGCAAAAGATGCGCTCAAAGCCATGGGGCTTGAGACCCACATGAAGCATAAGCCCTCCGAAATGAGCGGCGGCCAGCAGCAGCGGGTGGGCATCGCCCGGGCATTGGTGGCAGATCCCGACATCATCTTTGCCGATGAGCCCACCGGCAATTTGGATTCCTCTACATCCGATGATGTAATGCGTACCATCATAAACGTGATGCGCGCGCGGGGCAAAACGCTTGTGATGGTCACACACGATCCGCACATGGCGGAGTTTGCCGATAAAGTAGTCAATATCCTTGACGGCAGGGTGGTCAGCATTACCTACAACGACCATGCGGCCGAAGCAGCAAAAAAGAACACCCCAACAGTACAGCAGGGAGACGATAATACATGAAACACGCCGTAAAACACACCCTTTCATTCCTTTTGATCCTTACCCTCGGCCTGAGCCTCACCTTCCCTGCCCTTGCAACAGGCGGCGAAGGCAGCCTTGCCGCAGAGCCCACTCCCTCGCCGGATGCGGGCGGAACACCTGCGCCCATCATGCCTGCCACTGCTGGGGATATCACCGTTACCGTCAGCGGCGCCACAGTCTCCGCTACCCATATCTTCATTCCCGTAACGGTGGCAAACGCCGGCGATGAAGATGTTACCCTTGAAAGCGTTTTTAACAAGACTGCCAACCTCAGCGTCGGCACGGATGCAAGCAGTCCCCTGCCGATGACCGTTCCCGCAGGCGGCGCAAAGGAGCTGCTTCTGACCGATACCCACAGCGGCGGCAATACCGGCACCGTCACCCGCACGCTCGTTTTCTCCTTCAAGGCGGCGCTTGGCGGCAGCTTCAGCAAATATGAAAATGTTTCCGTCACTTTCGGCATCGATGCGGGCGGCGAAAGCACAGAGCCTAAGGAATCGGAAGTCCCCTTCCGCCTTTCCTTCTATGATGCAAACGGCGAGTATGTGTATGCACCCTCCGGCGATGCGGGGGAAAAGGTTTTGGTCCGCATCCCCCTCCTCTGCCTTCGCAGCAACGTAAAGGATGTGACACTCACCCCCGTGCTCTCCACCAGCCTTGATTCCTTCCCCTTTGAGATCACCACCCTCGATTATACACAGGAGCTGACCTCCACCCCCATGAAGGGCGACATCGTGGAATTCCGCTACAGCGGCTTCCGCTTCCACGAAATGGTCACCGCCGGCGTGAAAAAGGTGGATTTCACCCTCTCCTGGCGCGATACCTGGGGCAATCAGGACACGCCCCACACCGCAACGCTGAGCATTTATGTGAACGTGATGGAAGGCTACATGGGCGGCGCAGGTCCCGATGGCAGCGCGCCCGTCTCAAAGCCCAAGGTGATCCTTGATTCCTATTCCATCAGCACGGATAAGATCTATGCCGGCGAGCAGTTCGATGTGGAATTCACGCTGCGCAACACCTCCTCCGAGGAAGCGGTGCAGAATATCCAGATCTCCATCAGCGACACAGCGGAAGTGGGCAAACTGATGCCCGCCAATAACGGCTCCAATACCCTTTACATTGCAAAGATCGGCAAGGGCGAGACCCACACGGAAAAGATTTCTCTGCAGAGCGCACCGGATACGGAAGCGAAGGCCTACACGCTGCAGCTGGATTTCTCCTACGAAGGCGCTTCCAACGTGGCATCCTATACCGCAACGGAGACCATTGCCATCCCCATCCTGCAGCGCATCCGCCTGAAGGTGGATGATCCCACCGTGTATGACGAGCCCTGGGTGGGCCAGAGCTGCGCCATCTATTTTGCCCTTTACAACATGGGAAAGGCCCCCATCTACAACTGCATGGTGGATGTGGAAGGCGAAGGCCTTGCCATGGAAGAGACCTACTTTGGCGGCACGGTCGCTGCAGGCAGCACCCTGCGGGCGGATTTTTCCATCATCCCCTCGGTGGGCGGCGAAGTGAACGGCGAGATCGTGATCACCTATGAGGATGTTTACGGCGAGCAGATGGAAGAGCGTCTGCCTTTGCCCCTTTTCGTCAACGAAGAGATGATGATGGACGACCCCAATATGATGTTTGATCCCGAAATGGGCATCATGGGCGACGACATCGGCATGATGGAACCCGGTATGGAAGCGATGGCCGGCACGAAACCCGGCTTCCCGGTCTGGGCCTGGATCGCCATCGGCGCAGCCGTCATCGCAGCAGCAGTTGTTGCCGTCATCCTCCTTAAAAAGAAACGGGCGAAGGAGCTGGAGGAAGCATGAGATTTTCCGACATGCTCCGCACGGCGTTTCTGAACCTGTGGCGGCGCAAGCTTCGTGCCTTTCTGACGGTGCTCGGCATGGTCATCGGCACAAGTTCCATCGTGGTGATGGTGTCCCTCGGTATCGGCATGCGCGAGGCGATGATCGAAAGCTACGCCCAAATGGGCAGCATGACAAACATCACCGTGACCCGCTGGAGCTACAGCATCGATGCCAACGGCAACTACAACTCCACAGAAAAGGAGCTCAACAAAAAAACCGTAGAGTCCTTTAAGCAGATACCGGGTGTGGAAGCCGTTATGCCCCGCATCACCGCGTGGGGGCTTTTAAAAAGCGGCCGCTATATCGCGGATATCGGCATCATGGGAATTGATACCACGATGGCAGAGCATTTTGGCATCGCACTCAGCGAGGGAAGCTACCCCTCCGCACGCACAACAGGCGGCACCTATGATATCGTGTTTGCATCCGACCTGTTCCAATACGGCTATTTTTACGATCCCAATACCGGCAAGCAGGCAGTGGACAGGGAGGGCAATTCCAAGGTAACGGCGGATTCCCGTTTTCAGCTCACCTTCGACTACAACAACGTTTACGGCGGCAGCGATATGGAGGGCTACACCCCCGGCAAGTTCTACCGTTTGAACGGCACCGGCGTCACGGCTGCATCCGGCAGCGAGTTTTCCTATTACTGCCTGATGGATATCGAAGCGCTCAAAAAGCTCGCCAAGGAAAACAGCAGCTTCATGAACATCGATACTTCCAACTACAACGAAGTCATCGTAAAGTGCAGCGACACGGATGCCGTTGAAGCCGTGAATCAATATATCAAGGATCTTGGCTACGGCACGCAGTGCCTGCAGGAATGGATCGAGCAATCGGAAGAAAGCATCGCCCAGACCCAGTACCTGCTCGGCGCCATCGGCGGCGTATCGCTGCTTGTGGCAGCCATCGGCATCATGAACACGATGATGATGAGCATCTATGAGCGCACCAGGGAGATCGGCATCATCAAGGTGCTCGGCTGCAGGATGTCCAATATTGCCGCGCTGTTTCTGACAGAGTCCGCCTTCATCGGCTTTTTCGGCGGTGCGCTTGGCCTCGGGGTCAGCTATACGCTTTCCATGGTGCTCAACAAGTTCCTTGCAGGCTCCGGGCTCTATAGTTCCATCCCCCTCTACCTTGCCTTCGGCGCGGTGACCTTCTCCATCCTCGTGGCGCTGCTTTCGGGGCTTTATCCCGCCCTTCGGGCCATGCGCCTTTCCCCCCTTGCGGCCATCCGCAATGAATAACAGTAAAAAAGCTCCGGTTTCCGGAGCTTTTCTTGTTGCAGCAGAATTATCATCGATAGTACGGGCAGCGGTTTTTGAGGCACTGTTTGTTTCTTGCGCTGTGGGTGCAGGTGATTTGTTCCGGCACTTCCATGGCAACGCCAAGATGTTCTTTTACATATTCCGCTGCGGTCAAAGCCGCCGTAAAGGAATTGCGCTTGCAGCAGCGGGGCCCGCCAATGGTGCCGAGCTTTTCAAGACAGGCGGCGGTCAGCCTGTTGCAAAGGCCCCATGTTTCCGTGGAAAGGGGCGTTGTTCCGGTCAGGATGCTCAAAAACATGCCTGCGCTCACTGCCGCGCCGCAGCTGCCCCAGTAGCCGCAGCTGCCGCCGGGATACTGCCCGCCCCGGTATGCCATTTCGCCAAGCGCCTTTGCAAGGTCTGTTTCCCCGCCCGCATTGCGGCAGGCGGTCAGAAGCGCCGCCCCCACCATCACATGGTGTTCCGGGCCGTGCATATACACGGAAGGGTGTTCCATCATCTCCTGAAGAAGCGCGATGGGATCGCGGCTGTCGCTTTTCATGCAATGCGCAATAATGGCTGTGATTCCCTTTTTTCCATGGCATACATCGCAGACAAAATGTCCTTCCCCGCAGTTTGCGTGGGAGGAAGCTTTCTTATGGCAGATCATGCACTCCATTTCCTTCGGTGCGTCATAATAAACGATGGGTGCGCCGCAGATAAGGCAGGCGCCTTCATGTTCGCTGTGCACGGTTTGCTCCTTTCGAAAATCGGTTTATCCCGTTTTTACCAATTATACCATTCCGGCGGCGCCGCGTCATCCTCCATTGCTCTTTTCCTTAAAATGGGGTATGATGGTAATATCCCTTCTGAAAGGAATCCGATCATGCAAAAGCTTTATTACAACGCGAATATCCATACGCTCGATAACAGCTGTCCCATCGCATCCGCCATGGCCGTCATTAACGGCAGGATCGCCGCCATCGGCACGAAGGAAGAAGCCGAAGCCGCCCTTGCAGACGCTTATGAAGCCATCGACCTTGGCGGCAAGACGGTGATCCCCGGCCTTACCGACACCCATATGCATACCTTCCACTATGCCCGCAGCAAGAAGCGGGTGGATCTCAGCGCCGCCAACAGCCCTGAAAAGCTGGTGGAGATCCTGAAGGATGCCTTTGATGCCGGCGCACGGCAGAACGGCTGGCTGGTGGGCGTTGCCTTTGACCAGAACGCATGGCCCGTGCCGGAGCTTCCCACCAGGGATATCCTTGACAAGGTCACCACGGAAGTCCCCATTGCCATTTACCGCGCCTGCTATCATGTGGCCTGCATCAACAGCTGTGCCATTAAGCTGCTCGGCCTCGGCGACAGCTGCGACGGCATCCTGCGCGAAAACGAAGCGGAGGTTCTCGACCCCTATCTTGAATCCGTCCCTACCTATGATGAGATCCGCGAAAACGTGATGGAAGCCTGCAATGACCTCATCCGCCACGGCTTCACCTGCGTGCATACGGACGATTTCGGCGACGGCAGCGAATACGCCCCCATTTATAAAGCCTACCGCTCCCTTGCGGAAGAAAAAAAGCTTCCCCTCAAGATCGTGGCGCAGTGCCGCATGACGACCCCCGAAGCGATGCAGCAGTTCATCGACGACGGTCACTATTACGGCGAGCGCTGCGGCCGCTACCGCATCGGCGAGCACAAGCTGCTGCTGGACGGTTCCCTCGGCGCCCGCACCGCCTACATGGCAAAGCCCTACGTGGATGATCCTTCCACCCAAGGCATCCCCCTTTACGATGAGGACAGCCTTTATGCGCTTCTGAGGATCTCCCACCGCGCCGGCTTCCCCTTCACCGCCCACTGCATCGGCGACGGCGCCCTTGATATGTACCTGAACGTGGTGGAGCGCCTGCAGAAGGAAATGCCCCGCAAGGATGCGCGCCACGCCGTAAACCATTGCCAGATCACCCGCATGGACCAGATCTCCCGCATGCGCGATCTTGATATGCTCGCCTATGTACAGCCCATCTTCGTCCGTGCGGATCAGCACATCACGGAGCTTCGCGCAGGCGAAGGCCTCGGCCGCACAAGCTATGCATGGCGTTCCCTCATGGAAGCGGGCGTCCATGTAAGCGGCGGCAGCGACTGCCCCGTGGAACCCTTCGACAGTATGCCCAACATCGCCATGGCCGTCACCCGTACAGACACCTCCCGCCTCAATGCCAAGCCCTGGCACCCGGAACAGTGCCTGAGCGTGGAGGAGGCGGTGCGCATGTTTACCCTTGAAGGCGCTTATGCCAGCTTTGAAGAGCACACCCGCGGCAGCCTCAGCGTGGACAAGGCTGCAGACTTCGCAGTACTTGACAGGGATATTTTCACCGTGGCCAGCGCGCTGATCGCATCCACCTCCGTACTCATGACCGTTGTGGATGGCGAGACCGTCTATCAGAAATAACCAAATACGTTTGAAGGGAAGGCGGCCGCCTTCCCTTTTTTCACGCAGAAAGGATCCATGGCATATTGTGGCATATATCATTTCATTCCCATGGAGGGCTTTCTATGCCGTTCGTTCCTTTCTTTTCCCCCATCCCCATTCCTTCCGGAAAGGAGGGGAGCATGTGAAGATCGTGCTGATCACCGCCTTTGGCGTAGGCGGCGCCACCGTGCTCGGCTCGCTCATCGGCTTTCTTGCAAAACGTATCCCACCGCGGTTCAGCAATGCGCTTTTGTGCTTCGCGGCAGGCGTCATGCTTTCCGCTGCGATCAGCGGACTGATCGAACCCGCTGTGGAATGTGCCGGAAAGAATGCGGTCATTCTTGTAACAGGCGGCATCTTCGCGGGTGCGCTGTTTTTGAACCTGCTCGGACGCTTTACCCCCTGGTTTCACCGCATCGCAGGTATCTCGCCGGATATTTCCGCCGACAGTACGCTGCTTTTTGTGGCTGCCATCGCCATCCACAACCTGCCCGAAGGCATTGCCGCCGGCGTCAGCTTCGGCACCGGCAGCATAGGGGATGCCCTGCGGGTAGCGGGCAGCATCGCACTGCAGAACATTCCGGAAGGTATGGTGATCATCGCACCGATGCAGAATATCGGTATCCGCCCCGGGCGCACTTTTCTTATCGCCTTCGCAACGGGCGTTTCCGAGATCATTGGCACGCTGATCGGCTATTATTTCGCCACGGTCTCCGCGGCGGTGCTGCCCTTTGCCCTTGCCTTTGCCGGCGGCACCATGCTCTATGTCATCACGGATGAGATGATCCCCAACAACCGCTCCACCGCCGATGCACCCGGCGCCGGCTATGCGCTGCTTTCCGGTTTCTGCCTGATGATCGCCATGAATCAGCTGATGGGCTAAAAGGGATTCTCCTATCGTTTTTTTACGGAAATGGTTGTACAATAGAAACAAGAACAAAAAAGGAGCGGCGGCTTTTGCCGCCCGGTAAAGACGATGCAGACCTCCCCTACCGCCAAAAACGCCTTCGCCTCGCAGGAAGCCTCGCTTTCGGTGCGCTTTGCGCACACCTTTTCCTGCCCGCCGGAAGCCTTTTTTTCCGTGCCCGGCCGTACAGAGCTTGGCGGAAACCATACGGACCATCAGCACGGCCATGTGCTGGCGGCGGCAGTAGACCTTGATACCCGTGCCGCCGTGCGAAGAAACGGCACCGGCACCATACACATCCATTCGGAAGGCTATACCCCCTTTGCGGTGGATCTTACCCGCCTTTCCCCCGTTTCCGAAGAGCGTTTTACCTCTGCCGCCCTTGTGCGGGGCATAGCGGCAAAGTTCAAAGCCCTTGGCTGTCCCATGGAAAAGGCAGGGTTCGATGCCTGTCTTTCCTCCGGCGTACCGCCGGGCAGCGGCCTTTCCTCCTCCGCCGCTTTCGAAGTGCTCATCGCCCTTATTTTCAACGCGCTGTTTTTTGCGAACAGCCTTTCCCCGGAAGATCTTGCCAAAATCGGTCAGTATGCGGAAAACGAATTTTTTGGCAAGCCCTGCGGTCTCATGGACCAGATGGCCTGCGCCCTCGGCGGCGTTGTGGCAATCGATTTTGCAGACCCCGCTGCGCCGAAGGCAGAGCGCATCGCCTTCGATCTTTCCCGGTTCGGATATGCGCTCTTCATCATTGATTCCGGCGCGGGCCATGCGGATCTGACATCGGAATATGCCGCCATTACCGATGAGCTGAGGGCAGTGAGCCGCTTTTTCGGGAAAGAACACCTGCGCCATGTGGGAAAGGAAGCGTTTTACGGCGCACTGCCGCGGCTGCGCAGGGAAACGGGCGACCGGGCGGTGCTTCGGGCGATGCACTTCTTTGAAGAAGATGCCCGGGCTGTCCGGGAAGCAGAAGCCCTCAAAGCAGGTGATATCGGCGGTTTTCTTTCCCTTGTCCGGGAAAGCAGCCGCTCCAGCGCCATATATCTGCAGAATATCGTTCCCGGCGGACAAGTAAAAAACCAAGAGCTGCTTTTCACCCTTGCGCTGGCGGAATCCGTTCTTTGCGGCGCGGGTGCGGTCCGGGTGCACGGCGGCGGTTTCGGCGGCACAGCCCAGGCCTTTGTGCCCCTTACCCATGCGGACAGATTCCAAAGTAAGATCGAAACGGTGCTCGGGGATGGCAGCTGCCGCCGCCTTTCCTTCCGCGCCGCAGGCGCCCTGCAGATCGATAAATAGCAAAAGAGAAAGGGGAACCTTTATGAAAACCATCCTTGTTGCAGGCGGCGCCGGCTATATCGGCAGCCATATGGTGGTCCACCTTATTGAAAACGGATACAATGTCATCGTGGCGGACAACCTTTCCACCGGCCACCGGGCGGCTGTGAAGGATGCGCCCCTTTATGTGGGCGATATCCGGGATGCAGCCTTTCTTGACCGCATCTTTTCCGAAAACAGCATTGACGGTGTGATCAACTTCGCGGCCTGTTCCCTTGTGGGAGAAAGCGTGAAGAAGCCGCTCAAATATTATGCCAACAACGTGATGGGCTCCGTTTCCATGCTTGATGCCATGCGGCGGCACGGCGTGGACAAGATCGTCTTTTCCTCCACCGCCGCCACCTACGGAGAGCCGGAAAAGCAGCCCATTGAAGAAGGCGACCGCACCGAACCCACCAACCCCTACGGTGCCACAAAGCTCGCCATTGAGGAAATGCTGAAATGGTCTTCGGAAGCTTACGGCATCCGCTATGCGGCGCTTCGCTATTTCAACGCCGCCGGTGCTGCGCCGGAACACGGCATCGGCGAGGATCACGCCCCGGAAACCCATCTCATCCCCATCGTGCTGCAGGCAGCCCTCGGCAAGCGCAGTCATATCGGCATTTTCGGGCAGGATTATCCCACCCCTGACGGCACCTGCATCCGGGATTATATCCATGTGAAGGATCTTGCCCGGGCGCACCATCTTGCCCTTGAGCACCTTGAAAACGGCGGTGAAAGCGGCGTTTTCAACCTTGGCAGCGGCACGGGATATTCCGTAAAGGAGATCGTGGATTCCGCAAGGCGCATCACGGGGCGGCCCATTCCCGCAAAGATCGAACCGCGCCGCCCTGGCGATCCTTCCACGCTGATCGCCGCCAACAAAAAGGCGGAAGCGGTGCTCGGTTTCAAACCGCAGTATGACCTTGATGTCATCCTTGCGGATGCCTGGGCGTGGCACAGCGGCCACCCGGACGGTTTTGGGGACAGGGCATGATCAGAATGGGCGAAACTTACCGCCGCACTGTTTTCAGGTTTTGGGCGGAATAAGACATTTTTTGAGGAACGCTATGGAAGAGTTCATTTTAACAAGACCCACAAATGAATATGCGGTGGAGATCGCCCAATACAGGCAGGAATTTCTTGCTGCAGGCAGCTCCATGGATGGGACAGGTCCCCTTCGCAAAACGGAAGACCCGGAAGAATATATCAAAATCTGTGCAAAACTCGAGCACCGTGAAACAACACCTGCTCATTATGTTCCCGCCACACAGTTTATCTACGTGCGTGCAGCAGACAGGAAGATACTTGGCTTTATTCAGGTACGGCATTATCTCAACGATCATCTGCTTCATTTCGGCGGCCATATCGGCTATTCCGTAAGGCCAGGTGAAAGACGCAGAGGTTATGCGAAAGCAATGCTCAAAGCGGCGCTGCCCTTCTGCCGAGATATGGGGCTTAAAAAAGTACTCATTACCTGCGATGAGAATAACATCGCCAGCGAAAAGACCATCCTTGCAAACGGCGGCAAATACGAATCCACCGTTTATGAACCGGATGAAAAGATCAATTTGAAACGATTTTGGATCGATCTGTAATGAAAGGGGAACATGATGATCTATACAGAATTGACGATTAAAGCGATGAAAACCGCCTACTCTGCCCACGCAGGGCAGGTGGATCAATGCAATGTGCCCTATATTTTCCATCCCTATCACCTTGCGGAGCAAATGGATGATGAGATCAGCTGCTGCGCAGCGCTGCTTCACGATGTGGTGGAAGATACGGACATCACTCTTGCAATGCTGGAACAGGAATTTCCGAAAGCCGTGACGGAGGCTGTCAGGCTGCTGACCCACGATGATGATACGGATTACGCCGATTACCTGCGGAAGATCAAAGAAGATCCCGTTGCAAAGAAGGTGAAGCTGGCGGATATCCGCCACAATTCCGATCAAACACGATGCGTCGGCGCCGGTCTGCCGGAAGAGCAGCTTCAACAGTGGGCGCAGAAATACGCCTACGCCCTGCGCATCCTGCTTTCGTAAAACCGATCTTATCAGCATAACAAACGCCGAATCCCAAAGGATCCGGCGTTTTCCGTATTCCGTTATGCGGTTTTATTCGCCCATCTCGTGCTCATACTGCAGCTTGTAAAGCTTGTAGTAAATGCCGCCTTTGCTGAGCAGTTCCTGATGACTGCCCTCTTCCATGATGCGGCCCTTGTGGAGCACGATGATCTTATCCGCCGTCTGGATGGTGGAAAGCCTGTGTGCCACGATGATGGTGGTGCGGCCTTCCATCAGCTTGCCGAGTGCATCCTGAATGAGAGCTTCCGTTTCCGTATCGATGTTGGCGGTAGCCTCATCAAGGATCAGCACGGAAGGCTTGAAGGCAAGGGTACGGGCAAAAGAAAGAAGCTGCCTTTGCCCCGCGGAGAATGCGGCGCCGCGCTCGATGACCTCGTGTTCATACTGCCCGGGCAGCTGGGAAATAAAGGGCGCCGCGTTGACGGTTTTCGCCGCGGAAACGATCTCCTGATCGGTGATCTTCGTTTCGTTCAGACGGATATTGGTCTTCACATCGCCGGTAAAAAGGAATACATCCTGCAGCATCTGGCCGATGTTGCGGCGAAGATCCTCCACGGCGATCTTTTTGATGTCGATGCCGTCAATGAGGATGCGGCCCCGCTGAATGTCATAATAGCGGCAGATGAGGTTCTGTATGGTGGTTTTGCCTGCACCCGTTGCGCCGACGAAAGCCACACGCTCGCCGGGCTGCACGGTGAAGGAAACATCCTGCAGCACCCATTCCTCGCCCCGGTAGGCAAACCAGACGTTTTCAAATTCGATTTTGCCCTTGAAGGCATCCACATGCACACATTCGGGATCGTTGTTGATCTCCGGCTTCGTGTCAAGCAGCCAGAAAATGCGCTCCGAACAGGCGTTTGCAGACTGGATGGTATTAAACTGCTCCGCCAGCTCCTGAATGGGCTGGAAGAACTTGTTGATATACCGCTGGAAGATAACAAGGGTGCCGATGGTAACAAGGCCATCGTAGGCCATATGACCGCCCACAAAGATCAGGATCGCCAGTGCCGTGATATTCATCACATAGGAAACGGGGCTGTAAAGGGCGAAGGTCAGAAGCTGTTTCATGTTGATCCCGCGCAGTTCTTCCGTTCTGCCCTCGAAATCCGCCTTCACATCCTCTTCCGCCGTAAAGACCTGCACCACCTTCATGCCGCTCACATGTTCCGCCACGAAGCCGTTGAGTTCCGATATTTTGGCACGGATGGCGCGGTAGATCTTCCTTGTGGCGGTACGGAACACGAAAGTCGCCACGGTGATGAAGGGGATCACGATGAAAATGTAAAGGGAAAGGCGGACATTCGTTGCCAGCATCACGCCGATAACGCCGATGAGCACGAAGCAGCTTTTGAGGATATTGACGATGACGCTGGTGAACATTTCGTTCACGGTCTCGCAATCGTTGGTGACACGGGTCACAAGGCGGCCGATGGGGTTATCGTGAAAGAAGCCCACATGCAGCTTCATCATATGCCCGAAGATATCGTTGCGAAGGTTGTAGATGATCTTCTGGCTGACGGTGGCAAGGATGGTGGCCTGGGCATAGGTAAGACCCATCACCGCCAGCACGGTGACAAGGTAGAAAAGGCCGAGCTTTACAACGCCGGAAAGATCATCCGCCCGCATCGCCTTGAGCTCGCTGATGCTGAAGCCTTCGCTGCTGACGGCTTCATACTTCGAAACGAATCCATCCACCGCTTTGCCGAGGATCTGGGGCTGGTAAAGCTCCAGCACCACCAGCACCATGATGATCAGAAGCGCCAGCGCAAAATAGCCGATATAGGGCTTTGCATACCCGAGCAACCGCCTGTTGGGGGAGGGCTTTTTCGCCTGTTTTTCTTTGTTAAGGCTCACAGCTTATACTCCTCCTTCTTCATCTTTTCCAGCAGCTGCCTGCGGTAAAGGTCCGCATACATGCCGTTTATTGCCACAAGCTCATCGTGAGTGCCCCGCTCGCTGATGGTGTTGCCGTCAATGACGATGATCTCATCCGCATGCTGCAGGGTGGAAATACGGTGGGCGATGATGATGTTGGTTTTGCCCCTGCGGATCTCCGCAAGGTTATGGAGTATCTTTTCTTCCGTATCCGTATCCACGGCGGATACCGCATCGTCAAGGATGAGGATCTCCGGATCAAGGATCAGCGCCCGGGCGATGGAGATGCGCTGCTTCTGTCCGCCGGAAAGGGAAACACCCCTTTCGCCCACCATGGTGTTGTAGCCATCGGTGAAATCCACGATATTGTCGTGCACGCAGGCGGCTTTGGCAGCCGCTTCGATCTCTTCCTGCGTCTTGCTGTGGTCGCCGAAGGCAATGTTTGCGCTGATGGTATCGGAGAAAAGGAAGTTGTCCTGCATCACATAGCCGCTGGCGCTTCGAAGCGTTGCAAGGGACACGGAATGGATCTCCCTGCCGCCGATGAAGATCATGTTTTCCTGCGGGTCTTCCACGCGCAGGAGCAGATTCACAAGGGTGGTCTTGCCCGCGCCGGTACGGCCCACGATGCCGAGAGTCTTGCCCCGCTCCACGGTAAAGCTGATATCCTTCAATACATCCTTATCCGTGCCGGGATAACGGAAGGTAAGCCCTTTCACGCGGATATCGCCGCTGAGGGGCTCTTCCTTCACCGCAGGGATAAAGTCCGGAATGTCGGATTCCGTGTGGAGCACCGTCTCAAGGCGCTTCAGGGATGCGCTGCCGCGGGTGACCACATTGATGATCCTGCCGATGGAGGCAATGGGCCACACGAGCATATTGAGATACTGCACAAAGGCGGAAAAATCGCCCACGCTGATGCGGCCGAGGATGGCGATATAGCCGCCGTAGGCAATGGAAAGCGCCAGAGAAACACCCGCGATCATATGCATGAAGGGGAACATGAATGCCTGCACCCGCGCTTCCCGGATATTGGCCCTGCGGGATTCGAAGTTGACCGCTTCAAAGGCCGCACATTCCTTTTCCTCCTGCACAAAGGCCTTGATGACCTTCACGCCGTTGAGCTTTTCCTGCACGAAATCGGACACCCTCGAGAATGCTTCCTGCCTGCGGGTAAAGCGGCGGTGCATCTCCCGGCCCACGAAAAGGCTGACAAATGCCATAAGGCTCATGGGCAGCAGTGCCACAATACTAAGACGCAGATCGATCTCAAAGATCATCTTCACAAGTGTGGCAATACCGATGGTGATAGCATCCATGCCCATCATGATGGTAACGGCGAAGGTCATTCGTACGGCTTCAATGTCATTTGTCATGTAAGCCATGATCTCGCCGGCCTTGTGTTCATGGAAATAGGAAGCGGGCAGCGTGTTGATGTGGGTAAAAAGATCGTTGCGCATATCCCGCTCTATCTTTCTTGAAGCGCCGAAAATGCAGAAGCGCCAGCCGATACGCCCCCCCAGCACCACAAGGGCGATTACCGCCATGGTGATGACCGCCACGGTGAAATCCCGTTCCACAACGGTATGCTGCTCGATCTTGTCGATGATCTCACCCACGATGATCGGCACTTCCGTCTGCGCAAGGTCGATGACGATCAGGATCGCCATGCCGAGCAGGTAGCTCCATTTATATTTTTTGATAAACTGACGCGCATAGGGGCTTCGAAGGATATCCATAATGCCATCCTTGCGCTTTTTCTGCTTCGCCATGCAATTCTCCTTTGTTGTTCGAAAATGATCCCAAAACAATATAATTGTATCACCGAAGTAGGGATCTTCGTCAAGCGTTCCAAGGTGACATTTGGCGTTTTTGTGGAAATTTTATCGTTTCTTTTCTGCAGCTGTCAAAAAAAGCAGAAAAACGGCGGGGCTGCCGCAGCAGCTCCGCCGAAAAATGGGATCTTTTTTCAGTTCAGGTATACTTCCTTCGCAGATTCGGGAAGGAAATAGCCCTTCATATCATATTTGTTATAGGTGCTGTATTCGCTCAGCACGCGGCCATCCAGGGAATAGCTGCGGATGAAGCGCTTGCCGTCCACGCTGGTCCAGTTTTCCGCGGTCCAGGAAAGGTAGCCGTCCTCATCGGTCTGCTTTGCGTCATACACAAGGTCTACCTGGCGGTTACCCTTTGCCACAAGCTCAATGAGTTCTTCGGTGGAAAGGTCGCACTCGCACTTTTTGATCTTATCGATAACTTTCATGCTGCGCTCCTTTTTAGCTGATGTAACCCGCTGTCCTGAGAATCTCACGGGACTTCGCAAGGTTTGCATCGCTCATCATCACAAGGGGCCCGGTGCAGCCCATGCCGGTCTCGGCATAAATGCCAGCTTTCCAGAGGGCCTTTGCGGCATCCTCAAGATCCATAACTTCGATGCCGGCGATGGAGGAAGTGCAGGGCTCCGCCGGGGGCACCTTGACCTCTTCCGCTTCCTGTGCAGGCTTCTGGGCAGCCTTGCGGGCAGCAAGAATATTGCTGAGGCCTGCCTTTTCGGCAGCTTCAAACTCCGCCTTCGCCTTATCGAACACCTTGCCGCTGACGAGCTCCGCCGCGTAAACAAGGGCGTTGGCGATAAGGGGAGCGCCGCTGGCACGGCTGATGATGAGAATGAGTTTATCGTAATCCTTGCCGATGCCGGGGCCGTAGCCGTAGCCGGTGGCTTCAAAGCTGCCGCCGGTGGAGAAAGCGGAAAGCATCTTGATGAGCACGTTGCCGGTCAGGGAATCGGTCACAAGCACATCGGGAGTGCCCTGCAGCACATCGTTGCCGCGCAGGATCGCGCCGCCGTCTGCACGAGCGGAGGTGGCCCACTCAAAGGCATAACCGCCTTCCTTCAGCTGGTTGAGGGCCATTTCCGTCTGCCTTGCACCATCCACATTGAGGATGCCCACGGTGGGGTTCTCAATGCCGCAGGCCTTGGCGGTGATAATGCCATCCACCGCGTTGAGGATCATACCCTCGATGCGGTCGCCGCTGGAGGTGCCGGTGGTATTTGCCACAAACATTTCGCGGCCCCTGGCGGGGGTCACAACACGGCCAACGGTGGAAACGCCGATGGGGAAGGGGAAATGCATGGTAACGGCACCATCCACTTCCTTCGCCTCGATCATCTGTTCCATCTTCCTGTGGCCTTCCTCCTCGTCGGCAACGGGGATGGTGGTCACGCCTTCCGCAGTCAGGGTGCCGATGTAGTAAACATCCACACCGCGCTTTGCGGCCATCTTCGCAGCAGCCATGGCGTTTTCCTCGCCGTGCTCGCTGCCCATGCCCGTCAGGGCGATCTTCGGCCTGTCGGCAAAGGAGCCGTTTTCAAGGCCGTCTGCCATCTTCAAAAAGGATTGCGCAATGATCTTTTTCAAGCTTGCCATATTGCGCACCTGCCTTATTCGGCCTCGGCCATCATGGAGGCGGCAAATTCACGCATGGCCTTGGCGATCATGGACTTGACTTCCGCTTCGCTGATGCCGGCTTCAGCGGGCTTTTCGCCCTCGTTGGCTTCGATGACGAAGGAAACACCGTCAAAGAGGTTGGTCATGCGGCCAAGGAACAGGGAACCCTTGCCGATGATCATCACGCGCTTCATGTTGCCGGCAATGATCTCATTACGGGCAAAGCCGATATACGGCACGCCGGAGGGGATATGGCCCTGGGTAGGAGCATAACCGGTAAGGCCGCGCTCGGTGGTAAAGGCGGCGAGGTCCTTCTTTTCGATATCGCCGCGCTTCACTGCAAGGGCTGCGATCATCTTGTAGTTTGCAAGCGGTACATCGCCGGCGCCCGCGGGCTTGGTGATGTCCGGATTCTGCATTTCGGGGGAGAACTTATCGATATCGGTAACCTTCAGACCGGCACGGTCAAGGGCATCGGTCACAAGGCTGCCGATAACGGCCTGCGGAGCAGAGCCGGTGCCAACGGTATGGCGGCCGAGGATGCCAAGGTTTACGACAGGGTTCACGCCGTCATCCTGGGTAAGGACGATGGCGCAGCCGCCGAGCATATCCTCAAGGATGGGAAGACCCTTCTTTACATGATCCTTGCCGTTCATGCCAAGTTTTGCGGTGCAGCCGCCGGCGGTAACGACAACGGTCTTATAGGCGCCTGCCGCAACAAGGGCAGCCGCTTCCACAAGGGCATGGGCGGGGCCTGCGCAGAAGCCGCGGGTATCGGAACCGGTGGCGGCGCTGAGGCCGGCGATCTCCGCAGCAGCCTTGGCAAAGTTGCCGCCGCCGCGCTGGTTCATGTCGCCGCATGCTTCTTCGGAGCAATCGATCACGTATTCGACCTCTTCCTTGGTGATGCCCGCATTCCGGATGGCGCTCAGAAGCGCAAGAACACTGGAAGCCTTGGAAACAAGGTTCTCATGCATAACGTGAGCAGAAAGGTTCACGTCGATATCGTGGGCGCGATTCACGCAGCCCACGAGCTGACCGTTGTGGTAGAGCCCTTCGGAATGCTCTTCGCTCACAAGGCGGGCGATCTCCGCGGCGTCAACGCCATCCGCAACGCGATTGACGATACTTTCATCGATCACTTCGTTGGCAGCAAGAGCTGCTTTATGGGCAGCCACAAATTCACGGTCGATCTTCACAAGGTCGAACACGTCGCAGGCCTGCATGAGAAGAATGAACTCTTCCTGCGGCATGATCTGGCCGAACTGACCGTAGCGCTCGGTCTTGGGGCATTCCTTGTCATACCAGGGCTGGGGAACGGCGGCAAGCTCTTCGGGAGTCATGTTGCCGATATAAACCTGGTTGGGATAATAGGAAAGGGTTTGCTCAAAGCTGCGAAGATGGCCGGGCAGCTCCTTGAGGTATTCGCCTTCGGGATTGACGATACGCTCGGTGGTCTGGGTGGTGCCGTTATGGATCACCATATCCGGCGTATGGACGAGGATATATCCTGCGCCCTTGATAACGCTCTTCATATTGATCGTTTTCCTTTCAATAAAAGTGTTTATGATCGATTCTGTTATTACATAACTATTGGAAACGGGAGAAAAACCCTTTGCATTATAACAGGTAGGGGCGGCGGCAACTGCCACCGCCCCTTGCGCGTTTTAAGCCTTAATATTTGCAGAACTGTTCACGGATGGCGGTCATCTCGTTGACGATATCGTCAACATCGAGAACCATTTCCATCATTTCAACCTGTTCGCTGTAGATATCAGGATCGAACTCTTCCTTCATTTCAGGCTCACACACGTGATACACCCTGAGTCCCAACTGGACTCCTGTCAACGGACCTGCATAGGTGGGGTCACCGTTGGTGACCGTTTCAGCCGCGAGACCGGAAGCTTCGCCTTCAGCAGCGCCGAGAAGAACAACGATGTTCTCCGCACCGTACTGCTCGGTGAAAGTCTTCACTCGCTTCTGGTTTTCCAGGTCCATTGCACCAGCGGACGTTCAGACAAAGCACTCCGTCGAGGAGAAGACAACTTCTGCGCCCGCGCTCTGCGCGCACAGATCGATCGCCTGTCCGGGAATGCCGTCACGGTCACCGATAACGATGACTTTCTTGCCAGCTAAAATGCCCATGTCACATCCTCCTTTTCCTAAGAATTTATAGTAAGCCGAAGGGCTTGCTACCTGTGGTTTTCCGCACGCTTATGCGTGGGCCTTGATCATTTCCTCAACGGCTTCGGGCGTGGCTTCTTCCTTCACGCGGGAATCGATGATCACGCCGTTTTCGTAAACCGCGATCACCGGGAGGCCGAGAATCTTCTGGCTGATGGCCAGGCGACGGGCCTTGGTGGTGTTGAGGGCGCAGAACTTGAGGGTGGCACCATACTGCTCGGCAAGGGCATGCACATGGGGCATGAGCGCCTGGCAGGGAACGCAGCCGTCGCCATAGAAGTCAACGACGACCTTACCGGTGGCCTGCAGGACTTCCGCTTCAAATGTTGTCTTATCTACTTCCAGCATTGTTTCTTCCTCCTGATAATGTTTGGTTATAGGTTTATTTGAGGTTCGCAAGATAGTGCTCGGCCTGCATGGCAGCAATGGCGCCGTCCGCAGCGGCAGTCACGACCTGCCTGAGGCTCTTCACACGAAGATCGCCGGCAGCGTACACGCCGGGGATATTGGTGCGCATGTTGTCATCGGTCTTTACATAGCCGTTTTCCATATCGACCATGCCCTCGAAGAGCTTGGTGTTCGGAAGCAGGCCGATGAAGCCGAAGAGACCGAAGAGACCATCATCCTCGTCCGCTTCGATGGTGGTGAGCTCACCGGTCTTGGTGTTCTTAACGACCATCTTGGAAAGCACTTCGTCGCCGCCGACTTCATCCACAACGGTGTTCCAGAGGAAGTCGATCTTCGGGTTTGCAAAGGCCTTTTCCTGAATGGACTTCGCGGCACGAAGCTCATCACGGCGATGGATGATGGTAACCTTGCGGGCGAACTTAGTGAGGTACATAGCCTCTTCCACAGCAGCATCGCCGCCGCCGACCACGTACACTTCCAGCTCTTCAAAGAAGGCCGCATCACAGGTGGCGCAGAAGGAAATGCCCTTGCCCACATATTCGCCTTCGTTCCTGCAGCCGATGGGGCGCGGGAATGCGCCGGTGGCAAGAATGACGGTCTTGGCAAGGTATTCGTCCTTGGTGCCGGTGAGCTTCTTCACTTCACCTTCAAGCTCTACGCTTTTGATGGAATCACGGGCACGCTCCACGCCGAATTTTTCCGCCTGTGCGGTCATCCGGGCGATAAGGCTCGGGCCGGACTCGCCTTCAAGCATCTGGCCGGGATAGTTTTCGATCTCATTGGTGATGGCGATCTGGCCGCCATCCTGACCCTTTTCGATGATCAGGGTGCTGAGCCTGGAGCGGCCGGCATAAAGGCCGGCGGTGAGGCCCGCAGGGCCTGCGCCCAGAACGATCACGTCATAAATCTTGCTCATGCTTGTTTACTCCGTTCCTGATAAAAATCTCAAAAAATTACAGCACAAGCTGCCCGCCGAAAAACGGCAGGCAGCCCGGGCAAAAATCGCGTCTTTTTGGCAATGATTACGCTTCAAAGATGGTCTGGTCTTCCACTTCGGTGGAAAGCGCCTCAAGAGCGCGGGCGACCAGCTTCTTACGAAGGGCATACTCGTCTTCCTTGGAGAGGGCGGGATTGCCAAGGGGATGCGGGATGGCGATCGTGGGAACGATACGGTTCGCGCCGACCGTCATGGAGATGGGGGTTACCGTGCACATATGCACGACCGGGATGCCGGCCCTTTCAATTTCTTTAACCATCGTTGCACCGCAACGCGTGCAGGTGCCTCAGGTCGAGGTCATGATCACTGCATTCACGCCGGCCTGGAGAAGCTTCTGCGCATATTCCGCAGCGAACTTCTTGGCGCTGGCAACGGCAGTACCGTTACCGACGGTCGTGTAGAAGAGATCATGAAGCTTGCCGATCTTGCCTTCGCGCTCAAACTCGCGCATCACGTCAACGGGCAGTACGCGGTTGGCGTCAGCATTGGCATAAACGGGGTCGTAACCGCCGTGCGCGGTCTCATGGGTAGCTTCGCACAGGGCTTCCACGCCGGCGATGGAATATTCGCCATAGTGGGAAGCGGAGGAGGACTCGATGTGATCGGGGTTGCCCTTGGGCACGATACCGCCGCTGGTGCACAGGGCGATGGTGGCCTTGGAAAGATCCTTCACGGCCGGGTTGGGCGCAACGCGGTCGAAGGAAGGCATGGGATACTCGGTCACAAAGGGCTTGTCCGCGAGCTTGTTGAGAAGCATCTTCACAGCGCGCTTGGAGCCGCGTTCCTTTTCGAAGAAGTTAACGCGGATGCCGTTGGGCATGTAGTTATCCTCGCAGGAAGCGCCCAGCTTTTCGCCCTTCATGAGCTTGAGGGCAAGCTTCGCCATAGCGGGGGCAGCCTTACGCATGCCGGCAGCACTGTTGGCGGTAGGAACGATGAGGATCTTGTCCTTCAGATCGGCACCGGGGTTTTCTTCATACATGCCGGTGAGCACCTTGATGCCCAGCTGTTCCTTCACAGCGTTGGCAATGGTAGCGCAGGCATAGCCATAACGGCCGGCGTTGAACGCAGGACCTGCGATGAAGAGATCGGGATTGAGTTCTTTGACCCAGGTAAGGATCTGCTCCTGGGCTTCCTTCTCATGCTCGGCGAAATGAGAGTCGCCGCAAACGATGGTGGCGACGATCTCCGCCTCGCCCTTCCAGTTCTGGTTGAAGGCAAGGCCGGGGCCTACGAAGCCTTCGCGCAGCTCGGGCGCAACATGAGCCATTTCTTCGCCGCCGATGTTGGCAAAGAACTGGTTGATGTAGTGTACAACACGATAACTCATGGTTTTCTTTTTTCTCTCCTTTCGTTATCTTGCGCTGAGGCGGTTGAAGCCCATCTCGTTGGTAGCGCCGGTGATGACCTGCAGCTCCGCCTCGATGGAACCGTCTTCGCGCAGAGAACCGGCATGACCGCCGGCGATGACGTCAACATAGTTGAGGGTGCCGATGACCTTCTCCATCGGGGGCAGAACGATGACTTCGTTAGCGTTTCCGCCGGTGACGACCGCGTCAGCAAGGGGATCCGCATCCGCGAGGGACTGGGACTTGCCATCCTGACCGGCATACTCATCGGTGATGATGGTGGTCTTTACGCCCATCTGCTCGATCTTCTTGGTGTTCATGATAAGGTCGGTATCCGGGTTGCCGAAGCCTTCCTGGGATACGATGACGCCGTCAAGGTCGAGAAGGCGGCAGAGCTTGGCGCTCCAGTCGGAGGAACGCTGCTTGTCCGCAAGGTAAACGTTCTCGTTGGTGATGATGTTGCAGACGTAGTTGAGGGTCTTGCCGTGCTGCTCGAAGAGGTCCGCCACCACGGGGTTATTCTGGTGATGGTAGGTGGTGTTCTTGTCGCAGGCAGACACGCAGTTGCCGCTGATGATGGCACCATCCATGGTCTCGGTGGGGTTGATGATGGTGGTCAGGGTGCGCTTGGCATCTACGCCGTAAACATAGGTGTCATGAAGAAGGCCCTGGCTCTGAAGCATGTGCACATAGGCAACGCGGGGAAGCGTGGGGAACTTCTCAATGCCTTCCTTGATACCGTAAGTCTCGAAGGACTGCACTTCGTCGGGGGTCACATTGCGGCCAAGCTCGCCCACAAAGGTGGCGGCGCGCAGACCCGCAAGGCGAACGGCGCGCTCATAGTCATGCTGGTGCACGCCCTCAACGGGTTCGCATACCATCACGAGGTTGTTGAGCTTGGAGAAAGGCGTATACTCGGCGCCGGGGCCGGACATATCGATGATGCCTTCCTGGAAGCCGACGATCTTGCCGGCAGTAACGATGGCCATGCCGCGAAGTACATGGGTCTTGCCGGAGCCGACGGTATCAACCTTGGCGATGACCCCGGGAAACTGGCCGCCGGGGCCCTCAACCTTTACACGGGGTTCAATCACGTCCTTAACGGGCGTGATGCGCACGCTCTCACCGGGTTTCGCGATGTCAAAGCAGGCAGATTTCACGTAAGCCTTAACATCATCATCCTCATAAACGAAGGCCTTCACCGCGTCGGCGTCGACGAAAAGCGTTCCGTTTTCAACCTTGCATTCGTTCGAAAATTGAATATCCTTTATCTCAATAAAGCCCAATTCCAATTTCAAAGCGAACACCTCCTCCTTTTGTATATTTTCGTTTTTATTTATATTTTGCTAAGACCCGCCGCGGCATCAAAATCAACGGCACCGCAGACCAGGGTATAGTCAATCAGTTGGAAATCCCGCTTAACGGAATCCGTGAGGGTAATGCCCCGGGGCTTGAATTTATCGAAAGTCTCGATGCAGTAAGCGATGATCTCCGCTTCCTCCGCGCTGAAGGCATGGGGCACCTTTGATACCACAACGGATTTATAAGGTGTTTCGTTGGGTTTCACACTGCCTGAAAGCGGGTGTGTATACAGCGTGTGGGAAGCATAGACAAGATCCCGAACTTTAATGAGGATGTCCCGATAAGTACAGTCCTCATGCAGCTTCACCGTGTAGTATGCCCCAAGACAGCGTTCCACAAGCGGATTGTTGGTGATGATGAGAAAATCGTGCCCGTTTTTCACGTTCATACGCCTCATTTCAAAAGGTCACGCCGTTTTGCGGCAAATAAAAAACAGAGTCGGCAATCGACAGCAATCAAAACAAGCTGCCTGCCTGCTCTGTACCATGACCTGAGAGATTCCCCGCCGTACAAGGCAGGTTGCGCCTTCGGTGCTTTCGCTTTCCAGAGTTTTGTCGGACAACAGTCCTTTTGCCTGAGATATTCGTGCCCCGCCGGCAAGCGAAAACACTTATTCCTTCGGCTCCGCAGATGCGGATCTCCTGTTGTCGTCATCCAATCGCGATTCAGTTTTTAAATAAGGGCAATTTCTTCCCTACTATAGTTATACTATAATCTTCCCAACAGCAGTTTGTCAATTAAAAAGCATTGTATTATTGAATTTTTCAATTAAAATTCAACCGGCCGGCAGCACCGGTTCCGGCATGCGAAACCGGTCCCGACCCATGAAAAAACGCCGCATAAGCGGCGCTTTTTGGCGGGAACATGTGGGAATCGAACCCACCTGGGCAGCTCTTCACTGCCTGCAACGGTTTTGAAGACCGCGGGACACACCAGCACCCATCTGCTCCCAAATATCGACTTATCTTATCATAATTTCATATGGAGGGCAATACCCGATTATAGTTCCGGAAAACCGCGGTTCAGCCTGCGGAAATCCCCTTCTTTTTTGGTAATGCCGACCTTGTCGAAATACTCAAGAACAGCGAGCGCATACTTGCGGGAAGTGGAAAGGGAATCCCGAAGCTCCGCCAGGGTGATGGTATCGTGCTGCGCAAAGTGCGCCTTTGCCGCAGCGCATACCCTTTCATAGGCGGCGCGGCCGTAGCAGATCTGCGGGGAAAGCATGATGAGTTCGCCGCCGGTCAGAACGCTGTCGAGAACCTGTTTGAGATCCGCGCGCTCATTCTGCGCAAAGGTCGCCGCCACCTCATCCACCGATGCGGGCTCGATACCGGCACCTTCATAATACTGCAGCAGCCTGCTCCGGATGGCGGTCTGCCGCTTGGTATAGTGTACCGCGAAATCCGCAAGGGCATACCGTTCCCCTGCCCGTTTGATGACATTCTCCCTTACAAGGGCTGCGAGCAGCGCATCCGCGGTGGTCTGATCCATATTTTTGAAAAGCTTCTGCCGAAGCTCCGCCGGCTTCATGCCCGCATGGAGCGGGTTCGCCTTGTGGTAGGCGGAAAGCACGCCCCGCGCCGTATCCGCCAAAGCATCGAGCACATTCGCCGCAATGTAGCGGGAGGGCAGCGCCTCCACCAGCCTGCCTGCCGCAGAAAGCTCCCGAAGCTCTTCACGAAGGGTCTCCGCATCCGCATCAAGCTTCGCGGCGATCTTTTCCACGGTGGGCAGCTGCAGCTGGAATTCCGCCACGGTCTGGGCAACTTTGTCGCCGCTTGAGCCGCTTTCCTTGATGCGAAGGGCTTCGATCACAGCGGGCACGTTGCGCTTGTGGCGAAGGGGCGCGTCGTCAAGGATCACACCGCCGCCGATGGTCTCAAGGGGCGAATAGAAACGCACCACGAACCTGTCGCCGTTTTTTGTGGCGATGGGTTCCGTGAGCCGCAGCTGCGCATAGCCGCTTTCGCCCGGCTCAAGGGCTTCCCTGTCAAGCAGCACCACCTTGGCGAGCATTACCGCCGCGCCGTGGTAAAGGTGCACCTGCATGCCGTTTGTGATCACGCGGCCCGAGTCCTTCAGGTTCCGGAGCTTCACATCCAGCATCATGGAAACGCGGACGCTGCCGGGCTTTGCCACCGCATCGCCCCGGGCGATATCCGTCTTTTTGAGTCCGGCAAGATTCACCGCCACGCGCTGTCCGGCATAAGCCGTTTTGACATCCTTTCCGTGCACCTGGAGATTGCGGATGCGCGTTTCCGCGCCGGAAGGAACAAGCTGCGCCGCATCGCCTTCGTTCATACAGCCTTCGATCAGCGTGCCGGTGACGACAGTGCCGAAACCGTCCACGGAAAAGATCCTGTCCACGGGCAGCCTGAATGCGATGCGGACGCTTTTTTCCGCCGCCGCGTGCACGAGAGCGTAAAGCGCGTCCTTCAGCTCCGCAATGCCCTCGCCGGTGTAGGCGGAAACAGTCATGACAGGCTTGCCTTCAAGGAAGGAGCCCTTTACCTTTTCGTGGATCTCCTCCTGCATCATCTCCAGCCATTCTTCATCCACCATATCCTTTTTGGTGATGACCACAAGGCCGTCTTTGATGCCGAGCAGGGTGAGAATATGAAGATGCTCCACGGTTTGGAGCATAAAGCCTTCATCCGCCGCCACAACCAGCATGGCAAGGTCGATACCGCCGGCGCCGGCCAACATGTTCTTGATGAATTTTTCGTGACCGGGCACGTCAA
>SVGX01000015.1 GCA_015056105.1 Clostridiales bacterium | reverse complement strand
ACCTCATATATTCCGGGCTTTGTAAAATCTGCATCGGTATGTACAGAAAACGATTCATCAAATCGGAGGCATTCTTCCATGGCGACGGAAAAGTAGCAGTCCTTTCCACAAGTACCATCATCAGAGAGCGGTGGGTTGCTCTCCGTATCATAGCACACCTCTCCTCCGGCGAGATCGAGCGCCGTATCTTCCCCTGCAACATAAACCCGCTTTGTGGGATAGGAATGAACGCACATCACAAAATAGTATGGCTCTATCAGCTGGGAAGAATGGGAACAGAAGCGAATTATCATTCCCAAGAGCGGCACGCAGATTGCCAAGATGGCTATTTTTCGTGTGAATTTGTCGGGGGTTCGCTGTTTGGTTTCCATTTGTCTCCCTCGCCAGTATCGGTTCAAGCATTTACTGCCTTGTATCATATGATTTGGCATTAAATGTTTGAAAGTTTCTTCCTGCGGATACAGAATCATTCTCTTTAACAAATGTATCCATTGCCGGTTTTGTTATCTTGTTATATAGATACTCGCCTAAAAAAGGCCAGGGGTAAGCAACTTGTAACGCATGGATAGCATCCTCTGACAATTTGCTTTTGCCCCATTCACTAATACTACGTGTCAGGTTATCCCGGGTAACAATTAAGTCTCTGGCTACTCCCGACAAGATCAGCCCTTTTCCATCTTCCTTTTCCAGCGCATACAGGTTCCCATGGGGCGTGGTCAGGTAGATTTTGCCGGAAAGAACGGAAACAATCGCGTCTCCGGGAGAAAACAAATCGTTATCTTCTCTGTTTTCTTTCCACTGCGGATGCGAATGCAGCATGCCGAGGTATTCGGCTTTTGCGCCGACTGAAGTATACTGCCTGTTTCAAGCATACCGCCACAGCGCCGCACCCGTCAAGAAAAACGGCGGAAAAGAGGGCGGGCGCACATATGTGCGCCCGTTTTGGTTTGTTTACTCTAAGCTTGCAGGGTCGATGACTTCGATGGGGAAGGAGCAGGAGAGTTCTTCTTCCCATTTCCCATTTTGTACCACGGAGCAAAATCTTACTTCATATATTCCGGGCTTCGTAAAGTCCGTATTGGTATATACGGAAAGCATATCATCAATTCGAAGAGCCTCTTCCATAGAAATATCAATGTAGCAGCCTTTTTTTCCACATGTACCATCATCTGCGAGAGGCAGGTCGCGCGCTATAGCGTAGCACAGTTCTCCCCCGGTGAAATCGAGTGTCGTATCGCATCCTACAACATAAACCTGCTTTGTGGGATGGGAATGGATGCGCAGCGCAAGAAGATATTGCTCTATCGCTTGGGAGGAATGGGAACACCTCTTAATTACCCCGATAAGAAGCACAATCAAGATCAATAGCATTGCGATCTTCCGTAGCGTCTTATTGTCTTTTTTCTGCTTTTCTTCCATTTGCACGCCTCTTTTGCTGATGTCTGATCAAAGGATTACCGCCTTGTATCATAGGTCTTCACATTATAGTTCCCGAAATTATAGCCCCGCCCGGCTTCATTATACCAATTGAGGAAGTCGTCACTAAATAATGTTCCCCAAAGAGAAAGCACCTGATCCGGTCTGATACCGTATTTCCAAGCTATATTTTTCACCCTTACCATTTCATCTCTGATATATCCCGGCACAATCATCTTTTTGCCGTCTTTTCCTTCCAGCGCATAAACCTCACCATGCGGGGTAGTCAGATAGATTTTGCCGGAAATGGTCGATACCAAAGCATCGCCCCAGGAAAACAAGTCGTTGTCTACCGTATTCTGATACCACTGCGGATGCGAATGCAGCATGCCAAACCTGCTCCGCCTCCCGGTTCCGCTTCTGTTTCAAGCATACCGCCACAGCGCCGCACCCGTCAAGGAAAACGGCGGAAAAGCAGGCGGGCGCGCAGTTGCGCGCCCGCCCTGTTACCTTGCTGCATCTTTGGGGTCGATGACAACGATGGGGCAATAGCAAGTAACGCCTTTATAACTTACTTCCACATAGTAGAAGCCCGGCATATTAAAGTCTGCATTGGTAGAAACCTCCGCTTCCTCCATGGGAAGAATATGTTTGCAACGTCCCTTTTTGCCATCAGTTCGTGTTGGGTCGGACGCACAAAATACACCGGAGCCAAATTCTGTTCCTCTGCTGAAGCAGACCTCGCCGCCGGATAGATCGAGCCCCATATCCACCCCCGCCACATAGGTAAGTTTTGTGGGATAACGGTGGATATTCCCATACCGTTTCATGTGGCTCCAGTACCATATACTGCCTTCTGAAATCAACAGCGCCAGCAGCACTGCAGCAAGGAGTATATTTTCCACCAGAAAGAGCACTTTGTATCCGTCTCGTTTTTTCTTTTCCATGGCATTCTCCTTATGATGGGTTAGTGCATTGCCGCAGCACTTTCCGGCGAAATAACCGCTACTGGGAAACATAACTCGGTACCATCCCAGCATTTGATCCTGACTGTGTATATGCCTTCCTTCGTAAAATCAATGTCAGATGCTATTTCGCCATCCGAGAGGGCTTCTTCCATCGTGTAAAGATACCCGTTCTCGCCATGGTCTACTGCTGCTGTGGGAGATGAAATGCAGGGGCGTCCATAATGGCCCCACCAGTCATATAAAACGTTGCATATGACACCGCCCGAAACATCAAGCACTTCGTCTTTCCCGATCACATATGTCAGTTTGTCGGGGCAGCGGTGAATATTGAAAACACTCGGCGGAGGCGTTTCCTCAAACATTTCAAAGCAGCCTTTCACGAAAAGCAAAGCCAACACGCAAAGGATAATGATATTCTCTCTGATCAGCAATTTCTTAAAGCGGTTATTCTCTTTTTCCATCCTTCTTACCTCTTTCGTGTATCATAAGATTTCACATCGAAGGTTACATAATTTCTACCTTTTGATTTTGCATCATGGTTATCGACAAAATTCTCTTCTTCCGCTTTTTTCAGCCAATCCGGATACCTTTCTTTTTCCGTTCTTTTTTTCTTTTTTACGATCCGCTCCCGCTTCATGCCCGGCCCGATCAGTTCCTTTCCATCCTCCCGCTCCAAGGCATAAACCTCTCCATGCGGTGTTGTCAGATAGATTTTACCGGAAAGAGCCGCAACAAGGCTATCACCCCAGGAAAACTGATCGTTGTCTTGGGTATTATTATACCACTGCGGATGCGAATGCAGCATGCCGAGGTATTCTACGTTTTTACCGCCTATGTTTTCGATTCCCTTTGCAAGAAGATCCGTTCCCAGCAAGCCGGTGGTGATATAGGGCAGGATCACATTATTATCCATGCCTGTGCGAACTGCACTCGTTACATATTTTACAGTGCCATCCCTTTCGGTGACCTTAAACAGATTGCACATATGTTCCTGTCCGCTTACTTCCGTAAGGCGGTTCAATGTGCTGCCCATGTTGCTCAGCATTTCTTCTTCGGAAGCATATTCATCAGTAGGGCTGTATATCCTGCTGTTTTTGGGATAGTTCTCATCATTAAGTCCTTTTTCCCGAAGCACCTTGTCTGCATTTGCAACGCCTGCACCGATACTCTCACCGTATTTCGCCATCCGTATTTTATCGATATATGCGTTCAAATATGCTTCCGCCAGTTTCCAATCCCCATACCGTTCCTGCTTTTCCGCACGCCGTGCCATACCTTCCGCACTGCGCACATTCAGCCCCACATCATAATCCCGGTAGCGCTGTTCCGCTTCTTCCGCATACTGCGTCAGCAGCTCTTCCGTCCTTCTTGCCACATAGGCTTCATCCACCGGCCCGCCTTGGTAACCGCCGGTCGGGCTGCTGTTTGAAGGTACTGTGCCGCCAAGGCGGGCAATGGATTCGCCTTTTTCCATAGCTGTCGGACTGCCAAGGCCGCTGTTCCGCGCGCCGCCGGCCACATTTGTACGGTGTCCATCCGCGGTGAAGTAGATATTCTGGCGTTCTGCCGCCGCACCGCGGGGCTCGTCTGCAGTAAGGGCTGTGCGGTTATAACTTGGCGCAGCAAGGGTACTTTTTGCGGTGCTGCCAAGGCGGGAAACATCCGCCGTTTGCATCGTGCGGTCATAGCTTGGTGTGCCGGCACTGCCTTTGCTGCCGGAAGAAACAGGCTTCACGCTGCCGCTCGGCACGTTCGTGCGGTTGCCCGCCGCATTCACAAAAACATCGCTGTTGTTCTTTTGGGTCGTGCGGGGCAGGTCGGCGGTGTAGGCGGTGCGGTTGTAGCTTTGCGTGCCTGTACCGGAAAGGTACATGGGTTTTTCCACCGTGTGGGCCACAAGCACCGGCTCCGCAGTATCGCTGCTGCGGTTGTAGTTCGATGCTTCCTGATTCTCCATCTCTGCCGCCGCGTTGGCAAATACCCGGGCCATGCCCTCCTCCCCTTCCTGCTTCTGTGCCACAAGGCGGGTGCGGAAAGCATTTTCCGTCACCGGGCCCCAGTCGCCATCCTCCGTGATGCCAAGGGATGCCTGCATGATCCTGACATCCTTCTCATCCCGCAAAAAGGCAGGCACTTTGATGCCCGAGGAGGAAAGGGTCAGCGATGATGTGGTGGGCGTTGTCAGCCAGCGGTCCGCGTCGTCGGCAAGCTGCCGGTATTTGTCCACCAGCTCCTGCTCGTAACTTTGGAGCGTGACCGCTTTGATGCCGGTTTTCCTCTTTTTGTTTTCATTCTCCGAATACATGTATTTTTCCTTCCTTTTTCTTCATTTTTAACTTAAAAATTCTTTGGGCACGCCCTCGAGCACCACCCGCAGCGCGCCATCCTCCGCGGCTTCCGCCTTGCGGCCGAAGTCGATGAGCACCTTTGCCGCAGCGATCCTGTCCGCCGCTTTCTGCTCCGTATCCGTGCAGATGGAGAGAAGGCAGGAAAGCCCTGCCTCCGCTCCCTTCTTCGTCATCCGTTCAAGCTTTTTCATGGGAGCCTGCTCCTTTCTTACTGCGGCAGCGCCATCTGCGGCTGCTGCAGCTGCTTTTCCTGCTCCGCGCGAAGGTGTTCGCGCATCAGCGCCTGCGCTTCCCGCTTGCCGTCAAAGAGCATCATCTCAAGGCCGATGGCCGGGGTGATCATGTTGAGCTTCACAAGGTTCAAAATCAGCTCGTTGTGGGCAGCCACGCTGAAGCGGTTCTCCTGCTGCGCCCTGACGCTGATGCCGAACTCAAGGGGCAGGCGGTTCTTGCGGGCGGTGAGCTCAAACATGGTCTCGCCGGTGAAGGCAACGGCCTCCTGTCTGCCGGTATCCGCATTTGCAAGGGTGATGCGGCGGGGCAGCACGCAGAATTCGCGCTCCACCTCCAGCTCCTGGCGGACGGCTTCCTCAAAGGCGCCGTGCACCGCCCGGGCAACCATGCGGCTGCGCTTGCTGCCGGCCTCCTGCAGCGCAGCGATAGCGGAAGCCGCCGTGACACCGCCGTAGGTCTGTCCCCGGACAAAATCGTTGGATCCCGATTCTTCCCGGATGCTCTGGCGGATGTTTTCCCCGTAGCTGAGGATATAGCCCGGCAGCGGCGCGGTGGGGAACCAGGTAACGCCCGCAAGGCTTTCGCCCCGGTGTACTTCCTTGGACCAATCCCTGAGGTCTTCCGGGTCGAAGCCGGAAGCGCCGGTAATAAGCAGCTTGTTGTGGGAAGCCATCAGCGCGTTTTTGAGGATGATCTGATCAAGCTTGTCCGCATATCGCTGCTGTGTTTCGAACATATCCACAAAGCCGTAGCCAAGAGGCGTACCCTTGCGGACGAAAAGGGGCGTTACCACAAAGGGATATTCCCCGTGGGCAAAATAGCCGCCCGGCTTGTGGTCGCGGCTGTCCTCAAGAAGTACCCCGCCCGCAAGCTTTGCCATATGGATGCTGCTGCGCCCGGTATCGCTGTCGTATTCCCTTTCCCATGCCTCGATCAGCAGCACCATATCCCTGTCCGACTGCTGCAGATAATCATCCTGCACCCGGGCGGGGCGGAAGATATCCTCCCGCATTTTCTCCGCTTTTTCCGGGTAATGGGCGCGCAGCCATTCCATGGGGTAAGGCGCAAATTTGAAGACGGCACGGGACTGCTGGATATCCGTCACAAGGGGATCGAACATGATGCTGTGGGGATCCACCGCCCGAAGAAACGCCGCGCCGAAGCCGCCGTTGAGCTCGCTGTCGTAGCCGGTCTCCTGTACCATGTAGCCGCCCACAAGAAGGTCATGCATCATATTGGCGTATTCGCGCTCAAAGCGGCAAAGGCGGTGGTTTTCCCGGATCAGGGCGGTCAGCATCTCCGCCACCCGCTCATGTCCCGCGCCGTCGGAAACGATGACGGCTTCCGGCATACGGTCCATCAGATCCGCACGCACGTTTTCGATGGTGGATTGGAGCACCGGCGTAACGGGGCGGGGCTCGTTGTCGTCCTGTTCCGGCACATCCTGCCAGTGGTCGCCCCGGTAGACCCGCTCGCAGCGGTCGAGCCTCTCCCATTCCGCCCGGTAGGCGTTGCGGTATTCTTCAAAAAGTTCATAAAGACGCTCGGTTTTATTCTGTTTCATGCTGGTCATTTTTGTATTTCCTCCGTTTTTCTGTTTTTGTTGTCTGTATTTTTGTTATTTTTCCATAAACCCGGCGCGGTGCGCGGGCTGGGAAAACGGGTCGTAGCGTTTCGGCCGCGCTGCCGGCGCCATCTCGCTCTTTCGGGGACGCGACATCAGCGCATAGCGCAGCGCTTCCGGCGCGTGGTCATCCCCATCGGCGGCATCCTCCCTGTTGTGGGCATCAAACTGCAGCAGCGGCAGCGTCCGAAGCAGATTCACGCAATCGGGAAAGGCCTGCCAAAGCGGTTCTCCCTGCTCATTTACCGCAAGAAATTCCCGCACCCGCTGCCAGCCCGCTACGCGGGCATTATCCGCCGGGGTCAGCGCCACGCCCGCGCGGGCGAAAAGCTCCGCGATGCTTTCGCCGGTAAAACCGCCCTCCGCTTTGAGCAGCGCCCCCCGCTTCTGCCACATATCAGGGGAAGCCACGGTATAGGCAACCGCCTCATCCCCCGTAAGGGCGATGATCTTTTTCGCCACCTCCGAAGCCTGCATGCGCCGCACATACAGCTCCCGGTAGGTGAATACCCTGCCATCCCCATCCACCGCATGCCACAGCACGCAGCAGGGATCGTTGTAACCCCAGTCCATAGAGCGGAAGCGCCGCCACCATTTGGGGATGGCAAAGGGCGCCGCCACATGCTTTTCCCGGGAAAATTCCCGGAAATACTGGCCCGCATGCACATCCCAATCCCCGTCAAGATGGGCGCGGCGCAGATCCTCCGGCAGCGCCTGCAGCTGCCGTACATAGTCCGGGTCTGCTTCAAGCAGCACCTTGTTGTCCCACACCCTTGCGGGAATGAAGGCATAATCCTCCGGCCGCTCGCCGGGAAGAAACTGCCTGTCGATAAAAAGCCGCTTCACCCATGCGTGGCCCACATTCCCCGGGTTGCAGGTATAGTACATCCGGGGGCGGAAGTCCTTCTTCACGGTGCGGTTGCAGGTGGTAAGAAAGCGCATCTGCTCCTCGGTAAAATGGGTAGCCTCCTCAAGACCGATGACATCGTATTCCTGTCCCTGGTATTGGTAGACATCGTTGGCGCCGTCGCAGTAGCCAAGGCGCAGCCGCGCCCCGTTGGGGAAGCGGAAGGTACGCTCCGTACTGTTGTAATCCGCCACGCCGTAAAGTTCCTTCAAAAGGGGCACCACATGGTTTTCCCGAAGCTCCGGCAGCGTCCGGCGAAGAAGCAGCGCGTTGAGGTTCGGCGTTGCAAGGGCAAGCAGCACCAGCTTTCGCCGCATGGCCCAGCTTTTGCCGCCGCCTCTCGCCCCGCCGTAGGCGGTATGCCGTGCGGTGGCCCGGAAAAACTCCGCCTGCCTTTCGTTGGGCGTGCCGCTTAAAAGGAGTTCACGCATAGCATGCCTCCCACACCGTAAAGCCGAAGGGCCAGCGTGCGCACAAGGCGCACCCGGTTGCGGCGTACGGTGGAAGGATCGCAGCAAAGGCGCAGCGCCACATCCCCATCCCCCATGCCCTTCAGATAGCGGGCCTCCACGGTCAGGTAATAAGGGTCATCCCGGATAAAATCAAGGGCAATGCGCATCCGCTTCCATTCCCGCTCATCCGCCGCAAGCCTGGCGCGGAGCATTTCAAGCTGCATCCGGTGCACTTCCTCCGGCTCAAGGCGCATGCCGGGGCGCAGTACCCGCACAAGGGATGCGGAATGCGCCTTCAGCGCATCGAGCCCAAGGCTTTCAAGCTCGCCGAGCTCTTCCTTTGTTTCCGCCATCCGCGCCTGCAGCGCCCGGAGGGCAAAGAGCCTTTTTTCCGTTTCCTTATAGGCCGCCCTTTCCCGTTCCTTTGTATCGCCGTAATCCGCCCCGTCATAACAGGCGGCAAAGGCGTTTGGATCCACCATGCGGTTTTCTATCATGCGCACGGAGGAACCGTTTTTCTGTTTCATGTTCGTTTTCCTCCTTTGTAATAAGAACATTTGTTCTGTTTTTTAAGAACATAGTAGTGCATCCGGCTTCGTTTTTCAAGATACAAAACCCATGTTTTTTATTAAAAGTACCGTTTATGGTACCCAAAAAGCACATGTTGCCTTTTTGGTGCATTTCCGGGCATAAAAAAAGCGCCCCGCGGGGCGAAGGAGAGGCAGCTTTCATCCATGCGGAAACCGGTTGCTTTACTTTCCGGATTGGCATATAATTATCATAATGCAGCGACATGCGGAAAACCCCGCGTGCGCACTGTTTTTTTATGATCCTGTTTATCTTTATTAACATAGGAAGAGAGGCGAATATCTATCATGGATCAAAGGTATGAAGCTTTGTTTACCCCCTGGAAGGTGGGCAATGTGGAGATCAAAAACCGCATCGTCATGTGCCCCATGGGCGGTACATCCCTGTTCGGCTGGTTTGAGCTGACCGGCTGCGGTTTCGATCAGGAAGCCGCCAAGCTGTTCCTTGAACGGGCAAAGAACAACGTGGGCCTCATCATCCCCGGCATTGCGCCCCTTCGGGATACCTTCTGGGGCAAGTGGCTCTGGCAGAACCCCAAAATGTTTGAAGAGCTGAAGGTGTTTATGGATGAGATCCACAAGACCGGCGCCAAGCTTTTCGTGCAGCTTACTGCCGGCATGGGCCGCAGCTGGGCCATCACGGAGCTGATCGGGCCGCTTCACAAGAACAAGTTTACCCGCGCCATCCTCAAGCCCATCATCGACACCAGCCATGAGCTGGCATCGCCGAGCGCGCAGCCTGCCCGCTGGGCGCCGGACATCATCTGCCCGGAAATGACCGTAGAGCAGATCCATGAGATCATCGAAGCCTTTGCCAAGACCGCCAAGCTCTGCAAGGATGCGGGCGTTGACGGTGTGGAAGTGCATGCCGTACACGAAGGCTATCTTCTCGACCAGTTTTCCATCGAATTCTTCAACAAGCGCACCGACGAATACGGCGGCAGCTTTGAAAACCGCTACCGTTTCGCAGCGGAGGTGGTGCATGCCATCAAGGAAAGCTGCGGCAGCGATTTCCCCGTTTCCCTGCGCTACAGCGTGGAATCCAAAATGAAGGGCTTCGCCCAGGGCGCCGTTCCCGGTGAGGAATACACGGAAGTGGGCCGCGCCATGGAAGAATCCGAGCGCGCCGCCAAATACCTGCAGGATGCCGGCTACGATATGCTCAACGCCGACAACGGCACCTACGATTCCTGGTACTGGGCACATCCGCCCATGTACATGCCCGAAAACTGCAACCTTGAGGATGTGGCACACATCAAGAAGTTCGTGGATATCCCCGTGGTCTGTGCCGGCCGTATGGATCCGGAGACGGCGGCGGCAGCCATTGCGGAAGGCAGGATCGACGGCATGGGCGTTGCCCGCCAGTTCCTTGCGGATCCCGAGTGGATCACCAAGCTCATCGAAGATCGCCTTGAGGATATCCGCCCCTGCATCTGCTGCCACAGCGGCTGCTTCAACTTCTCCTCCTCCAAGGGCCACTACAACACCCAGGACCTTTCCGACACCATGGGCCTTGCCCGCTGCGCCATCAATGCGGAGACCATGCAGTCGAAAAAGCACTACATCAAACCCGCGAAGAAGGCGAAGAACATCGCCGTCATCGGCGGCGGCATCGGCGGCATGGAAGCTGCCCTCGTCTGCGCCAAGCGGGGCCACAAGGTGACCCTTTACGAGAAGAGCAATGAGCTTGGCGGCGTATTCATCGCGGCGGCAGCGCCCTCCTTCAAGGAAAAGGATAAGGCCCTCATCGCCTGGTACAGGCGCGAAATGGGAAAATATCCCATTGAGGTGAAGCTCAACGCGGAGGTGAAGGATATTTCCGGCATCACCGCGGATGAGGTCATCATCGCCACCGGTTCCACCGCCAACCGCATCCCCATCCCCGGCTTTGATAAGGGCATTCAGGCCATCGACTTCCTCCTTGGGAAAAAGGAAGTGGGCGAAAACGTCACCATCATCGGCGGCGGCCTTACCGGCTGCGAGATCGCCTATGAGCTGTATCTGCAGGGCAAAAAGCCCACCATCGTGGAAATGATGGATGACCTTGTCACCACCCCCGGCGTGTGCCTTGCCAACACCAGCTTCCTCCGCGATTTCTTCAATGCCAACAAGGTGCCCGTACACCTTGAGACCGCCGTTGCGGCCATCGAGGATGACGGCGTGCTTGTAAAGGATAAGAACGGCACCGAGTACAGGATCGCCGCGGACAGCGTGATCCTCTCCGTCGGCTACAGGAGCGCCCCCCTTGCCCCGAAGGGCAAAAACGTACACCTTGTGGGCGATGCGGACAAGGTGGGCAACCTGCGCAGCGTGATCTGGAAGGCCTGGGATGTGGCCATGAAGCTTTGATGCGGAAAGGAAATATCATATGATGCAGCTTACCGAACAACAACAGCACATTTTAAACGGCGGCGAGGGCGAAACTTTAAAAAAGGTACTGCAGACCCTTATCCGCTACGGCGAAGTCTTCGGCGCAACGAAAATGGTGCCCGTTACAAGCCAATACAACCACCTTGTGACAAGCTTTGGCCTGAAGGCCCTCGGCCCGGTATATGAGCTGATGGAACAGCTCATCGAAGCGGGCGCGGTTTCCGGGCAGCAGTTCACCGCAGACCCCCGCCCCGTGGATAAAAACGTGCCCAGCAACTTCCTGCTGGATTTCATCTTCAATAACTTCATGTATACCCGGCAGGAATTCTATGAAGGCCAGCTCAATAAGCTGGGCCTGATGGAAAAGGATGCCTTCTCCTGCACCTGCTATATGGATGAGGTGGGCAACAAGCCCCAAAAGGGCGATATCCTTTCCTGGTCGGAATCCTCCGCGGTGGTGTACGCCAACAGCGTGCTGGGCGCCCGCTGCAACCGCAACAGCGGCATCATCGACCTGATGGGCTCGGTGCTCGGGTACGTGCCCTACTTCGGTCTTTTGACCGATGAGGGCCGCAAAGCCACCTGGATCATCGACATTCAAACCACCAAAAAGCCGGAAGCGCAGCTCCTTGGCAGCGCCATCGGCATGAAGGTGATGGAGGATGTGCCCTTTATCCGCGGCCTTGACAAATGGCTCGGCACGGAGCTTGACGACGCTGCCTGCACCTTCTTAAAGGATATGGGCGCCGCCACCGCTTCCAACGGTGCCGTCGGCCTTTACCATGTGGAAAATCTGACCCCGGAAGCAAAGGAGCAGGGCGAAAGCCTCATCGCCGAGGGCGCAAAGGTGTATGTCATTGACGATGCGGAACTCCAGCGTGTGTATGACAGCTATCCCATCATGTGGAAGAACAAGGAAGCCAAGCCGAAGCTCTGCTTCATGGGCTGCCCCCATATGAGCCTTGAACAGCTCAAGAGCTGGACTGACAAGGTGGAAGCGGGTCTCAAGGAAGCCGGCAACAGCAAGGTGGTGGTGCCCACTGTGTTCACCGCTGCACCCGCCGTTTTGAAGGAATTTGAAAAAACGCCCTATGCGAAAAGGCTCAGAAAGACCGGCGTCATCACCTCCTACATCTGCCCCCTTATGTATATGAACAATCCCCTTGCGGGCAAGATGCCGGTGATCACATCCTCCAACAAGCTTCGCACCTACACCACCGCCCGCTACTATACCGATGACGAGATCCTCATTGAGATCACCAAGGGAGGGAAATGACCATGAAACAATTTCAGGGACGCACCGTAGCCGCCGGCACCGTTACGGCGGAGGCCCTCGTTTCCCACGGCGGCCTCAACACCCTTGCTTCCTTCCAGAAGGCGCTGCAGTTCGGCGACAAGAAAGCCACCTGCGGCGACCAGAACAACCCGGACCTGTTCGGCAAGCAGATGGCGGGCAAGGCTCTCTGTCTGCCCCAGACCATCGGCTCCACCACCGGCGGCCTTGTGCTGTACTGCGCCTGCAGCATGCACAGGCAGCCCGCCTGCATGCTGTTTTCGCAGCCCATCGATTCGCTGGCGGCGGCAGGTGCCGTGCTTGCGGATGTCTGGCTTGATGATGTTTCCATGCCCGTTGTGGATTGCCTCGGCGAAGAGTTCCTCAACTATGTGAAGGACGGCATGAAGATCACCGTCAACGAAGACGGCTCCGTTACTGTGGAATAAAAAAACGTACATCCCCCGGCATGAGCCGGGGGATGTTTTTCTTTATGAGGGGAAGACTTGGGGCAGCAGTTTATATGAGGCCCCTCCCTATACGCGGAATCATCGCTTAGATTTCGTGCCACACTACAGAAAAAAGGAGTTTGGATTTATGGATCTTTACAAGCGTGCTCTTGCGCTGCAGCAGGAGATCACATCCCATCGGCGATATCTTCATACCCATGCGGAGGCGGGACTCAGTCTGCCCATTGCGAAGGAATACGCAAAAAAACAGCTGGAAGCCATCGGCATCGAAGCGGCGGATTGCGGCATGGGCGTCGCTGCCACGGTAGGGCAGGGCGGCAAGGTGTTCCTGCTCCGGGCGGATATGGACGCGCTGCCCATGAAGGAGGAAAGCGGCGAAAGCTTTGCAAGCCAAACAAGCTGCGCCCACACCTGCGGTCACGATCTGCACGCCGCCATGCTCCTTGGGGCGGCAAGGCTTCTCAAGGAAAAAGAGGGTGCGCTCGGGGGCACCGTGAAATTCATGTTCCAACCCGCAGAGGAGACCCTTTGCGGCGCAAAGCACATGATCGAAAACGGCATCCTTTCCGACCCGCCGGTGGATGCGGCGCTTGCCTTCCATGTGAACGCGGGCCACGGCAGCGTGGGCGAATTCCTTTACAACAGCAGCGGTGCGCTGATGTTTTCCGCGGATATGTTCCGCATCACGGTGCGGGGAAAGGGCACCCACGGCGCCTATCCCCAGTATGGGGTGGATCCAATCCTCATCGGCAGCCAGATCGTCATCGCCCTTGAAGCGCTGATCGCCCGGGAAACGGACCCGCAGGCTGCGGCGGCGCTCACCATCGGCAGCTTTCAGGCCGGTACGAACACCAACATTATCCCGGAAACGGCGGTGCTGCTCGGTTCCGTCCGCACCAACGCACCCGCGCTGCGGGAGATGCTCGTGCGCCGCATCCGGGAAGCGGCGGCAGGTACCGCAGCCGTCTACGGCGGAAAAGCGGAGCTTGAGATCCTTTCCGGCGCGCCGCCGCTGATCTGCGCTCCCGCTCTTACGGAGGATATCGTGCGCTATCTGCAGGAAACAGGGGTGCCGGATGCCGCTCCCGTTCCCGGCTACAGCGTCAGCGGTTCGGAGGATTTTGCCTATATCGCGGAGCGGGTGCCTTCCGCCTTCCTGTTCCTTTCCGCGGGCTTTCCCGATGAGCGGGGTGACTTTACCGCCCACAACCCGAAGGTGCGTTTCAATGAAGATGTGCTGCCCCTTGGCGCGGCATGGCTTGCCCATGCGGCAATAAGATGGCTGGAAGAACACTGACAGCGGTTCCTTTTCCGCAGGCAAAAAGGCTTTGCTGATGAGCGGAAAAAGAAAGACCCCGGGGATGCTTTTTTACCTGCGTTCGTTCTTAATGCCAGACCAGCCAGCAGAACAGGTAACCCATCATCACCGCGCAGAGGGTGAAGGGCAGGCCGATGCGCATGAAATCGCCCATTTTCACCTCGTATCCTTCTTTGCGGAGGATGCCGATGGCGGCGATGTTGGCGCTGGCGCCGATGGGCGTCAGGTTGCCGCCGAGGGTGGCGCCGCAGAGAAGGCCGAAGTAAAGCACGGTGGGGGAGATATCCATACCTGCAGCGATGCCGCTCACAACGGGCAGCATGGTGGCAACATAGGGAATGTTGTCCACAAAGGCGCTGATCAGCACGCTGCCCCATACGATCAGGGAATAAAGCAGGAACGGGCTGCCGCTGCCGATCTTTACAAAGAAGCGGCTGATATCATCGATAATGCCCACATTGGTGATGCCGGCGATGACCACGAAAAGGCCCGCAAGCAGGCCGAGAGTCTCAAAATCGATCTCCTTGATGGCGGTAATGCCCTCTTCCCTGCGCTTAAGGATGCAGCAGCGCACGAAGCCGATCAGGAACAGTACAACGCAAATGATGCCGTTGGTCAGGGCAGGCTTGCCGGGGATAAAGGAAGCGGCGATCAGCAGCACCACCGTGGCGATAAGAAGATAGGAAGGGAACAGATCCGTCACTTTGGTGTTAAGGTCGGCCTCCACCTTCTGCCTGTAGCTGCGGAAGATGAACATGACCACGAGCACCGTGGCAATGGCGCCGAGCTCTACCGCAAAGAAGATGCTGGCCTTGCCGTCCATAAAGAAAAAGTCGAGGAAATCCATGCCCGCATAGCCGCCGAGCATGATGGAAGTGGTATCGCCCACAAGGGTGGCGGCACCCTGCAGGTTGGAAGATACGGCGATGGAAATCAGCAGCGCCACAGGGGAAATGTTCAGCTTCCTTGCAATGGCAAGGCCCACCGGGGCGATCATAAGCACTGTTGCCACGTTGTCAACAAAGGCGGAAACGCTGCCCGCAAACAGGGACATGGACACCGCCACCCACATCACGTTGGGGGTCTTTTTCAGGAGCAGCTCCGCCATGCGGTTCGGCATCTGACTCTGGATGAACAGGGAAACACTGCCCATGGTGCCCGCAAGCATCAAAAGCACATTGAAGTCGATGGCATCCACAACGGATGCAAAGGGAACGATGCCGGCGATAAGAAAAACGATGGCGCCGGTAAGCGCCACATAAGGGCGGTATTTCGGCAGCGCGATCATCAGCACATAGGTCAAAAGAAATACGATGAGTGCAAAGATCTTCATGGGACAGCTCCTCTTCCTGCTTATGCGGCGGCGTTTTCGCACACACAATTTCCAATTATAAATAGGAAAAGAAGGCCTGTCAACAAACGTCTTTTTTCTGTCAGAGTGAACAAAAAGCGCCCTTATAAGGAAGGCGCTCGTAAAACAGAGAATCCTCCCTATGACTTCGATCATGGGGAGGATTTTTGTATTTTGCAGCGGCGTGGGAATGCCCAGGCTCCCCTTGTCAGGGGAGCTGTCAGCCGAAAAGGCTGACTGAGGGGTAGTATTCTCTCCCTCCGGCAAAAATCAGAGATTTTTGCCACCTCCCTCATCAAAGAGAGGCCTTCGGTTTGGCGCAAAACCACAGATAACACACTACACCGAAAGGCGTATAGAAACGTGCCCTTATCGAATTAGAAAAATTCGCGTTTATCCGGTTGTTTTATGGTTCCCCGCCTTATCCGGGCGCTTTGCATTGGGTAAAGATCAATATGCACAGCTCATGTTTTCAACGATGCGCCTGACCGCTTCCGCCACGTTTTCGCGGGAAGTGGCAAGGTTCATGCGGACGAAGGCGGCGGTATCCTCCCCGCCGAAGATATTGCCAAGGTTGAAGGCGATTTTGCACTTTTCCTGCATAAAGGGCTTGATATCCTCCGCAGAAAGGTATGCGCCGAAATCGATCCAGAGGAGGTAGGTGCCCTCAAGGGGATACACCACCGCTTTGGGCAGTTCCTTTGCAAGGGTCTCCTTCACATAAAGGTAGTTGCCGTGGATGATCTCAAGTACGCCTTCAAGCCAGACTTTGCCGCCGCGGTAAGCGGCTTCCGCGGCAATGTAGCCGAAGGGCGTGCCGCCCGTTACGTGGATGGCGGCGGTGTAGGCGTCAAACTTTTTGCGGAAGGCATCATTGGGGATGATGACGAAGGAATTCTGGCAGGCGGCAAGGTTGAAGGTCTTGCTGGGCGCGGTCAGGGTGATGAGCATATCGTCATAGTCGCCTGCCGATGCACTGGGGATGTGCTTGTTGGGCGCAAACACGATATCCTGGTGGATCTCATCGGAAAGGACGATCACGCCGTTTTCCTTGCAGATATCGAGCATCCCCTTGAGCTCTTCCCGCGTCCACACGCGGCCCACCGGGTTGTGGGGAGAAGAAAGGATGAACATCTTCACATTGTTTTCCTTCACCGCTTTTTCAAAGGCGGCAAAGTCGATGCAATAGCGGCCGTTTTCCTTCACAAGGGGGCAGCCGATAAGCTTTCTTTCGTTATCCTTCACGGCAAAATGAAAGGGATGGTACACCGGCATCTGCAGCAGGATGGCGTCTCCCTTTTCGGTCAGGGTCTGCACCAGCCAGTTGAAGGCCGCCACCACGCCCGGAGAATAGCGGATATGCTCACGCTTTACGGTGTGGCCGTGGCGCTCCTTTTCCCAGGCAATGAAGGCATCGTAATAGCTTTCCGGGGTCATGTAATAGCCCTGCGCGCCCATTTCCACATACTTGTGCTGCGCTTCGCGCACGCATTCGGGCACTTTGAAGTCCATGTCTGCCACCCACATGGCGAGCATGTCCTTATCGCCGTAGATCTTTTCAAGGCCGTCCCATTTGAAGGAATCCGTATTGTGTCTGTCGGTATAAACGATCTCTTCTCGCATAAAACACACTCCTTAGTTGGTAAAAAAAGTATAGCGCAAAAAGACGATCCGCCGCAAGGCTTTCCTGCTTTTTTGATATGCATGCGAGTGGGTGTTATTTTTTACCCTTATTTTTCCTCGGACTGTTGTAAGTGCGCGGCATATCGGGTAAACTGATTAAGCTTATATGCAAAAAATCCCGCTCGCGAAAGGAAACGAACGTGGAAGTCAATTACAAAAACAAACGAAGCTACAACACAAAAAAGTATCCGATCCGGCAGCCTGTCATCATCGTCTGGCTCATATGGCTGCTGTCGAAGATCGCCCTGATCGGCAAAAAGTATAAGGTGGAAAAGATCGGCATGGAAGGGGTCAAGCCGCCCTATATTCTTCTGAGCAATCATCAGTACTTTATCGATTTTGAGCTGGCTGCGCTTCTGACCTTCCCCCACCGGGTGAACAACGTGGTCTCCATCGACGGCTATTACCGCCGTCCCTGGCTGATGGAGCTGATCGGCTGCATCTGCAAGCGCAAATTCACCAACGATATCCACCTTGTGAAGGCCATCAACCGGGTCATCTGCCGGGGCGATATCCTTTCCATGTATCCGGAAGCCCGCTACACGCCCATCGGCACCCTTGCCTATCTGCCCGAATCCCTCGGCAAGCTGGTGAAGCTGAACAAATGCCCCCTTGTGGTCATCACCCATCACGGTAACCACCTGCACACGCCTTTCTGGAATTTCCGCAAAAAGCGGAAGGTGCCCCTTCACACCGTGATGAAGCTGGTGCTCACCGCGGAGCAGGTCTGCGCCATGACGCCGGCGGAGATCAACGCTGCCATCCGGGATGCCATGCAGTATGACGAATACCGCTACCAGAAGGAAAACGGTATTCTGATCACGGAACCCTGGCGGGCGGAGGGGCTGCACAAGGTGCTTTACAAGTGCCCCCACTGCATGGCGGAATCGAAGATGGTCACGAAGGGCACGGCGCTTTTCTGTACCGTATGCGGAAAACGCTGGAACCTTGAGGAGGACGGCAGTCTCCGCGCCCTTGAAGGGGAAACGGAATTCCCCCATATTCCCGATTGGTTCGAGTGGGAGCGCATGGAGGTCAGAAAGGAGATCGAGCGCGGCGAATACGCTTTCCACGATACGGTGGATGTATATTCCCTGCCCCGCTGCTGGCGGTATTTCCACCTTGGGGAAGCCACCTTTACCCACACGGCGGAAGAGGGTTTTGTGATCGAAGGCTTTTACAACGGCAAGCCCTACCGGGTACACCGCACGCCGGAGAGCATGATCGCCCTGCACATCGAATACGATTACTGCTACATCAAGCCCTTTGACTGCGTGGATATCTCCACGGACAGGGATTCCTTCTATTGCTATCCCGCAAAGAAGAATGTGATCACAAAGCTGGCCTTTGCCACGGAAGAGCTTTACAAGTTAAAAACGGAAAAGAAATAAAAGAACAGCAGCTGCACAGGATCCTGTGCAGCTGCTGCTTTTTTGGCTTATTCCGCGCTGCCGCCGTCAGCGATCACATCCGCAATGGTGTCTTTGACATATTCCACAAAGGCGCGGACGGCGGGGGAGGTCTGCCGCCCGGCGGATACCGCGATGCCGATCTCCCGCTCCGAATCCTGCAGGGGGATCAGGCGGATCTTATCCTGGGGCATGCTTTTCGCCATTAGCTCCGGAAGGACGGTGATGCCGAGCCCGTGGCGCACCATGGCCACCGCCGCGTAGTCATCGCCCATCTCAAAGCGGACGGTGGGGGAAACGCCCGCAGAAGCAAAGATCTTGCCGATGTCGTAGTGGGCACCCTCCGCCGGCATGATGAAGGGCATGCTGGCAAGCATGCGGGGATTGAGCACCGTTTCGCCCGCAAGGCCGCTTTCCTCGCCCACGATGGCGATGAGCCGATCCTTCACAAGAGAAGTCACCATAAAGCCCTGCCGGGAGGGAAGGCTCACAAAGCCGCAATCCACGGTGTTTTCCGAAAGGGCCTGTTCGATCTCCGCATAGTTGCCGCTTTGTACCGTCACCTGAATGCCCGGGTAGCGCTGGCGGAAGCCCTGCAGGATCTGCGGCAGGCAGCTGATGGCGATGCTCGAAAAAGTACCCACGCGGATCTGGCCCGTTTCGACGCCAAGCATGGCCCGGGCGATATCCACCACATCCTGCTCAGCATCAAGAAGGCGCTTCACATAGGGGAAGAGACGGCTGCCCTCCCGGGTCAGCTGTACGCCGTTCTTGGAGCGAAGGAAAAGCTTAAGGTCAAGCTCGTCTTCCAGCGCCATGATCAGGTGGCTCATGCCGGACTGGGTATAGCCCAGCACTTCCGCCGCCTTGGTAAAGCTTTGCAGCTGTGCCGCCGTGACAAACGCCATATACTTGTTATGCATACCATACCTCATTCATTTCATTTTATCATGTGCAGGGCTTCTTATTGTCATTTTACAAATTGATTTTATCACAGTATAAGAGAAACAGCAAAGCGGTTCCATCGTTTTTATGAAGAGAGGAACCGGCAAATGAAAAAGAGCGGTTGAAGAAAGCGGCCGGCCCCGCACCGTTCCGGGTGGAAGAAAATATATTTTCCGCCGCTGCGGCATTGACGCGGTGGGCAGAATGGTATACACTTTTACACAACCAAACACCCACGGTGCGTTTATTTATGCATGGTGTCTCCGCGCCGCGCAGCGGAATAAATCAGAGGAAGCCTATGAAGATCACCTGCCTGCAGATGGATATGCGGTTCAAAAAGCCGGAAGAAAACTTCGCCCGTGCGGCGGCGCTCATCGAAGCGGCGGCTGCGGAAAAAAGCGATGTGATGGTGCTGCCGGAAACCTGGAACACGGGCTTTTTCCCGAAGGAAGACCTTGCCGCCCTTTCAGACAGGGATGGCGAAAGGGTCAAAAGGGAAATCGGCGCCCTTGCGAAAAAGCATGGCGTCAATATCGTGGCGGGCAGCGTTTCCAATGTGCGCGGCGGCAGGGTATACAACACCGCCATGGTGTTTGACCAGGAAGGCACATGCATTGCGGAATACGACAAGACCCACCTTTTCACTCCCATGGGAGAGGATGCTTTTTACACCCCCGGCGACAGCCTTTGCACCTTTACCCTTGCGGGCGTCAAATGCGGCCTTATCATCTGCTACGATATCCGCTTCCCGGAGCTTGTCCGAAGCCTGACCGTTCCGGGGCTCGATATGCTGTTTGTGGTGTCCCAGTGGCCGAAGGTACGCACCGCACATCTTCGCACGCTGACCACCGCCCGCGCCATTGAGAACCAGATGTTCGTGGTCTGCTGCAACTCCTGCGGCAGGGCAGAAGATACAGTCTACGGCGGCAGTTCCGCCATTATCGATCCCTGGGGCGAGACCGCTGCCCTTGCGGGGGAACAGGAAGAGATCATCAGCGCGGATATTGATCTTTCCATCCTGACAAAGATCCGCTCCACCATCCCCGTCTTTCGGGACAGGCGGCCGGAGCTGTACCATATTTGAAAAATTCAGCAGCAAGAAAGAAGGAAACCGTCATGACTTACGAGATTCCCGTAACAAGAACCACCAATCCCAAGCCCCGTCCGGCGGATGAGAGTAAGCTGGGGTTTGCCAAGTATTTCACCGATCACATGTTTGTCATGGAATACGATGCCGGCAAGGGCTGGCATTCCTGGCGCGTTGAGCCCCATGCCCCCTTCCTGATCGAGCCTGCCAGCGCGGTGCTCCACTATGCACAAATGATGTTTGAGGGCATGAAAGCCTACAGAAAGCCCGACGGCAGCATCCAGCTGTTCCGGCCGGATATGAACATCGCCCGCATGAAGAACACCTGCGAGCGCATGTGCATGCCCGAAGTGCCCGGCGACCTTTTTATGGCGGGTCTTGAAGCCGTTATCGAAGCGGATAAGGATTGGATCCCCCATGGCAAGAATACCTCCCTTTACATCCGCCCCTTCCTTTTTGGCGATGAGGTATCCTTCTCCGTGCTGCCGGCGCAGCATTATAAGTTCATGATCATCCTGAGCCCCACCGGCTCCTATTATGCCGCCAACGATGCGGGTCTTACCACCACGCGCATCTATGTGCAGGACAAGTACATCCGCGCCGCGCAGGGCGGCACCGGCTATGCCAAGGTGGGCGGCAACTACGGCGGCGGTATGCGCGCCAGCCAGGATGCCATCAAATACAACTGCAAGGATGTTCTCTGGCTTGACGCGGCGGAACATAAATATGTGGAAGAGATCGGCACCTCCAACGCCTTCTTCGTCATCGGTGACGAGGTGATCACCGCTTCCCTTGACAGCGGCACCATTCTGCCCGGCATTACCCGCAACAGCGTGATCGCCCTTCTTAAAAAATGGGGCGTGAAGGTTTCCGAGCGCAAGCTTTCCATCGATGATGTGATCGCCGCCGCAGCGGACGGTACGCTGAAGGAGATTTTCGCTTCCGGCACCGCCGCGGTCATCTCGCCCATCGGCTGGCGCTGCATCAAGGGCGATGATGTACAGGTGGCGGACGGCAAGGTGGGCCCCATCGCCCAGAAGCTTTACGACACCCTTTACGGCATGCAGACCGGCGTCGTGGAAGACGACATGGGCTGGACTTATCCGCTGAAGTTTTAAGGAAAAGACAACATCGGGAAAAGACTGCATTGCGGGAAGGCGAAAGCATGCCTTCCCGCTTTTCATTCAGATCGCAAAACAGGAACGAAAAAAACGGTTTTTGCATCTTGATTTTCTCCGCAGAGTGGTGTATTATAATCTATGCTGTGAAGCAAAAACCGCATATGGGGATATAGCTCAGTTGGTAGAGCGCTGCGTTCGCAATGCAGAAGTCAGGGGTTCGAGTCCCCTTATCTCCACCACAAAAAACACCACCCTTTGGGTGGTGTTTTTTGTGGTGGAGCTTTAGATGGAGGGACTCGAAGCCGCGGCCCACCGGGCAAAATCGATGCAGTGCATCGATTTTAGCGGCCGGGTTTTCGAGCCCAGGCGTGACGTGCGCAGTGTGGAACACAAGCACGGCCTGCCGATGGCCGAAAACGAGTCCCCCTGCCCCGGCAACAGCATCACAGCTTAGGGGATACCACCCTTGGGTGGTGTTTTTTGTGGTGGAGCTTTAGATGGAGGGACTCGAAGCCGCGCTACCCGCCTCTTCCCATTGACTTTCCCATACGGCAAAGCTATACTACAATAGATTATCCTGAAAACAAACTGAAGGAGCCTTTCAGATGAAAACGGAAGCCATGTATGCCACCATGAAGCCCTGGCGGCTTTTCTTCAAGGTGGCACTGCCCGGCATGGTCAGCATGTTTGCGATGTCCATCTACAGCATCGCGGAAGGCATTTTCATCGGTCAGCTTCTCGGCGAAGGTGCTTTTGCGGCGGTGAACATTGCTTTTCCTCTTGTGATGATCAATTTTTCCGTGGCGGACCTGATCGGTGTGGGCGCTTCCGTGCCCATTTCCATATCCCTCGGCAAAAAGGAGCATGAAAACGCCAACAACGTGTTCACCTGCTCCATCATCATGCTCTTTATCGTCGCTCTTGTGATGGGCGCTGTCATGTATATCGCCGCCCGCCCTCTTTCAAGGATGATGGGCGCGGATGATACGCTGCTTGAAACATCCGTGCGCTATCTTCGCACCTATGCGCTCTGCAGCCCGCTGACCGCCATCTTCTTCGCCATGGATAACTACCTTCGCATCAGCGGGTATGTGAAGACCAGCATGGCGATCAACATCTTCTGCAATTTGCTGACCATTGCCCTGCTTGCCCTGTTCCTTGTGGTGCTCCGGTTTGATGTGGTGGGCTCCGCCCTTGCCGCGTGTATCGCCTTCGGCATCAGCTCCCTTCTTGCAATCATCCCTTTCGTGCGAAACCGGGCACTGCTCAAATTCACAAAGCCCCGCTTCAGCCTTGCCATGTGCAGGCAGATCGCGGCCTGTGGTTCGCCCACGTTTTTAAGCAATATCTCCGGCCGTGTCACCGCCATTGCGATGAACATTACCCTTATGACCCTTGGCGCAAAGGCCTTCGGCGCGGGCGGCGGCCCCACGGCTGTGGCGGTTTACGCGGTGCTGATGTATTCAAGCGACCTTTGCTGGCCCCTGCTTTACGGCATCAGCGATTCCCTTGCCCCGGCTATCGGCTATAACTGGGGTGCGGAAAACTACGGCAGGGTGAAGAAGATCGTCAAGTGCGGCTATGCGGGCACCGCTGTGGTCGGACTTCTTTCCACGTCGGCGCTGTTCTTTTTCCCAGGTGTGATCGCCGCCATGTTTGCCAACGCAGAGGATGCAAGGCTGCTTGCGGAATCCACCCACGCCATCCGCCTTTTCTGCTTTGCCTACCTGTTCCGCTGGTTCGTGGTGGTGTCGCAGGGCTTCCTGAGCGCCATTGAAAAGCCGAAACAGGCCACCATCATGTCCGTCTCCACGGCAATGGTGTTCCCGATACTGCTGATCGTTCTGCTCTGGCCTTTTGGCCTCGACGGGATCTGGCTCAACTTCACCGGCGTCAATGCCCTTGCGGCGATCCTTTCCGTCATTCTTTTGCGGCGCATCGGCAGGGAAATCAAAACGCGGGAAAAGCAGAAAAACAAGGTTTCGTGACACAGCACCCCATTCCCTTTTCGGAATGGGGTCTTTTGATTTCACTTCCGGCTTCCAATTGCAAACTTCATGCAAACCATCTGCCTTTCTTTTGTCATTTGCCCCGATTTGCGGTATAATACTTCCTATTGAAACGGAGGTTCTTTCATGAAACGGGACAGTGAATTCCTTGCCGCGGAACCCCTTGGCAGGCTTCTTTTCAAGCTGGCGCTGCCCGCGGTGACGGCGCAGCTTGTGAACATGCTTTACAACATGGTGGACAGGATCTACATCGGCCACATTCCGGATGTGGGCGCCCTGGCGCTGACGGGGCTTGGCGTGTGCATGCCGATCCTGCAGCTTGTTTCCGCCTTTGCTGCCCTTGTGAGCATGGGCGCCGCGCCCCGTGCTTCCATCCGCATGGGCGAAGGGGATTATGAGGGGGCGGAGCGCATCCTCGGCAACAGCTTTGCGCTGCTTTTGTGCCTTGCGGCGGTCATCACGCCCGCTCTACTTGTTTTCGGGGAAGATATGCTTCTTGCCTTCGGCGCAACGGAAAACACCATCCCCTATGCGGGCGCGTACCTTTCCGTATACGCCCTCGGCACCGTATCCGTACAGCTGACGCTCGGCATGAACGCCTTTATCACCGCACAGGGCTTTGCAAAGATCAGCATGTTTACGGTGGCCATCGGTGCGGTGGCAAACATCGCCCTCGATCCGCTTTTTATCTTTGCTTTTGATATGGGCGTCAAAGGCGCCGCCCTTGCCACCATCCTTTCCCAGAGCCTTTCCGCCGCATGGGTGATCAGCTTTCTCCGGGGCAAAAAGGCCATCCTGCGCATCCGGGCGAAAAACATGCGCCTTGATGCAAAGCTGATCCTTCCCTGCATCGCCCTTGGCCTTTCCCCCTTTGTGATGCAGAGCACGGAAAGCCTTCTTTCCGTTTCCTTCAACACATCCCTGCGCACCTACGGCGGCGATATCGCCGTTGGCGCAATGACGATCCTGCACACGGTATCCCAGCTTTCGCTGCTGCCGCTGCAGGGGCTTACCCAGGGCGCGCAGCCCATCGCCAGCTTCAACTTCGGCGCAAAAAACAGAGAGCGGGTACAGGGCACCTTCAGGCTGCTGCTTCGCTGCTGCATCATCTATTCCATGACGCTTTGGCTTATGGCAATGCTTTTCCCCCGGACCCTTGCGGGCATCTTCACCGCAGATGCGGCGCTTCTTGACTTTACCGCCTGGGCGATGCGCATCTTTATGGCGGCAAGCGGCATCTTCGGCATTCAGATCGCCTGTCAGCAGACCTTCATCGCCATCGGCAACGCGAAAACATCGCTGTTTCTGGCGGCGCTGCGAAAGCTCATCCTGTTGATCCCCTTCATCTACATCCTGCCCCATTTCTTTGCGGATAAGGTGATGGCGGTATATCTGGCGGAGCCGGCGGCGGATTTTATTGCCGTAAGCGTGACATCCGTCATGTTTGCCCGCCAGTTCAAAAAAGCCATGGCGGGGCTTGAGGGGAAAACTTCCCGACCGTAATGACCCCTCCCGGCGGAGCCGAAGCGGTTTTCGATATACAATAAACGCTCCGAAGCATCAGCTTCGGAGCGTTTTTCCTGCTGTTATCCCGTTATTTCCGCATTGCCCGCGGCTTCCCGAGGATCTCCGCATACAGGAGCCCCTGCACGGCGGCATTGCGGTCAAAGGCAAGGCTGATGCCGGCCGGCCCTGCAGCTTCCTCGATGCGGTAGGCATCCTCTTCCATCGGGGCGGTATCTTCCGGCACATGACAATCCTTTTCGATGCCGGCGATGCTCGATTCCACATGGCTGTGAACGGATTCGGTCAGCGGCTTTACCACATGTTTGGCGGCCTTCGCCGTGCCCGGCACGGTGGTGCTTGGCGCCTTGACTTCCCGCCGCTTGACGCCGGACATGTAGGCGCCCGGGGCGCTCATGCCTTCGCCGGAAACGGACATTCCCTCAAAGGAAGCTGCCCTGCCCTCCGTGGTGGCGGCGTTCATGCTGCCGCCGGCGCGCGCCTTGCCGCAGGCGGTGCAGAAGGAAGCGTTTTCTTCGTTATCGCAGCCGCAGCGGCAGCGCCACCGGGTGATGGGCTGCTGTGAAGGGGCGCTCCCTTCCCTTTGGCGGCGGTAATCCGCAGCCCTTGCATCGGCGCGCGCACGCTCTGCGGCGGTATCCTGCCGGGGGCGTTCCCCGGCTTCCCCGGCAGCACGGCTCGTCTGCTGCCGTTCATCGCTTTGCTGCGCGTTTTTCGCGCTTTCCGCATCGAAAACCGCCTGGCGGCGCTTTGCGGCCTGCTCCGCTTCCTTGTTCTTTTTCTTGATGGCATTCACGATGGAAACGATGATGCCGATAATGATCAGAAATTCCATGTTTCCTCCCTTCTCCCGGAACGATCGGGGGATATGCCGCCGCCCTTACGGGCAGCAGCTGCCGAAAAGAGGCTTGTTATTTGCGCTCGCTCTGGGCACCGCCGGCGATGGAATCGCGCATTCTGGTGTCGGAGATCACATTCTGCATGTTGTAATAATCCATCACGCCAAGCTTGCCATCCCGGAACGCGGCGGCGATGGCACGGGGCACTTCCGCCTCGGCCTCGATCACGCGGGCGCGCATACCCTGCACTTCCGCCTTGTTTTCCTGTTCCTGGGCAACGGCCATGGCGCGGCGCTCCTCCGCCTTCGCCTGAGCGATGCGCTTATCCGCTTCCGCCTGGTCGATCTGCAGCTGTGCGCCCACATTGCGGCCCACGTCCACATCCGCGATGTCGATGGAAAGGATCTCGAAGGCGGTACCGGCATCAAGGCCCTTGTTGAGAACGGTCTGGGAGATGAGGTCCGGGTTTTCAAGCACATCCTTGTGCGTCTTGGAAGAGCCGACGGTGGTAACGATACCTTCGCCGATACGGGCGATGATGGTCTCTTCGCCGGAGCCGCCCACAAGGCGGTCGATGTTGGCGCGAACGGTCACGCGGGCCTTGGCGCGAAGTTCAATACCGTCCTTGGCGATGGCAGCGATGACCGGGGTCTCGATGACCTTCGGGTTAACGCTCATCTGCACGGCGTTGAGCACATCGCGGCCGGCCAGGTCGATGGCGCAGGCGCGCTCAAAATCGAGGGGGATGCCCGCGCGCTGGGCAGCGATCAGGGCGTTGACCACGCGGTCCACGTTGCCGCCCGCCAGGTAATGGGCTTCAAGCTTGTTGAGCGGGATCACAAGACCGGCTTTCGTGGCCTTGATCATCGGGTTCACGATGCGGGAAGGCACCACCTTGCGGATGCGCATGGCAACAAGCTGGCCGATGCCCACCTTCACGCCGCTGGCGCGGGCGGAGATGTAGAGCCCCACCGGTACAAAGCTGAAGAAGATGGCGAGGAAGATGATCGCCGCGACGATAATGAAAACAGCGATAATGAGTTCAGGCATAGTTTTTACCCCCTGTAGCAAAATTCTTTTTGTTGTTTTGATTATTGTTTCCCGCCGGTCTCCGCATTACGCACGCAGCAGCCGGAACAGGCATATCAAACCGTAGATAACGCCGATGAAGGCGGGGATGCCGATGAGAAGCTCCAGCCATGCCCGCTTGCGCAGGCGTTTTGCCGTTTCTTCATCCATGGCGTGGTCCACTTCCGCCGCCTCGGCGGCCTTGTAAAGCGCGGCGATCCCGGCACATTTGGGACAGCCCGCAGTGCCTTCCTTCTCCTCATAGAAGGAACCGCATTTCATGCAGAATTTCATATGTTTTTCCCGTGTCAGATCTTTTTCACAAGGATGCGCAGGCCCTCGACGCACACGATGCGCACACGGCTGCCTTTTTCAATGAAGGCGCCGTCGCTGACAACATCCAGCTTTTTCCCGTCAAAATCCGCATTGCCGGAGGGGCGAAGCGCGGTCAGGCACTCCCCTTCAAGGCCAAGAAGCGCTTCCGCATCCGCATCGGAAAGAGAAGTGGATTTTTTGTCGATGCTTTCCCTGAGAACGATGGCGGAGCGGGAAAGCGCGCCCTTCTGGAAGGAGCGGTAGACGAAAAAGCCCGCGATGCCGAGGATCACAAGGATCAGCGCAAGGGTGATAATGGCGTTTGCAAGGGAATCCGCCCGGAGTACCACCGCCGCCGCAAGCGCGATAAAGCCGAGAATGCCCGGCACGCCCATGCCCGGCGTGAACATTTCTGCGATCATCAGCGCAAGGCCGACAAGCAAGCACATCACTGCCGGCAGGCTCCAGCCGATGATGTATTGCATCAAACCATCCATATCGGAAAACCTCCTTTTTATTAGTATATACATTTTCTGATACCACAACAACGATACAGCACACAACTGTATCGTTATCATATTAACATATGGTCATGTGACTGTCAATGATGTTTTCAAGAACCTTTTGTCGCAGGAAATCAATAATAGAATTCGAAAACGTGGCTGTCGAACCAGCGGGCAAAGCCGAAATCATAATTGGGGATCATGCCCGTGGTCATCATTTTTACCACCAGCACCCAGACAAGGAACACCACCACAAGGGAAAGAAGTATGATGCCGATCACAAGCAGCGGGCTTGCGCCCCGCTCCTCCTCTTCGGGCAGGGGGGCGACGCGCCGGGAAGGCCGCTCTTCCTCTTCCTCAAAAAGAAGGGGCACGGGCATGCTTTTCGCAGGCGCCGGGGCAGGCTTCGGCCGGTAAGTCACCGGCTGAACGGGTTCGGTCTCTGCGGGCTCAGCCTCTGCAGGCTCGGGCGACGCAGGCACAGGCACGATAGGCTCGGGCATAATGGGTTCCGCCGCTGCGGATTCCTGCGCTGCGCTCTCCGGCGGGGCCGGTACCGAAAGCGGCTCCGCAAACAACGGCGCGCTGCAGATCTCATCGGTAAGGGACATCAGCTGCACATCGATATTTTCCTTCAAAGCGCCTTCCCCGGCAAGGGCTGCCACTTTCTGAAGCACCTTTCGGACAGCATCCTTCGCCGTCTCCTCATCGTTGGTGATATCGAGGGCACGGTCGTAGATTTTTTTGGAATACAGCTGCATGAATGCGCGCAGCTCACGCTTATCGCCGCTGTTGAGCAGGGCGATCATTTCTTTTCTGTCGCATTCCACGCCTGAAACGGAACGATCCTGCATACTGTTTGCACTCCTTTGACAGAATTCGTCATGATTACCCATTATTATACATGGAATCAACCGCAGGATGCAATCGAATTAACGGCAAAGCCGCCGCATATCTATTAAGATATGGAACAAAAACGTGTTATGCTGCGCAAACGCCGCCGTTTTCGCCCCGCCAACTTTTTTCTGCCGCCGCGAAGGCTTCTTGCGGCGGCGCTTTGTCTTGGCATTGCGGTGCTCTTTCTGCGAAGCTGTGCCATCGCCGCCAAAGCCGGCGCGGAGCCTGGGGCAAATGCCGGCGCGGCGGATATGGCTGCCCCTTCCGACGCTGAAGCGGTGATCTCCCTTTTCGATGACGAAACGGGAGAGGTCTCTGCATTGCCCCTTGAAGAGTACCTGCAGGGCGTGGTGGCTGCGGAAATGCCCGCTTCCTTTCACCCGGAAGCACTGAAAGCCCAGGCTGTGGCGGCCCGTACCTTTACCCTCAGGCGGCTCCGGGCGGCGGGGGGTGAGCCCTGCGGCAGGGGCGGTGCGGAGCTCTGCACGGACAGCGGCTGCTGCCAGGCTTACCGCTCCGAAGAAGCGCTTGCCGCGCGCTGGGGAAACGATGCCCCTTACTACAGGGAGCGGATCGAAGCGGCGGTCAAGGCCACCGCCGGGGAAGTCGCTTCCTACAAGGGCGCGCTGATCGAAGCGCTGTACCATTCCAACGCCGGCGGGCAGACGGAAGATGCCGCCAACGTCTTTTCCGGCGGCGCGCCCTATCTTCTCGGCGTTACAAGCCCGGAAGGCGCGGAAAGCGCCCATTTCCGCGACAGCATCTCCCTTTCCCGGGAAAGCTTTGCAAAAAAGCTCAACCGCGCTTTCCCCGGGGCGGCGCTTTCCCCGGCAAAACTGGAAACACAGGTCAGGGTGCTTTCCCGCTTTGAAAGCGGAAGGGCGGCTGCGGTGCGCCTTGGGGAAAAGGAGGTCACCGGGCGGCAGCTTCGTGCGGCGCTGGACCTTCCGAGCGCCAACATCACACTTTCCTTTTCGGAAGATGCGGTGTATATCGATACCCGGGGCTACGGCCACGGGGTGGGCATGAGCCAATACGGCGCCGATGCCATGGCAAGAGCCGGTGCGGATTACCGGGACATCCTCTGCCATTACTATACGGGTATCACCATAGAGGATTGGGGCAGAAAGCTCGGCGGCGCTTGAAGCGGCGTACTTCCCATGGTATAATTTTCACAGGCAGACAAAATACGCCGATTTTTTGAGTGAGGTACTCTTTAATTATGACAAGGGCTTATACGTTTTTGAAGGAATGCGGCATTTTTTATGTTCTTACCGTAAATGAAGGGCGCCCGGCAGGCCGTCCTTTCGGCGCGCTGTATGAAAAGGATGACCGCCTTTACATCACCACCGGCCGTTCCAAGGATGTTTACCGGCAGATCAAAGCCTGCCCGCAGATCGAGCTTGTGGGCTACAATCCCCTCAACGGCAACTGGATCCGCATGGATGCTTTGGCGGCGGAATGCACGGACAAGTCCGTCCGCGAAGACATGCTCGATGCGCTACCCACCCTCAAAAAGCTTTACAGCACCGCGGGAAATCCGGAATATGTGGTGTTCGAGCTCAAAGAGCGCAGGGCCTGCATCAACTCCGCGGGCAAATTCGTCAAGGTGGATTAAGACACTTCTTCACAGGGAGAGCGGACCCTTCCGCCCTCCCCTTTTTTACACATAATCCGGTTTTTATGCCGAAATACCGTATGAAATAATTCCCTTGTTGAAAAAATCACCTTACCATGTTATAATGCAGTAAATCATTCATTTGTGCTGTATACCCCTGCATTTTCCGGCATTGTTTCGACATCGCAATCCAAAAATCGATACAACACAGTTCAGGCAGGCGCGTTCCTGCTTTGTGCATGTTATCTTTTCTTTTTTACTCAGTTTTTCACCCCGGCATGCCGGGGCAGAATAAAAAAACAAGGAGAGAACAGTATGAAAAAGTATTTGGCACTTCTTCTTGCGGCGCTGATGGTCCTTGCAGTCTTCGCGGGCTGCCAGGGCGGCGGTCAGACCGCGGGCAACGAAGCCGCGGAAGATGACGGCGAAGAAAAAGTTCTCCGTCTCCTCTACGACGTGGAAAACACCACGATGAACTACCTTTCCTCCGGTAAGGTTCTTGAGCACTATGTGGCCTGCAACTTCGTTGACGGCCTTGTAGAGTTCGACAACCACTCCAACATCATCCCCGGCATGGCCGAAAGCTGGGAATCCAGCGAAGACGGCCTTACCTGGACCTTCAAGATCCGTGAAGGTCAGTATTGGTACAACGCCGCCGGTGAGCAGGTTGCGGAAGTTACCGCTGAAGACTGGGTATCCGCTCTGAAGCTCGTCTGCACCCCCCTCAACGACTCCGGTACCTATGACCAGGTCAAGATCATCAAGGGCGCCGAAGATTACTTCAACGGCCTCGTTGAGAAGACCAACCCCGACTTCGCCGACGTCGGTGTCAAGGCGATCGACAAGTACACCCTTCAGTACACCCTCAACCGTCCCACTCCCTACTTCCTCCAGGGCCTTGCCTACGTTTGCTGGCTCCCCGCCTACGGCCCCATGATTGAAGAGAACATGAGCGAAGACGCCGTTGGTTTCGCTACCTCCATCGACAAGCTCCTCAGCTGCGGCGCCTACATCCTCACCGAGTGGGAACCCCAGGTCAAGCAGACCCTCGTGAAGAACGAGAACAACTGGGATGCGGACCGCGTTTACATTGACCGCATCGAAAAGACCTACAACGCTGAAGCCGCCACCCTCGCTCCCACCATGGTTCTCCGCGGCGAGATCGACTCCTGCGACATCAGCAACGATATTCTTGACGACTGGAAGACCAACCACCTCGACGTTCTTTCCAAGACCCGTCAGGATGCCATGTGGCATTACTTCTATTCCTTCGACTTCAAGCCTGCTTATCCCGATGAGTACAAGCCTGAAGACTGGATGCGCGCTACCCTCAACAGCAACTTCCGTCACTCCATCATGAGCGCTTTCGACCGTGAATTCATCATCCTGAGCGCTGTTGACCAGGAGAGCGGTCTCTCCCTGCTGCAGACCAGCATCACCCCCGCCGGTACCTGCTTCACCCCCGATGGCGTCGACTTCGCCGATCTGCCCCAGTTTGACGGCGTGGAAGAGAACCTCTACAACGAAGAAAAGGCTCTCGACTACAAGGCCAAGGCCATCGAAGAGCTCACCGCCAAGGGCGTTACCTTCCCCATCCAGGTCGTCCTTTCCTACCAGAGCGGCGACAAGAACATGGAGAACGAGTGCATCATCGTCAAGCAGCAGCTTGAAAAGGTCCTCGGCACCGACTACATCGAGTGCGTCCTCTGGGCAGGCCCCTCCGAGAACTTCCTCTCCGAGACCCGCTCCGCCGGTAAGTACTCCTTCATGCGTACCAACTGGGGCGCCGACTACATCGATCCTCAGACCTGGACCGATCCCTTCTCCGGCGGCGTTGATCCCGATACCGGTCTGAAGGTCGGCAACACCTACAACCGTTGGGACATCATCCTTGATGACGAAGCCTTCAAGGCTGCCCTCGCCGGCATCACCGACAATACCATCGCCCAGTACACCGATGAGTTCATGGCTGATCCCGACTTCGCGGAAGTCCGCGGCATCCTGGAACAGTACTATGCTCTCGTTCAGGAAGGCATCGCCGAAGGTATCGACATCCAGAAGCGTTTCGAGAAGTTCGCCGAGGCGGAAGCCCTCCTCATCAACAACGCGATGCTCGTTCCCTTCTACTGCCGTGCTGCCAAGTACCAGGCAACCAAGCTTAACATCTTCGAAGGCCCCTACGCTGCCTGCGGCTACTCCGTCGGTATGTATAAGGGCATCCACCTCCAGGATGACTACGTATCCATGGAACAGTTCAACGAGAACATGAAGAAGTGGGAGAACGGCGAGATCTAAGCCGGATCACCTGATCGTTATCTGATCTGAAACCAACAAAAACCGGGCAGCCCTGCGGCTGCCCGGTTTTCTGTTTTGTTTTGGTTTCAAAGCGCCTTTTCAATCACATCCACACCGCTGCCGGAGATCTGTTTTCCGCAGCGGTACACCCCCCTGTTTTCTCCAGAAACGCGCCGCGCCGGTGTTTTTGCGGAATATGATCAGACGGCGCGGGTATAGGCTTTCAGCCAATCGCGCTCTTCTTCATCAAGGCGGGGCGCAAGGGCTTCATACACCGCCGCATGGTAAGCGTTGAGCCGCGCCTTATCCTCCGGGGAAAGCAGGCCTGCATCCACCGCATCAAGGTCGAGGGGGACAAAGGTCAGCGGTTCAAAGTACATGAACTGGCCGTAGCCGTTCTTTTCGCCCTTGCGGCAGACAAGCTCGTTTTCAAGGCGGATGCCGTGGCTTCCCGCGATATAGATACCGGGCTCGTCGGTGGTGACCATGCCCTCTTCCAGCACCGCGCTGTTTTTGCCGTTGTGGCGGAAGCTGTTGGGGCCTTCGTGCACGCTCAGAAGATAGCCGACGCCGTGGCCGGTGCCGTGCTTGAAGTCAAGCCCCTCTGCCCAGAAGGGCTGCCGCGCCAGCATATCGAGGGCGGCGCCGGTGGTGCCGTAAAGGAACCGGGCATTCTGCAGGGCCAGCATGCTTTTGAGCGTGATGGCAAAGTGGCGCTTCTCCTCTTCCGTCAGCGGCCCGAGGGCAAAGGTACGGGTGATATCCGTGGTGCCGCCGTCATACTGGCCGCCGCTGTCCACAAGCAGCAGGCCGCGCGGCGCAAGGGGAATATCGCTTTCCGCCGTTACGGAATAGTGAACGATGGCACCGTGGGGGCCGTAGCCGCAGATGGTGGTAAAGCTGAGGTCAAGGCAGCCCTCCCCGGCAAGGCGCATGGCATCAAGTTTCTTCGCGGCTTCAAGCTCCGTAAGCGGCGCTTTGCCGATGTTTTCCTTGAGCCACTTCATGAAGCGCACCATGGTAACCGCATCCTTCAGATGGGCTTCCCGGGTATTGCTGAGCTCCGTTTCGTTCTTTACCGCCTTCATCAGGGCGGTGGGATTCGGGGCATTCACGATGCGGGCGCCCGCCTCCTGCAGCTTTGCATACAGGGCAAAGTTGAGGTCGCTCTCGCTGAGAAGCACTTTTTCGCCGCCGTAGCGGGAAAGGAAACCGTAGACCGCTTCATAGGGGAGCACGGTGATACCGTTTTCACGAAGATGGGCACGCACCGTTTCGTCCAGCTTCTTTTCATTGATGAAAAGGCAGGCTTCTTCCTGCTCGATGACCGCATAGGAAAGCACCACCGGGGTGCAGGCAACATCGCTGCCGCGCAGGTTGTAAAGCCACGCCACATCCATCAGCGAGGCGAGCACATGGGCCTTTACGCCCTGCTCCGCCATCGCTTCGCGCAGCCGCCGCAGTTTTTCTTTGACGCTTTCCCCCGCATAGGCATCCGAAAGCACCCATGCCGGGTTTTCCGAAAGGGGCGGTCTCCCTTCCCACACCGCATCCACAAGGTCGCGGCCCGGGTCAAGGCGAACGCCCAGCTTTCCAAGGCTCTCCGTGCAGAGCTTGCCGAAGCTGGTGGGCACAGTGCGCCCGTCAAAGCCCAGCACATCGCCGGCGGTCAGATTCTGCTTCAAAAATTCAAGGGTGGTGGGCACGCCCTCTTCCCCCATTTTGTAAAGGGTGATGGGCGTTCCCTTCAGCTGTTCTTCACCCTGGATGAAATAGCGGCCATCCACCCAAAGCCCCGCCTGCCGCAGCGTGACGATCAACACGCCCGCAGAGCCGGTAAAGCCGGACAGGTAGGCGCGGCACTTAAAGTGGTCTCCCACATATTCGGAAAGGTGGAAATCATCCGTGGGGATATAATACGCCGCATAGCCCGCTTCGCGCATCTTTGCGCGCAGCGCCTCAATGCGTGCTGCGATCCGATTCATCTGCTCTCTCCTTTTCAAAAGGGGCGGATGGAAACCATCCGCCCGGTTTGGTCAAAAAGTCTTCGGGGTACAGGGCCGGGATCCGCCTGCGGTTCAGACCGTGGGCAGTTCCTTTTCCTCGGCAGCGGCACGCATGAGGGCGATGGCGGCCTCATAATCCCGGATATCGATGGTCTCGATGGGCGCATGGATATAGCGGGTGGGGATGGAAACACAGCCGGAGAAGGTGCCCTTGCCGGCACGCTGCGCGGCGCCCGTATCGGTACCGCCGGCGCGGAGCACTTCGTTCTGCCACTTGATGCCCCGTTTGTCGGCGGCATTCTTCAAAAATTCGCGCACCTTCACAGGCACGATAACAGAGGAATCCATCGCCTTGACGGTGGCGCCCGCGCCGAGTTTGACGCTCATGCGGGTGCAGTTCGGGATATCGCCCATGCCCGTTACATCACAGCTGATGTTAAGATCCGGCTCGATGGCAAAGGCAGCGGCGCCCGCACCGCGCAGACCGACCTCTTCCTGCACGGTGAAAACGGCATAGATATCGTGCTCGCTCTTCATGGTGCGGAATGCTTCCACAAGGGCCGCGCATGCGATGCGGTCATCCATATAGGGGGAAGAGAGCTTGTTGCCCATTTCCACAAAGTTGGAAACGAAAATACACATATCGCCCACATCCACCTTTGCGGCGGCTTCTTCATAGCTTTCACAGCCGATATCAATGAAAAGCTGCGCCAGGGTCATATCCTTGATGCCCTTTTCCGTTTCGAAATAGGTCACGCCGCGGGTGCCGTTTTTGAACACCACTTCCCGGGCGATGGAGATCACGGGGCTCACGCCGCCCACGTTGCTGACGCGCAGGAAGCCCTTTTCGTCGATATCCGTCACGATAAGGCCGATCTGGTCCATATGGGCGCTGTACATGATCTTCCTGCCGGAAGTTCCCTTCTTCACGGCGATAAGGTTGCCGAGCCTGTCGTTGTAAACTTCATCCGCATAGGGAGCAACATAGCCTTTGATCACTTCGCTGGCGGTCTCTTCCCTGCCGGAAGGGCCGAAAGCGGACAGAATATTTTTAAGCATTTCCTTATCAAACATAATCAAAGCACCTCTTCGAATTTTTTGGTCCTGAGGAACGCATCCGCCAGCTTGTAGGCATTTTCAAAGTCCTTGATGGATGCGATGCTGTTGGGGGAATGGATATAGCGGCAGGGCACGCTGATGCCGCCGCAAATGCAGCCCGCAAGCGCCTTGTGGATCTCGCTCGCATCGGTACGGCCGCGGGTACCCTGGCGAAGCTGGAAGGGGATATTCTCTTCCCTCGCAGCCTTCTTGAGGGCGTTGAACATCTTTTCGGGCACGATGGTGCCGCCGTCCATAAAGCTGATGGCAGGGCCCTTGCCCACGCGGGTCACATACTGGTGGCCTTCGGCGCCGGGCATATCGTTGGCGGTGGTGCCTTCAAGGATCAGAGCCACATCCGGCTTTACGTTGTAAGCGGCTACCATGCCGCCGCGGATGCCCACCTCTTCCTGTACGGTAAAGGCGGCATAGAAATCGCACTCGTAATCGTTCTTGAGAAGCTCCATGGCGATGGCACAGCCCACGCGGTCATCAAGGGCCTTGGCCTTCATGTGATCCTCGCCGTAGCGTTCCCACCTGGTGGCGAACACGGCGGGCTCGCCGGGCTTCACATAGCGGAGTGCATCCGCCTTGTCCTTCGCGCCGATGTCGATGAAAAGCTCGCTGTGGCCAAGGGTGTGTTCCCTGTCCGCCTTGGACTGAAGATGGATGGCCTTGGCGCCGATCACGCCGGGGATCTCATCCTTGCCGACAAGAACGCGCTTTGATACCACCACGCGGGGATCGATGCCGCTCTGCTGGTAG
>SVGX01000014.1 GCA_015056105.1 Clostridiales bacterium | reverse complement strand
AGGTGATCACGGGCACATCGTAATGCTGCTCTGTGGCCAGTTCGTTGCAGTTCATGCGGAAGCTGCCGTCGCCGGTGATGTGGATGACCGTCTTTTCCGGGTTGCCTATCTTTGCGCCGATGGCCGCGCCAAGGCCGAAGCCCATGGTGCCGAAGCCGCCGGAAGTCATCAGCTGGCCGGGATAATCGTAATGGAAGTGCTGGATGACCCACATCTGGTGCTGGCCCACATCCGTGGCGACCATGGTATCCTGGGGCATCAGCCTTGCGATGCAGTCGGAGATCTGCTTCGGGGTCAGGGTATCGCTTTCCTCTTCGTATTCGGTTTCCGTCTTGAAGGAGAAAACGTATTCCTTCCAGGGAGTGTGATCCATCTGCTCGAGCTCATCGAGCAGCATCTGCAGCACATGCCTGGCATCGCCGATGATATGGTGATCCGTCTGCACGTTTTTGTTGATCTCCGCGCGGTCGATATCGATCTGTACGATCTCAGCCTGTTTGGCGAAGCTGGCAGGGTCAAGAGCCACGCGATCGGAGAAGCGGCAGCCGATGGCGATAAGAAGATCGCAGCTGTCGCAGGCCATGTTGGAGGCCTGTGAACCGTGCATGCCGATCATGCCGGTGGTAAGGGGATTTCTTCCTTTAAAACCGCCTGCACCCATGACGGTGACGCAGACGGGGGAATCGATCCTTTCCGCGAAGGCAAGAAGTTCTTTATCCGCCCTGCCGCGCACCACGCCGCCGCCGCAGATGAGAAGCGGCTTTTCGCTTGCGCGGATCATTTCCGCCAGCTTTTTCACATCCGCCATGTTGGGCTCAGGCGCCTTCAGATCATGGGAGGCCCGCTTGATGAGCGCGCCGAGACGGCCGTCGCTGCCGTGCTGCTCACGGGTAAGAGGGGTATATTCCGCGATCTGTGAGGTGGCGTTTTTTACGATATCGATGAGCACCGGGCCAGGGCGTCCGCCGCGGGCGATGGCAAAGGCCTGCCGCACCACATCCGCGATGTCATCCGCACGCTTCACCATGTAGTTGCACTTGGTAATGGGCATGGTGATGCCGGTGATATCCACCTCCTGGAAGGAATCCTTGCCCACCAGGTTTTCGCTTACGTTGCAGGTGATGAACACCACCGGGGAAGAATCCATGTAAGCGGTGGCGATGCCGGTGGTCAGGTTCGTGCAGCCGGGGCCGGAGGTAGCAAAGCATACCCCCACCTTGTTGGTGGAACGGGCATAGCCGTCCGCCGCATGGGCAGCGCCCTGTTCATGGGCGGTGAGAATGTGGCGCACCTTGCCTTTGTATTGGCAAAGGGCATCGTAAACGTTGAGGATGGTGCCGCCGGGGTAGCCGAAAATCGTATCGACGCCCTGCTCCATCAGACATTCCATCAGGATCTGTGCACCTGTCAGTTGCATGTTGTTCAAACCTCCCGATTCTACCCGGGCAACGCCGGGGGATGCTGTATTGTAAAAAATGTTTTGTCATGATTCTAAAAAATCCCTGAAGCCGTTCAAACGGCTTCAGGGACGAACAATTCGCGGTACCACCCTGATTATCGCCGCTGCAGGGAAACAGCGTGCGATCACTCAAATTCAAAGCTCCATCAAGCTTTTAGCCTGTAACGGGGCATCCGTAACGCCTTACTGTTTGTTGGGGCGTTCTGCTCGGGAAGGAGACTGCCGCAGCATCTTCCGGGCCGGCTCACAGCGACCGCCGGCTCTCTTGACCTTAGGATACGGGCATAATTCCGTCTGCGCATTTAGTGTATGACCAATTGCAGAAGATGATAACATAAGAATAATATATTGTCAAGCGGCGACCTTGGTTTTTATATTTTTTTACCGATGAAAAAGAGACTGCGGTGCGGCGGCAAGCCGCCGCCGAAGCGCACCGGGTTTTGGTCAAACGGGGAAAGCATGCAGAGAAATTGCGCGCAGCGGCGTATGCGAAGAGAACGCTCCCGGCACCGGATAATGCTGCCGAACGCAGACAGGGGGCTGCCATGTTCCCGCTTTTCTTCCGGGGAGAATGGGTGGTATCGCCCGGCGGGAATGCCATGCGGAGATCCCGCGGCAAACCGGCAAATACCGGTAAAATACAAAAACGGGACCTTGTTTTACCGTCAGAGCCCTTGACAAAATACCCATATGGGGTATATTATACAAGTGTACCGACAACAGTTCATCGCATGCATATATACTTTTTGAAAGGAAGTACTTCTTATGACAGAACGGGAAAGCGGCTGCTGTACCCACAAAACCAAAGAACGGTCCGAAGCGGAATATAAGAAGCTTGTGAACAGGCTCAACCGCATCGAAGGCCAGATCCGTGGCATCAAGGGGATGCTTGAACGCGATGCTTACTGCACCGATATTCTGATGCAGTCCGCTGCCGTTACCGCGGCGATCAATGCGTTCAACAGGGAATTGCTGACCAATCACATCCACACCTGTGTAGTGCACGACATCAGGGAAGGAAACGATGAGGTCATCGAAGAACTGACGGCAACGCTCCAAAAACTGATGAAGTAATTGCGGGAAGAAATAAAACCGGAATTGGGAGGTTAACAAAGAACTATGAAGCAATATAATGTCGCCGGCATGAGCTGTGCATCTTGCGTTGCCAGGGTCGAAAAAGCCGTGAACAAGGTTCCCGGCGTCACGTCCTGCTCCGTCAGCCTGCTGACAAACTCCATGGGCGTGGAAGGCAGCGCCAACCCGACCGATATCATTGCCGCCGTAACCGCTGCCGGCTACGGTGCAACCGAAAAGGGCGCAGGCCCCGCCGCCGGTGCAAAGGGCTCCGCTGCCAATGAAGATGCGCTGAAGGATACCGAAACTCCGAAGCTGAAAAAACGCCTTTGGACCTCTATCGGCTTCCTGCTCGTCCTGATGTATTTCTCCATGGGTTTCAAGATGTGGGGATTCCCGGTTCCGGCCTTCTTTGAAAGGAACCCCATCGCGCTTGGGCTGACCGAAATGCTCCTTTCGATCATCGTTATGATCATCAACCAGAAGTTCTTTGTTTCCGGTTTCAGGGCCCTTTTCCGCGGTGCGCCCAATATGGACAGCCTGATCGCCCTTGGTTCTTCCGCTGCGTTCGTGTATTCCACCTACTGCGTGTACGCCATGACCGCTGCTCCCGACTTCGCGGGCATGCATGCCCATCTCCATGATCTCTATTTTGAAGCCGCTGCCATGATCCTTACCCTGATCACCGTCGGCAAAATGCTCGAAGCACGTTCCAAGGGCCGCACCACCGATGCGCTTAAGAGCCTCATGAAGCTCGCGCCAAAGACCGCCAACGTGATCCGTGACGGTGAAGAGACAGAGGTCAGCGTGGATCAGGTCATCAAAGGCGATATCTTCGTTGTCCGCCCCGGTGAAAACATTCCCGTTGACGGCGTTGTGATCGAAGGTCACAGCGCTGTGAATGAGGCCGCTCTGACCGGTGAATCCATTCCTGTGGATAAGGTCGAGGGCGACCGGGTCAGCGCCGCTACGCTCAACCAGTCCGGCTTCATCAAGTGCCGGGCTGCCCGCGTCGGCGAAGACACCACCCTTTCCCAGATCATCCAGATGGTCAGCGATGCTGCCGCCACCAAGGCACCCATTGCCAAAGTCGCCGATAAGGTTTCCGGTGTGTTCGTTCCCATCGTGATCTCCATTGCCGTTGTGACCACTATCGTATGGCTCATCCTCGGCGAGACCTTCGGCTTTGCCCTTGCCCGCGGCATCTCCGTTCTTGTTATCAGCTGCCCCTGCGCACTTGGTCTTGCTACCCCCGTTGCCATCATGGTCGGTAACGGCATGGGTGCCAGGAACGGTATCCTCTTCAAGACCGCTGTCTCCCTTGAAGAGACCGGTAAGGTCGATATCGTGGCCCTTGACAAGACCGGTACCATCACGAGCGGCGAACCCAAGGTTACCGATATCATCCCCGCCAAGGGCGTCAAGGAGAACGATCTCCTCAAGATGGCCTTTGCACTTGAAAGCAAGAGTGAACATCCCCTTGCCCGCGCGATCCTTAAGAAGGCTGACGAGCTCGGCATGACCGCCGATCCCGTTGACGATTTTGAGGCGCTGCCCGGCAACGGTTTGACCGCAAAATGGAACGGTTCCGTTCTCAGCGGCGGCAACTATAAGTACATCAGCACCAGGACCTCCGTTCCTGCCGAGATCAAGGCCGCTTCCGAAAAGCTGGCCGAGCAGGGCAAGACCCCGCTGTTCTTTGCAAAGGATGATAAACTCGAAGGTATCATCGCCGTTGCGGACGTGATCAAGGAAGACAGCCCCCGCGCCGTGCGTGAACTCCAGAACATGGGCATCAGGGTCGTCATGCTCACCGGCGACAACGAGCGCACTGCCCGTGCCATCGGCCGTGAGGCCGGCGTTGATGATGTGATCGCAGGCGTTCTGCCCGACGGTAAGGAATCCGTTATCCGCAAGCTGAAGAAGCAGGGCAAGGTCGCCATGGTCGGCGACGGCATCAACGATGCTCCCGCCCTTACCCGTGCCGATATGGGTATCGCCATCGGCGCCGGTACCGATGTTGCCATCGACGCTGCTGACGTTGTTCTTATGAAGAGCCGCCTCAGCGACGTTCCCGCTGCCATCCGCATGAGCCGTGCAACGCTGCGTACCATCCATCAGAACCTGTTCTGGGCATTCTTCTACAACTCCATCGGCATCCCGGTAGCCGCTGGCTGCTTCGTCAGCTTCGGTCTCACCCTGAACCCGATGCTCGGCGCCGCCGCAATGAGCCTCTCCAGCTTCTGCGTTGTCACCAACGCCCTCAGGCTCAACCTCTTCAAAATGTATGATGCGAGCAAGGATAAGCCGCTCAAGTCCCACAAGAAGAAGGCGGAAGCCGCTGCCAACGAGCTCGAAAAGACCCTCCAGATCGACGGCATGATGTGCGGCCACTGCGAAGGCACCGTAAAGCGTGCTCTTGAAGCTATCGACGGCATCCAGGAAGCGGAAGCCATCGCCGCTGAGAACGTTTGCTACGTGACTCTCACCAAGCCCGTTGACGAGGCTGCCATGAAGGCTGCCATCGAAAAGGAAGGCTATGTGCTCAACAGCATTCAGGCCGGCCGTCAGCCCAACACTGAGATCAAAAAGGTCTACTGTGTGGAAGGCATGACTTGCAGCCACTGCGAAGGTACTGTGAAGCGTGCTCTCGAAGCTATCGACGGCATTGAGGAAGTCACTGCCAGCGCTGAAAAGAACACCGTGATCGTCATCAGCTCCAAGGCTATGACGGAAGCTGTCATCAAGGCTGCCATCGAAAAAGAAGGCTACGACTTCAAAGGCATCCTGTAAGTACCAAGAATCATTTTATCCACCGGCTTTGTTCCGGCAAGGCCGGTGGAAACAAATAACAACAACCACACATTTCTCAGGAGGATTTATCATGGAAAAGATCGCAAAAGTTGAAACCATCCACTGCGGCGGCTGCGAGCGTCGTGCTGTAAACGCTGTTAAGGATCTCCCCGGTGTTGAGAACGCTGTTGCCAGCAAGGATACTCAGCTTGTTACCATCACCCTGAATGCCGAGCTTTCCAACGATGCCATCAAGGCCGCTCTTGAAGGCGCCAACTTCACTGTTGTCAGCATCGACTAATTACAATACACCGACCCCGTTTTCCGGGGCTGATGCATAATTCAAATTTGATCAGGAGGAATCTATCATGGAAAAGATCGCAAAAGTTGAAACCATCCACTGCGGCGGCTGCGAGCGTCGCGCTGTGAACGCTGTTAAGGATCTCCCCGGTGTTGAGAATGCTGTTGCCAGCAAGGACACTCAGCTTGTTACCATCACCCTGAATGCCGAGCTTTCCAACGATGCCATCAAGGCCGCTCTCGAAGGCGCCAACTTCACCGTTGTCAGCATCGACTAAGACAAATGCATTTTACCGGAACCAAGCTTCCGGTTCCCTTGTTTGTTGGGGTAAAAAGGCGAAGCTTCCGCTTCGCCTTTTTTATATGACGGCGATTTTTGTGTAGAAATGTTGCAATTCAGCTTTTTTTCGCAAGATATAAATTGAAAGCAGAAAAAAGATGCGGTATACTATATAAAAGATATGTATAGCATCATACCTTTTAAACAGATAAGGCAGCACACCACTGCCGCATGTTCATTTTTGATAATCTATTTCTGATGAATCACCGAAAGGAGAATAACAAATGGGTCTTTTGAAAGCAGGCATCGGCGCGCTTAGCGGCGTAATGGCTGATCAGTGGAGAGAGTTTTTCTACTGCGATGCTCTTCCGGAAAATGTTCTTGCACGCAAGGGCGCAAAACGCACATCCGCACGCAGCAGCAACACCAGCGGTGAAGATAATATCATCTCCAACGGTGCGGTGATCGCCGTAAACGATGGCCAGTGCATGCTCATCGTGGAGCAGGGTAAGGTGGTCGAGTTCTCCGCAGAACCCGGTGAATTCGTTTGGGATTCTTCTACCGAACCGAGCCTTTTCGCCGGCAGCTTCGGTGAGAGCTTGAAGAACACCTTCAAGACCATCGGTAAGCGTTTTACCTTCGGCGGCGATACCGGTAAAGATCAGCGCATCTATTATCTTAACACCAAGGAGATCATGGGCAATAAGTATGGCACTGCCAACCCGGTCCCCTTCCGCGTAGTGGATAACAACATCGGCCTTGATATGGATATCGGCATCCGTTGCTTCGGTGAATATTCCTATCGCCTTACCGATCCGTTGCTGTTCTATACCAATGTCTGCGGCAACGTTACCGGCGATTATACCCGCGATAAGATCGACAGCCAGCTCAAGACCGAGCTTCTGACCGCTCTGCAGCCTGCCTTTGCGAAGATCTCCGCCATGGGCATCCGCTACAGCGCCGTTCCCGGTCACACCATGGAGCTTGCGGATGCGCTCAACGAAGTCCTTTCCCAGAAGTGGAGCAACCTGCGCGGCGTCAGCGTCGTTTCCTTCGGCGTCACCTCCATGAGTGCCGATCCCGAAGATGAAAAGACCATCAAAGATCTGCAGCGCACCGCTGTTTACCGCAACCCCAACATGGCAGCTGCACAGCTTGTGGGCGCACAGGCAGACGCCATGCGTGCCGCCGCTTCCAACGAGAACGGCGCCATGATGGGCTTCATGGGCATGAATATGGCCCAGACCGCCGGCGGTATGAATGCCCAGAACCTGTTCCAGATGGGTCAGCAGCCCCAGTATCAGCAGCAGCCGCAGGCACCTGTTGCTCCTGCAGCCCCTGCCGCCCCCGCTGCACCTGCTGCCCCCGGCTGGAAGTGCGAATGCGGTGCCGAGAACAGCGGCAAATTCTGCGCACAGTGCGGCAAGCCTCAGCCTGCTCCCAAGCCGGCTGCCGGCGCATGGAAGTGCGAATGCGGCGCAGAGAATACCGGCAAGTTCTGCATGGAATGCGGCAAGCCCCAGCCTGCCCCCGCCGTTGATGGCTGGCAGTGCAGCTGCGGTGCGGTGAACAAGGGCAAGTTCTGCCCCGAGTGCGGCGCAAAGAAGCCCGCCGGCATCCCCCAGTATAAGTGCGACAAGTGCGGCTGGGAACCTGCCGATAAGGCCCATCCGCCCAAGTTCTGCCCCGAGTGCGGCGATCCCTTCGATGATGGCGACATCTCCTAAAAGGGAATGATCAAAATTAAACAATAAAAAAAGCGCGTTCCCTGCAGGGAACGCGCTTTTATGCTGTTTGTTTTTTAATCAAGAAGGACGGCAATATCCGGGAACAACGCCACGCTGCGCTTGAGGATGCCGTTCATGTGGGCAATGGCGATGCCATAGTTGACGATGGGAACGCCTGCCGAAACGGTGCTGCTCATGCGGCTTTTCATTGCCTGCTCGTTGAGCATGCAGGCACCGCAGTGCACCACAAGCCTGTAGGGGGAAAGATCGGCGGGAAATTCGTTGCCGGAGGTGAAGGTGAAATCCGGCTTTGCACCGGAGAATTTTTCGATCCACCCGGGCATTTTTACCGTGCCGATGTCGTTGCACTGACGGTGGTGGGTGCAGCCTTCCGCAATGAGCACCTTGTCACCATCCTTCAGATGGCGAAGCGTGTTCGCGCCGGAAATAAGCGTTTTAAGGTCGCCTTTATAGCGTGCCATCAAGATGGAGAAGGAGGTAAGCGTGATATCCTCCGGCGTCATCTTGCTGACCCTGCCGAAGGCCTGAGAATCGGTGATGACCAGCTTCGGCTTTTTTGCAAGGCTGCTGAGCGTAGCAGGCAGCTCCGTGTCCTGCGTGACGACGGCCATGGCGTGGGAATCGAGGATGTCCCGAATGGTCATCTGCTGGGGCAGGATCAGGCGTCCCTTCGGTGCGGATTCATCAATGGGCGTCACCAGTACAACAAGGTCTCCCGCTTCGATCAGATCGCTCACAAGCGCTTTTTTGTTTTGCGCCTTCGGTGCAAGGGTGCCGAGCCGCTCCTTCAGCGTTTCGATACCTTCGCCTGTCAGCGCGCTGACGGAAAGGGCAGGGGCTTCGGGGCGGAGCGCTCCCGGAAGCTCTGCTTTGTTGAAAACGGTGATGAAGGGGATGCTACGCTGCTCAAACTGGGCTTTGAGCGCTTCATCTTCGGCGCTCATGCCTTTTACAGCATCCACCACAAGCACGGCGATATCCGTCTTTTCAAGGATCTGCCTTGTTCTTTCCACACGGAGCGCGCCGAGGTCACCTTCATCGTCAAGGCCCGGGGTGTCGATAATCACCACAGGGCCGAGGGGAAGCAGCTCCATCGCCTTCTGTACAGGGTCGGTGGTGGTGCCTTTCACATCGGAAACAACGGAAAGCTTCTGGCCGGTCACCGCATTCACAACGCTGGATTTTCCCGCATTGCGCATACCGAAAAAGCCGATGTGAGGCCTTTCGCCGGAAGTGACTTGGTTAAGGGACATAAGTACCTCCTTATCAGAAACGGAAATCACGCCGGTTGGATGCCTTGATGGCGGCGATGTTGTCTTCTGCAATCTGCCGTACTTTTTCCTTGGGGATACGGTCAAGCTCCTTTTCCACCATCCTGTAGCCCACATCCTTCGTTTCGGGGGATGCGTAGTCTTCAAGATATTCGGAAAGGGTCATCAGCGCATTGGGGTGGCAGCAGTTGAGGATCTGACCCGTCTTGCAAAGGCTCATGAAACGGTCTCCGGTGCGGCCTTCACGGTAGCAGGCGGTGCAGAAGGAGGGAATGTGGCCGTTTTCCATCAGCCAGCGGACCACTTCGTCGAGGCTGCGCTGGTCGGAAACGTCAAACTGCTCCGTATCGTGGGGGCGTTCTTCCGGGCTATAGCCTGCGTAGCCGCCAACGGAGGTGCGGCTGCCGCCGGATACCTGGGAAACGCCGAGGTGCAGCGCCCGTGAACGGACGGCTTCGTTTTCGCGGGTGGAGATGATGATGCCGGTATAGGGCACCGCGATGCGGATGCAGGCGATGATCTTCGCGAAGATGTCATCGGAGATGCCGTTGTCGAATTCGTCGGGATCGATGTCATCCGCTCGCTTCAAACGCGGCACGCTGATGGTGTGGGGGCCGACGCCGTGGGCAGCTTCAAGGTGTTCCGCATGCATGAGAAGGCCCGCAAATTCATATTTGTAGAGTTCAAGGCCGAAGAGGACGCCAAGACCCACATCATCGATACCGCCCTGCATGGCGCGGTCCATGGCTTCGGTGTGGTAATCGTAATCGTGCTTGGGGCCGGTGGGGTGCAGCTTCAAGTAGCTTTCCTTGTGATAGGTCTCCTGGAAGAGGATGTAGGTACCGATGCCCGCATCCTTCAGCTTGCGGTAGTTTTCCACGGTGGTGGCGGCGATGTTCACGTTCACGCGGCGGATGTCGCCGTTTTTGTGGTGTACGCTGTATATGGTCTTGATGCACTCAAGGATGTATTCGATGGGGCTGTTGACGGGGTCTTCGCCGGATTCGATGGCAAGGCGCTTGTGTCCCATATCCTGCAGGGCAATAACTTCCCGGCGCACTTCCTCCTGGGTCAGCTTTTTGCGGGGGATGGTCTTGTTTTTCAGATGGTAGGGGCAGTAAACGCAGCCGTTGACGCAGTAATTGGAAAGATAAAGGGGCGCAAAAAGCACGATGCGGTTGCCGTAGTAGGCAAGCTTGATCTCCTCAGCGATCTTGTAGATGCGCTCGATGACCTCCGGGTCTTCGCAGGCAAGGAGCACGGATGCTTCCCTGTGGTTAAGGCCGGCGCTCACGAAGCCGGTCTCCGTCTTTTTCGGGCGGGCCTTTTCAAGGATGGCATCGATGAGTTCCCGGTTGTTCTTGTTGGCTTCCGCGTAGGCAAGGGTATCACGGATCTCGCCGTCATGGATGAATTCTTCCGCTTTCAGGGATCTGGGGTTGTAGGTCGTCATGATAAAAAGTCTCCTTTCTTTTGAGTCAGATCGCTCTTCCTCTTCAGAAAAATAATGATATGTTTGAAGCAGCTTTCGCTGCAAAACAAGCGTTACAGGGGCTTCACATCGCCGCGGGCGGCGACCACTTCATAGCCGATGGAGGTCATGCGTTCACGAAGGGAATCCACACATTCCGCAGCTTCCGCGCCGTCGGATGCCTTGTTGTCATAAAGCATGTACTTTTTGCGGACGGAAGCGGGGGAAAGGTTCGGCATTACCACGTTGGCGCCCGCAAGAATGCCCTTTTCCCGGCCGATGGGGTCTATGGTGCCAAGGGCGGTGGTGGAGGGCAGCAGGATGTTCGGCCGAATGAGCCTGACAATGGAAAGCAGATAGCAGGTCAGCTCCAGCGTGCCGGCAGTTTCATCCCTGAAGGGCGTATCCTTGTGGGGAATAAAGGGCCCGATGCCGCACATGGCGGGGCCGAAGTCCTGAATAAAGGCAAGATCCTTCGCAAGGTCCTGCACCGTCTGGAAGGGCGAACCTACCATGAAGCCGCAGCCCACCTGATAGCCGATGGCTTTGAGGTCACGGAGGCAGCGCATCCTTTCACCGAAGGAAAGGGAAGGGGGATGCAGTTTTTCATAATGCGCCTTAGCGGCAGTCTCGTGGCGAAGCAGGTAACGGTCGGCGCCGGCGTCATAAAGGCGCTTGTAGCTTTCATAGCTCTTTTCGCCGAGGGAAAGGGTCACGGCACAGTCAGGGTATGCGCCCTTGATGCTGTGAAGCAGCGCCTCAAGCCTTTCGTCGGTAAAGTAAGGATCTTCACCGCCCTGCAGCACAAAGGTACGAAAACCGAGGTCGTAGCCCTCGCGGCAGCATTCGAGGATATCATCCTCTGTCAGCCGGTAGCGATCGCAGCTGCGGTTGCTGCTGCGGATGCCGCAATACAGGCAATCGTTTTTGCAAATATTGCTGATCTCGATCAAACCGCGAATGTATACCGTATTGCCGTAATATGTCTTGCGAACCGAAACGGCCAGCTCCGCAAGGCGTTTTGCGGCTTCCGGGGTGCGGTTGGCGATCAGGAAGGCATATTCCTCTTCGGAAAGGCGCCGCTTCGCGGCAAGGGCATCGATCAGCATGAACAGGGTTTTATTCACGGGCAAGCACCCCCGAATAGGCGGTTTTGGCGCGGATGCCGGAAAGGTTGCCGATCTTGCCGGAAAGGGCGGAAATGGTATCCTGCGGCGCATCAAGGGCAATGCTGATGATGCTGATGCCCAGCTTGCGGTAGGGGATGCCCATGCGCCCGATAATATAATCGCCGTATTCGTGCAGAAGCGCGTTGAGCTTCTCCACGGATTCCGGACTTTCCACGATGATGCTGATCACTGCTACCCGCGTTTCCATAGTAGGCCTCCCAAAATGATGAAAAAATAAAAATGCCGCTCTCCTTGAAAACGGATGCGGCAAAAAACACGGAAACCGTGTTGTGTGCGTTTGTTTGGAAAATGCCCTTTTGCGTGCCGCAAAATGCCGCACACCGCAGGAACAAAAACCGGGAAAACACCTTTCATGCAGCGCCGCAAACGCTTACTGTCAGGATATGGTCATATTATAGCCCGTTTGGAAATGGCTGTCAATATAACAATGATAATTATTATCGATTATAGGGCGATTTGATACGTTCCCTGCATGCAGCACATCGAAAGGAACAAAAACAGCCCCCACGCCGTGTGTGGGGGCTGTGTGCTGCATGGAATCTATTACAGCGTGGTGCGGAAGGCTTTTACGACGCCCATGAATTCCTTTACCCGGTTGATGTCCACCTTGTTGCGGAAGATGCCGTCTTCCTTGAGGGTGGTGGCCACAACGGCGCCGTCCGCTACGGAAAGCTGGCGTTCGATGTTGTCCTTTCGGCAGCCGGTGTTGCAGAGGATGGGCGTGGATTTTACCGCATCTTTTACCTGTTTAAGCACCTGGGTATCGGTTTCAACGCCGGCGGTAAGGCCGCTGACGCAGAGGGCGTCCGGATGGCAGTTGAATTCCGTGGAGCGGGCGATCTCAGCGATGTTGCGGCCCGCAAGGTATTTCGCCGCTTCCGGCACGATGTTGTAGAGCATCTTCACGTCCTTGGCGTGCACGGCGATCTTGTGCCTTGCGGTGGCGCCGGGGTCCGTATTCCACAGGCCGAAATCGCTGGCATACACGCCGCTGATGATCTCGCGGATAAACTTTGCGCCCACGGCGGAAGCAAGGTCGATGGAGGCGATGGGATCCCAAAGGCAGTTCACACCGTAGGGGATCTCGATCTCGCGGCGCAGTTCGCCGATCACATAAGCCATCGCTGCGATGGTGGAGGGGCGCACTTTGGTCAGATAAGGCAGGCTGAATTCGTTGGAGAACATCACGCCGTCCACGCCGCCTTCCTGCAGGGCGCGGAAATCATGGCGGGCAAGTTCGATGACCTTGTCCATGCCGCCGATCTCATCGTAATCGGGATCGCCGGGCAGGGGCTGCAGATGGCACATTGCGATGATGGGTTTTTTAACGCCGAAAAGATCTTCCATCCAGTTCATGTTATTGTTTCCTTTCCTTTGTGGTTTGCATGTATTTGAAATTTGTTTTATTCTTCGTAAAGCTTGTTGATGGCGGCGAAGCTTGGGGTGAGCGCCGTATAAAGACTGCGGAAAATGGGGTATGCCCTGTCGTAGATCTTTTTGTTTTCCGCAATGGGGCGGAATATGCGCCGCTCCGTGAGGCAGGTGTGGATATCCTCCCAGCTTTGGAACACGCCTGCCGCCATGCCTGCAAGGAATGCAACGCCAAGGGCGCTGCCCGGGTGTGCCGGAAAGGATACGATCTCACAGCCCAGCACATCCGCTGCGATCTGGCACCAGAAGCGGCTTTTTGCGCCGCCGTTGGTGGCATAAACGCGGCGGATCGCATACCCTGCGTCTTTGAGCACATCCACATGGTGGCGGAAGCCGTAAATGACGGATTCAAGGATGGCCCTAAAGATGGCGCCCCGCTTATGGGCAAGGGTAAGCCCCACGAATACGCCCCGGGCGGTGGGGTCGAACAGCGGCGTTTTTTCACCGATGAAATAGGGCAGTACGAAAAGCCCGTCGGAGGCAGGCGGAACGCGTTCCGCCTCTTCATCCAGCTTGCGGAAGGTATCCTTGTCGTTTAGCCCGAGGATATCCCGTGTGTACCATTTTACAAGGGAGCCGCTTGATGCCATGCAGCCGTTGAGAAGGTAGCGCCCCGGCACGATATGGTAATCGAAAAAGAGCAGCGGATGGGGGGTGACGGTATCGGTGCAGTAAAGGATATCCCCCGCACCGCCGAATTTGATGAGCAGATCACCGGGGTCTATAATGCCCGCCGCAAGGGTGGATGCCACATGGTCTGCGCTGCCGGAAATAACGGGGATGCCTGCGGGAAGCCCTGCAATGCCGGGCAGAGTCTTACCGATCACCTGCATGGAGGGGCTCACCGGCGGCAGGATGGCGGGATCGATGCCGAAAGCGGAAAGGTATTCGCCGATCCATTTCCGGGTGTGAACGTCAAAGGAGCCGCTTTCCACCGCCCAGTTCATTTCAAGTTGCTTGACGCCTGTCAGCTTGAAGGCAATATAATCATAAGAACCCATGACGGTTTTCGTCTTTTCAAACACATCGGGCTCGTTTTCCTTCACCCAAAGGATACGGGGCAGGATGTGCTGCTGGTTAGTGTAACCGCCGGTGCGGGCGAAAAGCGTTTCCTGATCGAGGGCCTTTGTGATCTTTTCGATCTGATCGATGGCCCGCGCATCGTTCTGCTGGATGGTGTTGCGAAGAGGTGCATCGTTTTCATCAAGGAACACGATAGCGGGCACCATGCCGCTGCAGCCGATAGCCTTAAGATCCGCAAGCTTATCCTTGTTTCTTGCGGTGAGATCGCTTACCGCAAACAGGGTGTTCTGCCACCAGGTGTTTGCATCCTCCTCTGCCCAGTTGGCGTGAAGGGAGAGAAGGTCATGTTCCCTGGTGGCTTCATCCACGATCTTTCCTTCGGAAGAGAGCAGGATGGCCTTTACCGATGTGGTGCCGATGTCGATGCCGAGAATGTATTGTGCCATGGTGTGTACCTTTCTGAAAACAGATGGGCTTTTATTCCTTTTCGCCGATCAGAAGCTTTGCGGCAACGGTGATCTCACGAAGTGTATCAAGGGGGAGTGCAGTTGCATCCACACCGAACAGCAAGGGCGTCATGCGAAGAAGGTGGGGGAGAAGATCATCTGTAAGCGGGAATGTCCGCTCCGCCTCCATTGTTTGGAGCAGGCGGAAATGGGAAGAAAAATGGGCTTCCACATCTGCACCGTTTTCGTATTCGTTGTGGCGAAGAAAGGGCGCTGCAGCAGCACGCAGTTCTTTCAGGTGGTTTTCGGCGGGAATGATCTTCACGATGCGGCCCGCGTCTTTCAAGACTCTTTTGTATTCCCCGTAATGGGCGGGGGAAAAGGCATCCAGTATGGCATCCATGCTGCCATCCGCAAGTGGGATAGCGGTCATGTCTGCCACCATCAGCTTGACGGGGGTGCCGCCTTCCGCCGCAAGGGCCACCGCATCCTTTGCAAGGTCAAAGGCATAAACTTCCATGCCTTCCGCCGCAAGGGCACGGGCGTAATAGCCTTCGCCGCAGCCCGCATCGAGGATGCGCTTCGCGCCCGCTTCCGAAAGAAGCGTCTTTGCCGCCTCCAGAATGTGCGCATAAAAACCGGCTTTTAAGATAATGCCGCGGCTTTCAAACAGGGTTTTATCATATTTAAGGCTGCCGCCCCTGCCGAGGGCAAGGTTCACATATCCTTTTTTGGCAACATCAAAACAGTGTCCGTTTTCACAGAGCAGGCTTTGCAGTGAAAGGGAAAGGGCTGCACCGCATTTGGGACAGCGAAAGGTATTTTTGATGCTGAATTTTTCATAACAGGCTTTCATGCTTTTATCCTACCTTACTTTTGCAGCAAGTGCAATTCCCGATTGCGTTCCTTTCACATAAAGATACGGCGGGAAGAGGGGAATGCATTGCCAAGTGCCGCAAAAAATGGTACAGTAAATACATCCCGTCTTTTATGAAAATGATCTTTCCGAAAAACAAATGAACGGAGCGGACAAATGGATATCATCAACACCACGACCTACAACAAGGATACCGTGCTGCGCTTTCAGCAGTTCAACGCCAGGCTTTTCAAGAAGTATCCCCGAAGCACCGAAGTGCTCTTTGCCCTCGTGATCGTATCGCTGATCGCGGGCGCTTTTCTTGCCATCCGCGCCAAGGCGTGGCTTTATGTGCTGGTGGTCGCCTTTGCGGTCTACCTTTTCGCCCGCCGCTATTATGCCCTTTTTATTGCCCCGGGAAAGAAGTTTGACAAATCCTCCTTTGCGGATCTCACACAGCGCTATGCCTTCCATAAAAACGGTTTCACCATCACCGTGAACGGCAGGGAGGACAAGGCTTATTACGAGCGCCTTTTCGACATTTGGGAAACGCCGGATGCCTTCTATCTTTATGCCAATGCCCGCCAGGCTTACATCGTATCCAAGGATGGCTTTGAAAGCGGCACGGCGGAAACCCTTGCAGCTTTTCTCAAGAACAAGGTACCTGCCAAAAAGTATAAGACGGTCAAACGCTGATGGAACGGATCACCTACATCGGTCACAGCGGCTTTTCTTTGGAGCTTTCGGGCATGGTGCTTCTTTTTGATTATTTCGAGGGCGCCATGCCTGCCTTTTCCCCGGAGAAACCCCTGTATGTGTTTGCAAGCCATGCCCACAGGGACCATTTCAATTTCGCGGTGTTTGATCTTGTGAAACATCATCCGAACGTGACGTATATCCTTTCAAGGGATATACGCCGCAAATGGGGCGCCGCAGCATTTGAAAAGCGGGGCGTTGAAAAGGCGGTTTTTGAAAGAATCCGCTTTGTCAGGGCCCATGAAACACACGATTTCGGCGAGATCAAAGTTACCACCCTTGATTCCACCGATGAGGGCGTCGCGTTTCTCGTCAGCGCGGAAGGGAAGAACATCTTCCATGCAGGCGATCTTCACGATTGGGTGTGGGATGACAAAACCGAAGCTGGCAACCGCCGCATGACGGAACGCTTTCGCGCGGAGATATCGTGTCTTGCGCAGATCCCCATCGATACGGCCTTCCTTGTGCTCGATCCCCGGCAGGAAGGGGACTTCGCCCGGGGCTTTGATTGGTTCATGCGCCATACGGATACCCGCCGTGCCTATCCCATGCATTTCTGGAATGATCTTTCCGTGTTTTCCAGCCTGCGCGCGCTGCCCGAAAGCGCACCGTACCGTGACAAAGTGGCGGCGGAGGAGGAGTACCGAAACAAACAATAAAAAAGCGGCATCCTGCGGGATGCCGCTTTTGATATGCTTATTTTCCTTCGAGATAGTTTCGATACCCTTCCATGCCGTCCGCATCGGAAACATACAGTTCAAAGATATTCATGCCCCGCATGATGTGAAGAAGGATCAGCGCGCCGGGAACGATCACATCGTGCCGTTCCAAAAGAAGCGGGTGGGAACTGCGCCTTTCTCCGCCTTCCGCATAGAGACTGCGGGCAAGGCTTTCCACCGTTTCCGGGGTCAGGATGATGTCAGCCACAGCTGCCCTGTCATAGGCGGTCATGCCCTTTGAAAGGGCCGCAAGGGTGGTGATCGTTCCGCCGACACCCGTAAAGCGGGGGGTGAAAAGCCGGGGGAAGCGGTAAATGGCATGGAATTTTGCTTCAAGAGCGCTTTGGAGCGCATCGAAGGAAGCGGCATTGCGTTCCTCACCCCATTCCTTTGCGCGCACACAGCCCACGGGCCAACTTTGGGCAAAGCCTTCCGCCACGATCTGGCTGGAGCCGCCGCCGATGTCGATGATGCCCCCCTCCTGCGCTGCGCCGAGGCGGGCGTATTCCGCTTCCCGTTCGCCGCTCAAAACGTCGATATCGATGTCTGTTTCCGCTTTTACGGCGCGAAGGAATATATCCCTGTTCGCTGCATCCCGCACGGCGCTCGTGGCGTAGGCGGCAGGGGTAAGTCCTTCTTCCGCTGCAAGGGCAGCAAAGCTGCGGACGGCGGAAACGCTTCTTTCCATTGCCGCATCGGAAAGCTTTCCCGTGGTGATCAGCCCTTCCGCAAGGCGGGTGGTAATAAGCCGCTTTTCCGGGGCTTTGCCGAGATAGCGGATGGAATTGCTGCCGATATCGATGATGGCGTGGCGCGTCTTTTCCATGGCTTGTCCTCCTTTTAGACAAACGTGCGGCGCACCGTTTTCAGATGCGCCGTTTTGATCAGTCGTTTTCTTCGATATTGAATTTGATATCATCCGGAAGCACGAATCCCAGCTTTTCACGGGCGTACTGGATGAGGTATTCATTGCTCTTTGCGTATTCGATCATGTATTCAAGGCGCTGTTCCTCGTTCTGCATGGCTTCGTATTCCTGCTGCAGCAGCGCTTCTTCCGCGGCGATCTCATTGAGTTTCTGTTCCTGCGAAAAGTAGATCATGCATGCGAAAACAACGCACAGTACGGTCAGCAGTGCGATGAATTTCGGCGTGATCCTGAATTTGCGCTTTTGCTTCATGAAACTCCTTTTTGCGGCGGATGCGATAACTTCCCTAATAATATATATAAGCCATTGGGCGCGGGATTACAAGCGTTTTTTTATGAATTTTGCTTGCAGCGCCTTTCCCTTTTCAACGAGAAGGCAGAGCAGTGCATCGATGGAGCGGATCTCCAGAAATACGCCGAGAAGCAGACCTGCGATCACATAAAGCCGCAGCGTGCCGCCGTTGATGCGGTAGATGGTCAGCGCGGCGATCACGCCCGCAAGGGCATAAAACAGCGCGTCGAGAATGCCGTCCGCAATGCGCCCGCTGCCGAAAAGAGCATGCAGCGGGCGAAATGCCGTGAAAACAAGGCCGATCACGATCCCGCCGTAAAGGGCGCCAAGAAAAACGGGGATCTGCTGCAGGGGGCTTTCCATGGCTTCAGCGGAACATGCGCGAAAACAGGGAACCGCGCTCGCCGGGCGCTTCCGCATACTCAAGGGCGATGATCTCCCCTTCCACGATCACATGCCCTTCATCAAGGCTCAGTTTTGTGATGCGAAGGCCGTTTCCTTCAATGCGCAGCTCTCCCGCTTCGGTCAAAAGCTCAACTTCCTGTTCGTTGAAGCTGTCCACATCCTTTACGCCGGTCACGCTGATCGCTTCCCGGTTATCGATGTGGATGGTGTGCGCGCGGATGCGCATGGTGTTCGCTTCGTTCATCCTCGGTTCCATATGCGTTCCTCCCCAAAAAGAGATGTGTAAGGCAAAAAGCCTTAGCCGGGCTATGGAAAGATATATGCCTGTGCCCGACGGAAAATACCGCGCTGTTGTCTTGACAAGGAAGAATATGCAGAGTATAGTTAATATATATGCCGATCTGTGGCAATTTTCAGTTTTTTCAACACAAATAATGTTTTATTTCCGGTTTAAGGGGAATACTCATATTATCTGAACGACACCGAATTTAAAATTTATCATGCTTGAATTGGATGACAGAAGCCTGCCATCTGGATTTTATAGCCTTTTTTCGAAAGGAGAGCACCGTGACGAGAGAACAACTTCAGGAAAAGAGCTTGAACGACCTGCGCGAGATCGCCAAACTGCAGGGGGTAAAATCCCTTACCAAATACAGAAAGGGCGAGCTTGTGGATATCATTATGAGCGGGGGCAACGTTGAAGCTGTAAAGAAGTCCTCCGATCCGGAAACGGAGAGCGCCGTCCCGGCACCTGTTCCCGCCCCTGCCGCAGCACCCGCGGCGGAGCCGGAACCGGTTCCCGCCCGGCAGGCTGCGCCCGAATCCCAGCCCTCCTTCCAGATGCAGCAGGAGGATCCTTCTGCCGTGCCTGCTTACGAGCAGCGGCGTGGCGGCTATCCGCAGCAGCCCCAGTACAGGGCGCCCCGGCAGGAGTATCAGCCCGGCGGCTACAACAACCGCCGCCAGTATAACCAAAACTATGTGCCCCAGAACCGCCCTTATAACAACTACAACAACCAGGGGCGCGACGGCGGCTATCAAAACGGCTATAACCGCCGTGAAAACAACTACCAGGGCTACCAGAATCAGGGTTACCAGAATGGCGGCTACCGTCCCGATTACAACCGGGGCGAATACCGGGAAGGCTACCGTGCACCCCAGGAAAACTATGGGCGACAGGAAGGATTTATGTCCCAGTATGAAGGGGAAGACGGCTTCCGCCAGATGAAAAACGAGGGCTATTACAACAAGGAATACGGTACAAGCAATCCCGCCGTGCCGGAAATGCTCGAAGCGGGCGCCTGCGGTGACTGCGAGGGCGTGCTGGAAGTGCTGCCCGACGGCTACGGCTTCCTCCGCTCGGAAAACTATCTGCCCGGCACGCGGGATGTTTACGTTTCCATTGCGCAGATCCGCCGCTTCAACCTGAAGACAGGCGATCTTGTGACCGGCAAGACCCGCCCCTCCAAGGAGGGTGAACGCTTCCTTGCGCTTCTTTACATCACTGCCGTCAACGGGGAAGATCCGGAAAAGGCGCAGACGCGAAAGCCCTTTGAAGAGCTTGTGCCCATCTATCCCAACGAGCGCATCACCCTTGAATGCGCGGGTCTCGGGCGCGACCAGAACACCGCCATCCGTTTGATCGACCTCATCGCCCCCATCGGCAAGGGGCAGCGCGGTCTCATCGTCAGCCAACCGAAATCCGGCAAAACGACGCTTCTCAAAAACATCGCCCACGGCATTTCCACCAACTATCCGGATATGCATCTGATCGTGCTCCTCATTGACGAGCGTCCGGAGGAAGTGACGGATATGCAGCGTTCCATCAAGGGCGAGGTGCTGTACTCTACCTTTGATGAGCTGCCCGAACACCACACCCGTGTGGCGGAAATGACCCATGAGCGGGCCATGCGCCTTGTGGAACAGGGAAAAGATGTGGTGGTGCTGATGGATTCCATCACCCGCCTTGCCCGCGCCTATAACATCACCATTCCCGCCACGGGCAAAACGCTTTCCGGCGGTATGGATCCGGGTGCACTCCATAAGCCCAAGCGCTTCTTCGGCTCCGCCCGCAACATTGAAGGCGGCGGCAGCCTTACCATCATCGCCACCGCACTCATCGAGACCGGCAGCCGTATGGATGATATCGTTTACGAAGAGTTCAAGGGTACCGGCAACATGGAGATCCACCTTGACCGCAAGATGAGCGAGAAGCGCATCTTCCCGGCCATCGATATCTACAAATCCGGCACCCGTAAGGAAGAGCTGCTGCTTACGAAAGATGAAATGGACGCCGTGTTCTCCATGCGCCGCAACCTGGCGGCAGGCAACCCGCCGGAAGTAACGGAACAGCTGATCGGCATGCTCGACAAGACCGACACCAACGAGGAATTCATCCAGCGTTTGACCGCCTGGAGCAAGATCTATGAAAAGGATGGCTACAGCGCCGGCAAACGGATCAATTAAATCTTGAATTTCGGCCAAAAACCCCGCTTTTTTGCAAAAATAATGCTTGCAATAAGGCGGGGTTGTGCGCTATAATATCTTCTGTTCGGGTGTGCCCACCCGGCGGGCGTCATTTGCGCCAATGCAGCAGGAGGGCGGCTAATCGCCCTGCGCCCAGCAAATATTATGAGGAGTGAAACGAATGAAGAAGGACATCCATCCGTCTTACGGCGAGTGCATCGTGCGCTGTGCCTGTGGCGAGACCTTCAAGAGCGGTTCCGTTAAGGGCGAGCTCAAGGTCGAAATCTGCTCCAAGTGCCATCCGTTCTACACCGGCCGTCAGAAGCTGGTGGACACCGGTGGACGCGTAGACCGCTTCAAGAAGCGCTACGGCCTCAACTAAACGACAAGCAAAAAAGGCAGAGAACTTGGTTCTCTGCCTTTTTTCGTTTTCTTACAGCGGCAATTCGTACAGCTCAAAATCCGAGGAATCGGTTTCGTCAAATACCACGTGAAAAGCGCCCACATGGCGGAAACCGAGTCCCTCATAGAGCCTGAGTGCCGGTACATGCCCTGCGATCACATCAAGGCGGATGGCGGCGCAGCCCTTGCTGCGGCCAACATTAACGGCATGGGCAACGAGTGCCTTTGCATACCCCTTCCGCTCATGCTGCGGGTGTACGCCGAGGGTGTGGATGATGAGCGCCCTTTCGCCCTCCGCGGGGGTCTGCCACGGGCCGTTTCTGAATTTTTCGCTGCAGCTGTGGTTCAGGATCATTGCCGCAGCGATCCTATCTTCTTCAAGGGCGATGTAAAGCTGTCCGTTTTCAATGGAATCGCGAAGGTATTCGGCGGTGGGGTAAACGCCCATCCGCCATTTTACCTTGTATTGCGCTTGTGCTTGGGCCGCAACAAGTTCATCATAAAACCTGTAAACGGCGGCGAACTCTTCCGGCAGTGCGGTGCGGATAGATGCCATGGTGTTACGCATCCCGCAGGCTGCCTGAATCAAGCCCGGGGAAATCCCTCAGGAAATCATACAACGCTGCGGCGATGGTTTTGACGCCGCCCTTCGCATCGCTTTCGATATTCAGGGGCATCAGCGGATCGTGCAGGGACAGGCGGAGCAGGAACCAGCCGTCGCCGATCTGCACGCGCACGCCTTCAAAGTTGGGCTCTGCAGGCTGCCAGCCATCCTGTGCCTTTGCGTATTCCTGCAGCGCAGAGATCACCTTGTTGCCGTAAGCGGCGAAATCCTCCGCAAGAAGGGGCATGCGGAACTCCGCGCTTTCCTTGGGCTCCTGCAGCGTTTCGATCAGGGATTCCAAGCTGCGGCCCTCCTTGCGGGCACGGGAAAGCTCAATGAGCAGCTTCACCATCAGGTATGCGCCGTCATCAAGGTAATAGTTTTCCTGCAGCGCGCCGTGACCGGAGGTCTCGATGGCCATCTGGGCATCCTGCCCCTGTGCGGTGAGGCGCACCGCCTCGTTGATCACGTTGCGATAGCCGCGCTTGAAGCGGTGATGGATGCCGCCCTTTTCGGCGATGAACGATGCAAGACCCGTGGAGGTGATGGAGTCCGTCACGATGGTGGTGCCGGGATGCTCCCGCAGCAGGATCGCCGCAAGGATGGCGATAAGCTTGTTGCGGTTGAGTTCGCTGCCATCGCTGAGCACGGCGCCGGCGCGGTCCACATCCGTATCGAAGATGATGCCTAGATCCGCCTTGCTTGCAATGACTGCATTGCGGATGGCTTCCATGGCGGCGGCGTTTTCCGGGTTGGGGGCATGGTTGGGGAAGCGGCCGTCCGGTTCAAGGAACTGGCTACAGGCGGTTTTGGCACCGAGGGGTGCAAGTACTTTTTCCGCAAAGAATCCGCCTGCGCCGTTGCCCGCATCCACAATGATATTAAGGCCGCAAAGGGGCTTTTCCTCGCCCGCGGCAGTGCGGATCTTTTCCGTCAGCATGGCCGCGTAGGCGGGCAGGAAATCGAAACTGTCCCGTTTGCCGCAAAGGCCCGTTTCAAAGCTGCCTTCGCCGGCGGAGGTCAAAATAGCGGCAATATCCTTCTTTTCAAGGCCGCCTTTGGCGGTGAAAAACTTGAAACCGTTGCGCTCAAAGGGCAGGTGGCTGGCGGTGATCATCACCGCGCCGTCATACTGATAGCCTTCCATCACGGTGCACATGAACATGGCGGGGGTGGTGCAAAGGCCGAAATCCGTCACGTCAAGACCGGCGGCGCAAAGACCTTCCTGCAGCCAAAGCCCCAGCTCAGCACCGCTTAAACGGGAATCGCGGCCGATGGCCACACGGGCAACGCCTTCGCCCAGCTTTTCCTTCAGCCACTTCGCAAAGGCACCGCCAATGGCGTGCACACACTCCTTTGTCAGGTTTACGGGCTTGCCGCCTTCCGTGGCGATGGCCACGCCGCGGATATCGCTGCCGTTCTGCAGCTTCATATAATCGGGCATATGGGATTCCTCCTGTTTCAATTTAAAAAAGGGGATGTGTTTTCAACCTCTATGGTACTTCAAAACAGGGGAGAAGTAAAGAAAAAGCCGCATGCGGTTTCGCATGCGGCGGTTTGGTTTTGCGGGTCATCTTCGTTTTTTAGCAATAGCAGAACCGGCACAGAAGCTGCATCAAACATACGCTGAGGCAGATGCTGCCCATACCCGGCATCGACACCGTATAGCCCCGTCCAAAGTCGCTGTAGGCGCTGCCGGGGTTTTTGAGGGCGGCAAGAAGATCCTGATACTCTTCATTGGAAGGTTCCATATAGGCGGCGCGCTCCGCATGCTCCATGGCAAGCATCCTGTTGCCGAGCCCACGGTGGGCAAGGGCGCTGTAATAATGGAAACGGGCGCCCCGCTCCGATTCCGGGATGCCGGAAAGGGCGTTGAGGGCCTCCTGATAGCGGCCGTAGGACAGGAAGTTGTAAACGGCGCTCATTCGGGGGGATTCCTCCTGCCGGGTGCGGCTGCCGTAGCCGCCGTAGCCGGAATATCCGCCGTAATTGCCGTAACCGCCGTAATTGCCGTAACCGCCGTAACCGCCGTAACTTCCTTGCCCTGTGCCGGTCTGCTTATTCATGATCTGATCGTAGGCGGCGTTGATCTCCTTCATTTTCTGTTCTGCTACCTTGTCGCCCGGGTTGGCGTCCGGGTGGTATTTCTTTGCGAGCTTGCGGTAAGCCTGCTTTACTTCATCATCGGTGGCTGTTTCGGGAACACCGAGGATCTGGTAGGGGCTTTTCATGCTTTTCGGCGTTCCTTTCTCTGCCTGTGCAGGTGATAGCGTGTCCAAATGCCGCTGTAAAGGATGTTGCGCAGGATGTCCGCATCGTCAATGAGCGGCAGCTTTTCAAATGCAAGGGCACATTCGCCCATGTGCATGGTCAGCAGCGTTTTGACCGTCTCTTCAAAGTCTCCCCGCTCTTTCATCGGAAAAAGCGGATTCGGCCGGCGCTTTTTTTCATCTGCGGCAAGGTCAAGGTATGCATCCGCCATGTAGATGAACCGGCCGAGGGCACCGCCCATCAGGCGCAGCGTATTCGCCCAGTGATCTTCTTCATAATAAACGAACAGCTCGCCCATCAAGGAGCCGAAGGCGTTGGCCGCTCCGTCCGCAGGGACGGGGGAGAGGGTTTCCGCTTCCGCAAGGGCGCGAAGCATCGCTTCGATGGCGCCGCACTGCCGGGGATAGCGGGCGGCAACGGAATCATACCGCGTTTTCAGCAGTGCAGCCCCTGCCTTTGCGGGCAGGTTTTTGTCATCCTGCCAGTCATCGAGAAGGTTATGGTAGGCAAGGGCGATGTTCATATCCGCCGCGTAGACGGTGAATTCGTTTTCAAGCCACAGCTGGGGCGTTTTCGGATGGGGCAGGCAGCGGCTTCGGCTTTCCTTTGTATCCGGTTCGTAAAGGGAGGAAAGCAGCATCGCCAAAAAAGCGGTATCGTAAGTGAGCGTGAACCGCGCTGCCTCGCCAAAGCGGCTTCTTAAAGCATGACAAACGCCGCAGTAATACGCGCGGTAACGCGTGAGCTGCGGCTCCGTAAGCGCTTCTTTATTTGCAATGACATAACCGAACATGAAAGAAGATCAGCTTTTGCGGATGAACTGATTGCCGCACTTGGGGCAGGTGATCTTGATCTTGCCCTTGCCCCTGGGGATGCGGGTGGTGATGCCGCACTGGGGGCAGCGGTAGAAACGGTGGGTCTTAGACTGCTTCACCCGCTCTTTTTTGCGGTTGAACCAGTTTGTGACTTTGTATTTCAGAGAAAGGAACCTGGCGTTTTCCGTATAGCGTTTGGCGGTGTTTTTGGAGAACATGCGGAAATAGCTGTAGATAAGAAGGGCGAAGGCGATCATCCAGAGCGCGGTGCCGATGCCGTTGCGGATGAACATGGAAACAACGAGCAGCACGCAGGAAACGATGGAAACAAAACGGGCTAGCTGGTCCGCGCCGTTGCGCCCCGCCATAAAGCGTACAAGACGATCTCGCATACGCATAAAGAAAGAACCTCACTTTTTGAAGAGTGTGTCAAAATTGTAATACAGGCGGTGGATGATTGCAATGGATAAGATGTGAAGCATGGGGGAGGAAATGTGAACAGAGAGGAAACCGGCAAAAAAAACGCCGGAAAAAATGCGCTGCGGTGCTTGACGAAAGAGGGCGGATATGCTAACATACCAAAGGTTAAGCACAAAGGAGGAGGGGAAAGGTATGAAGCGGCTTCACGATACTTTGGTTCCGGCCATCGGTCGCCCTGTTTGCTTCCGCCATTTCCATTCTTTTTTATATGTTATTTGATCTTCCCTTTTTCCGGGAAGATTTTTTTTAGCCAAATTTTGTTGCGATAAAAGAAAGGAGTCCAACATGCTGAAAGGGAAAAGCATTCTCGAACCCATGGACATGACCGTTGCCGAACTTGAAGAGATCTTCGATCTCGCCGATGAGATCATCGCCGATCCGCCGCGTTTTGCCCATGCCTGCGACGGCAAGCTGCTCGCCACCCTCTTCTATGAGCCCAGCACCCGTACCCGCTTCAGCTTCGAAGCTGCCATGCTGCGTCTCGGCGGCCAGGTCATCGGCTTCTCCGAGCCCAACTCCAGCTCCGTTGCGAAGGGCGAAAGCATTTCCGATACCATCCGTACCATCGCCTGCTATGCCGATGTTGCCGTTATGCGTCACCCCAAGGAAGGCGCGCCCCGCGTTGCCGCCAACAGCACCGATATGCCTGTGATCAACGCCGGTGACGGCGGCCACCAGCATCCCACCCAGACCCTCACCGACCTTCTCACCATCCGCCGCCGCAAGGGCGGTTTCGAGAACCTGACCGTGGGCCTCTGCGGCGACCTTAAGTTCGGCCGTACCGTGCATTCCCTCATCAAGGCCCTTTCCCGATATGCCGGTATCAAGTTCATTCTCATCTCCCCCGAAGAGCTCCGCATCCCGGATTATGTCCGCCGCGGCGTGATCGAGGCCAACAACATCCCCTATCAGGAAGTCCGCAAGATGCAGGATGTGCTCGGCGAGCTCGACGTGCTCTACATGACCCGCGTGCAGCGTGAGCGCTTCTTCAATGAAGAGGATTACATCCGCCTGAAGGATTTCTACATCCTCGACAAGGAAAAGATGCAGCTTGCCAACGAAAACATGATGGTGCTTCATCCCCTGCCCCGCGTGAACGAGATCGCCGTGGAAGTGGATGACGACCCCCGCGCCCTTTACTTCGAACAGGCCAGGAACGGCATGTTCGTGCGCATGGCGCTCATCATGAAGCTGCTCGGCATTGAACTTCAGTAAGAAAGGGAGGATATCACCATGATCGTCAACAGCATCGAACGCGGCATCGTTATCGACCACATCACCGCCGGCACCGGCAACAAGATCCTTGATTACCTCAAGATCGACACCAAAAAGAACACCGTTGCCTTCATCATGAATGCCACCAGCGAAAAGCATGGCCGCAAGGATATCATCAAGATCGAAAACGTGACCGATGTTGACCTTACCGTTCTTGGTCTTCTCGACCCCAACGCCACCGTGAACATCATCGAAAACGGCGAGATCGTGAAGAAGATCAACCTTGAGCTTCCCAAGAAGGTCGTCAACGTGATCAAGTGCAAAAACCCCCGCTGTGTGACCAGCGTGGAGCGCAATGCGCAGCACATCTTCCATCTGATGAACGAAGAGACCCGCGAATACCGCTGTGAATACTGCGACGATATCGTCAGCATGAAGGCGGAATAATCGCTTTTTAAAACCGAACAAAACCACATACTTCCGCCGCAAACTGCGGCGGAAGTATTCACATAACAGCATTTTGTGACCGAAAGGAAAGGTGAACGGAATGAATCTTTGCATTGTGAACGGCCGCATCGTGGATCCCACACAAAACCTTGATGCAGTGGGCGAACTGTACCTTGCCGAAGGCCGCGTGGCGGCGATCCGGGCGGAGAATGTCTCCCTCGGCGAGATCCCCGCGGGCGAATGGGAACGCATCGATGTAAAGGGCGCCCTTGTTATGCCGGGCCTCATCGATCTGCATGTGCATTTCCGCGATCCCGGCTTTACCTATAAAGAGGATATGAAGACCGGCAGCGCCGCAGCGGCGGCGGGCGGTTTCACCACTGTGTGCATGATGCCGAACCTTAAACCCGTTACCGATACCCCGGCGGCGGTGAAAGACCTTCATTCCCGTCAGGAGGGCATCAATGCCCTTGCGGTGGGTGCCATCACCATGGGGCAGAAGGGCACGGAGCTTGCGGACATTAAGGGCATGAAGGAAGCCGGTGCGTGTGCCATCAGTGAAGACGGACGTTCCGTGGCGGATGCGGGCATGATGCTTAAAGCCTTCCGCGCGGCGGCAGAGGCGGATATCCCCGTCTTTGACCACACGGAGGATGATGCCCTTCTCGGCACGGAAGCGGGCGAAGCCTGCCTTGCGGCAAGGGATCTGATCCTTGCCCGGGATGCGGGCGCAAAGCTGCACCTTTGCCATATCAGCGCAAAGCTCTCCCTCGACTTCATCCGTGCTGCAAAGGCCGCAGGGTATGATGTCACCGCGGAGACTGCCCCCCATTATTTCGTATTTGACAAGAGCCGCGCCACCCACGGCCATTTCAAAATGAACCCGCCCCTCCGCACGGCGGACGATGTGAAGGCGGTCATTGAAGCCGTCAAGGACGGCACGATCGATGCCATCGCCACCGACCATGCGCCCCATAGCCGCGAGGAAAAGGAACAGGGCTATGAAAAGGCCATGAACGGCGTCATCGGGCTTGAAACCTCTTTCCCCGTAAGCTATACTGCTCTTGTAAAGGCAGGCCACATCAGCCTTTTCCGCCTTGTGGAGCTGATGAGCAGCAACGGCGCGAAGATCCTCCGGGATGAAAACCGCGGCACCCTCAAGGTGGGCGCGGCGGCGGATGTTGCCGTGCTCGATGTGGAAACGCCCTTTACCGTTGATCCCGCTGCGTTCCGTTCCAAAGGCCGCAACACGCCCTTTGCAGGAATGGAGGTATACGGCAAAACCCTTTTGACCGTATGCGGCGGCAATATCGTATTCAATGACATGCAATAAAAGGAAGGAGCCAACGTATTATGATCGACGCACTGATCAGGCGCATCGACGCGCTCAAAAACCCCACCGTCGTGGGCCTTGACCCCACCCTTGAAATGATCCCCGGCTATCTGAAGGAAGAGATGTTTGCCAAGTACGGCAAGACCCCCGAAGCCGTGGCGGAAATGTTCCTTGCCTTCAACACCGCCATCATGGATGCGGTGAAGGATATCGTTCCTGCCGTGAAGCCTCAGATCGCTTTCTATGAGCGTTTCGGCATCGCGGGCCTTGCGGCTTATGAAAAGACCGCGGCCCTTGCAAAGGAAAAGGGATTTATCGTCATCGGCGACATCAAACGCGGCGACATCGGCTCCACTGCGGCGGCTTATGCGGCCCATATCGGCGGCACGGAGATCGAAGGCGAAACGTTCGACCTCTGGCATGAGGATTTCATCACCGTCAACCCCTACCTCGGCGTTGACGGCATCAAGCCCTTCGTGGATGCCTGCAATGCGGCGGACAAGGGTATTTTCGTGCTGGTGAAGACCAGCAACCCCTCCTCCGGCGAGCTGCAGGACAAGCTCGTGGACGGCAGGCCCGTATACCTTCGCGTGGCGGACCTTGTCAGCGAATGGGGCAAGGATTCCATGGGCGAGCTCGGCTACAGCCGCGTCTGCGCCGTGGTGGGCGCCACCCATCCCGAAGAGGGCGAGCGTGCCCGTGAGGCGCTGCCCCATACCTTCTTCCTTGTGCCCGGCTACGGTGCGCAGGGCGGCAAGGCAGAGGATATCCGCCGCTTCTTCGATAAGGATGGCCGCGGCTGCATCGTGAACTCCTCCCGCGGCATCATTGCCGCTTACAGGAAGAGCGAAAAATACGGCGAGAAGGATTTCGCGGCCGCTGCCCGCGATGCCGCTATCGCCATGCAGAAGGATCTTCTCGGATGAAGCGGGTCATGACGGCGCGCATCGCGCACAACAGGGAGCTGATCCCCGGCATCCACCAAATGGAACTCATTCTTCCCGATGCGGCGGAACAGGGTCGTGCCGGGCAGTTTGTGAATGTGTATCTTAACGACGGCGTGCACCTTCTGCCCCGCCCCATCAGCATCTGCCGCTGGGAGGGTAACAGGCTGATCCTCGTTTACCGTGCGGGCGGCGAAGGCACAAAGATCATGGCAGCTATGCAGGAAGGGGAGACCCTTGGCGTATCAAGCCCCCTTGGCAACGGCTATACCCTGCCGGAAAGTGGCCACGTGCTGCTGGTTGGCGGCGGCGTGGGCGTACCTCCGCTGTTTGAGACCGCCGTGGAAGCGAAGGCAAAAGGCCTTCGGGTCACGGTGGCTGTGGGCTATCGCGATGCCCTGTTCCTCAAGGAGGAATTCGATTCCGCGGCGGATGAAGTGCTCATCGCTACGGAGGATGGCAGCTTTGGCTTCAAGGGCAACATCGTGCAGCTGCTTGAAACGAAGGAATTCCCCGAAGATACCGTGATCCTTTCCTGTGGCCCGAAGCCCATGCTTCGCGCCCTCAGGGATTTTGCGGCAAAGCGCAATATGAAGCTCTTCGTTTCCCTTGAAGAGCGGATGGGCTGCGGCTTCGGTGCCTGCGTGGGCTGCATCGCAAAGCTTGAGATCAACGGCGAAGTGGTGCAGAAGCGGGTCTGCAAGGACGGCCCCGTATTCGATGGGAGCGAGGTGATCTTCGAATGAGCATGAAAGTGGATCTTTCTGTCAATTTCGCGGGTCTTACGCTGAAAAACCCCGTGATGACCGCCAGCGGCACTTTCTCTGCCAAGGCTTCGAGCGAATTTTATGATATTTCCCGCCTCGGCGCGGTGATCACCAAGGGCGTGGCGGCGCAGCCCTGGATGGGCAACCCCACCCCCCGCATTGCGGAGACCTACGGCGGCATGCTCAACGCGGTGGGCCTGCAGAACCCCGGCGCGAAGGCCTACATCGAAGAGGAACTGCCTTTCCTTGCCAAGTATGATGTGCCCGTCATCGCCAACCTTGCGGGTCACAGCGTGGAAGAATACTGCGCCGTAACGGAAATGCTCAACGATACGGATGTGAAGATGTTCGAGCTCAACATCTCCTGCCCCAACGTGAAGGAGGGCGGCATCGGCTTCGGTACCGACCCGCGCATGGCTGCAGCTGTGACGGAAGCGGTGAAGAAGGTCGCCAAAAAACCGCTGATGGTGAAGCTGACCCCCAACGTAACGGATATCACCGCCATCGCAAAGGCTGTTGAAGATGCGGGTGCGGATGCCATTTCCCTTATCAATACGCTCCTTGGCATGCGCATCGATCTTCGCACCAAAAAACCCCTTCTTGCCAACGGCACCGGCGGCTTTTCCGGCCCCGCGGTGAAGCCTGTTGCCATCCGCATGGTGTATGGGGTGCGCCGCGCGGTGAAGGTGCCCATTCTCGGTCTTGGCGGCATCATGACCGGCGAAGATGCGGCGGAATTCCTGATGGCGGGCGCGGATGCTGTTGCCGTGGGCACGGCGGCACTTGTGAACCCCACCGCGCCTGTGGATGTGGTGGAAGGCATCAGAACTTTCATGGAACAGAACGGCTACAGTAACATTGCGGCTTTGAAAGCCTGATATACGGGAGGAATACCATGAGCTATAAATCCGAATTCATCGCCTTCATGGCGAAAGCGGGCGTGTTGACCTTCGGTGATTTCACCACCAAGAGCGGCCGCAAGACCCCTTATTTTATCAATACCGGCAACTATAAAACCGGCGCGCAGATCGCCCGTCTCGGCGAGTTTTATGCCGCCTGCATCGAAGAGCACATCGCTTCCGGCGATATCCCGGCGGATATCACTGCGCTCTTCGGCCCTGCCTATAAAGGCATCCCCCTTGCGGTGAGCGCGGCTTCCGCCCTTTACCGCACCGCCGGCAAAGATCTTTTCTACTGCTTTAACCGTAAAGAGGTGAAGGACCACGGCGAGGGCGGCTCCATGGTGGGCTACAAGCCCAAGGATGGCGATAAGATCCTCATTATCGAGGATGTGATCACCGCCGGCACCGCCGTGCGTGAAACGCTGCCCGTGCTGCTTTCCGCCGCCAAGGTGGAAGTGCCCGGTCTTGTCATTTCCGTTGACCGCATGGAAAAGGGCCAGGGCGAGCTGACCGCCATTGAGGAGATCGAGCGCGATTTCGGCATCCGCACCTTCCCCATCGTGACGGTGAAGGATATTCTTGAAAGCCTTTACAACAAGGAAGTGGACGGCCACGTATACATTGATGACGCAATGCGTGAGCGCATGGAAGCCTACATGGATACCTACTGCGTGAAGCGGTAATTCTGTATAAAAAAGGGGCGGGGATTACCCGCCCTTTACTTTTGTTACAACTATTGATAAAATCAATTATAAATCAACAGAAGGAAGAAAACCTCATGCTCCGCACCGTTGCAAAGCAGAAATAAATCTGCAAGAATATAATTGCGGGGAATCGGTTTTTTATCCATAATGCTCTGAGAAAATATGAGAAGGAGAATCGTATGAAGCCGGAAGAAGTCAAACTCACACAGCTTGCGAACTGCGCAGGGTGAGGGGCAAAAGTGGGAGCAGGTGTGCTCTCTGAACTTTTGGAAGGCATCCGCGTGCATCACGATCCCAACCTGCTGGTCGGGTTTGATAAAAGCGATGATGCTTCCGTCTATAAACTGAATGATGAGCTTGCCCTTGTACAGACTGTGGATTTCTTTCCGCCCATTGCGGATGATCCCTATCTTTTCGGGCAGATCGCTGCGGTGAATGCCCTTTCGGATGTGTATGCCATGGGCGGCGAGCCGAAGCTTTGTTTGAATGTGATGGCGTTTCCGGAATTCCTGCCCCTTGAGGCGGTCAGGGAGATCCTCCGCGGCGGCTACGAAAAGGTATACGAGGCGGGTGCGCTCATCACCGGCGGCCACAGCATCCACGATGATGAGCCGAAATACGGCCTGTGCGTCACGGGCTTTGTCCACCCTGACAAGATGCTCACCAACTCGGGCGCAAAGCCGGGAGATGTGCTGTTCCTTACAAAGCCCATCGGCATCGGCGTTCTGACCACCGCCGCAAAGGTGGATCTGCTTTCGGAGGAAGGGCTCGAGCTTGCCAACCGCATGATGACCACCCTCAACAAATCCGCCAGGGATGCCATGGTGAAATACGAAGTCCATGCCTGCACGGATGTGACGGGCTTCGGCCTTGCGGGCCATGCCTATGAAATGGCGGAGGGCAGCGATGTGGCCATCTGCCTCAATGTGGAGGATATCGACCTCATTCCGGAGGCGCTCGAACATGCGCGCATGGGCCTTCTGCCCGCGGGCATGTACCGCAACCGCAGCTATGCGGAGGCCGCCGTGGATGGCGGCGATGTGGAGGAGGCAAAGCAGGACCTTCTTTACGATCCGCAGACCGCCGGCGGCCTTTTGATCAGCGTTGCCGCAAAGGATGCGGATGCGCTTTTTGAAGAGCTGAAAAAAACCGTCCCGAGCGCACAGCGCATCGGAACGGTGGAAGCGTACAGGGGCGGCAAGCGGATCATCCTTCGCTGACAAGGCGGATGGCGGCAAGGGCCGCATCCACATCCGCTTCGGTGTTTTTGAAACCAAGCGAGAAGCGAACCGTTCCCCGGGGGAAGGTATCAAGGCTTTTGTGGGCATTGGGCGCGCAGTGCAGCCCGCAGCGGGTCAGGATGCCGAATTCGTTTTCAAGGCGGAAGGCGGCTTCCGCATTATCCTGTGAAAGGAAATCGACGGAGATCACGCCCACCCGGGAATCGGGATCGCGCGTGCCGCAAAGGCGCACGCCGGGAATATCCCGAAGCCCTGCAAGGAACCTTTCGCAAAGGGCCATTTCATGGGCACGGAGGGTTTCAACGCCCGTTTCCTCCACAAAGCGTACCGCCGCTTCAAGGCCGTAGATGCCGGGTACGTTGGGCGTGCCGGATTCAAACCTGTCGGGCAGGTAATCCGGCAGGTATTCGCTGTCGGAAGCGCTGCCGGTGCCGCCCGCAAGAACAGGTGTCAGGGTCTTTGCAAAGCTGTCGCTTAAAAGCAGCACGCCGATGCCCGAAGGGCCGAGAAGCCCCTTGTGGCCCGGCGCAGCCAGGGCGCTTAGGCCGAGGGCGGCGAAATCAATGGGGTAATGCCCGGCGGTCTGCGCCGCATCAAGGGCAAAGGGGATACCGCGTTCCCGGCAGATCCTGCCGATGGCCGCGGCATCCTGTACGGTGCCGGATACATTGGAACCGTGGCCGATGACCACGAGCTTCGTATTTTCACGGATCAGTCCCGGCAGGGCGGAAACATCAAGCTTTCCTTCCCGGTCGGCGGGGATCCGGTCGAACGCAGCGCCTTCAAGCTGCCGGAGCGGGCGCATGACGGCATTGTGCTCCATGCTGCCCACGATGCAGTGATCGCCGCTTCTGAGCGCACCTTTGATGATCATATTCAAAGAAGCCGTTGCGCCGGATGTCAGGATCACATGGGTGGCTTTTTCTGGAAAGGCGAAAAGCCGCCGCAAACGCTCGCGGAGGGTAAGGGTAACGAGCCCCGCATCCTGCGCGCTGCCGTAGACGGAGCGGTTGATGGTGGCACCCACGGAATCAAGGTATTCCTTCATCCTGTCGCTGACCCCTTCGGGTTTGGGGAAGGATGTGGCGGCGTTGTCGAGATAGATGGTTTTTTGCATCGAAAATCATGCTCCTTTCCGATGAAATGAGCATAGCATAAGGAAAAATAAATGTCACATTGATTTTTACGATTGTGACGGAAGAAAGGGTTCACGATATGTTGGAGATCAGCCTGAGACAGCTTGAGACCTTTGCCGTGACCGTGGAGCAGGCAAGCTTCACCCGCGCTGCGGAAAAGCTGCATCTGACACAATCCACCGTAAGCACACATATCCAGTCGCTGGAGGAAGAACTCGGCGTGCAGCTCATCCTTCGGGGCGCAAGGCGCAGGTTTGCCCTGACGGAGGACGGCAAGCGCGTTTACAATGCGGCAAAGGATATCCTTGCCCGCTGTGAGGCACTGCAGGAAATGAGGAAGGATTCGGAGCATGAGATGCTTCACATCGGCACTTCCACGGTGCCGGCACAGTATCTTCTTCCCAAGCTGATGGCAGGCTTTCTCAAGCGCAATGCCGGCACCCGCTACACCCTGCGCCGCGGCGACAGCGACGCCGTTAGGAATATGCTTGAAAAAGGCGAAGTCCGCATGGGCCTCCTCGGCGCGGCGCCCGATGACAGGCGCTTTGTTTCCTATCCCATCGCAAGGGACAGGCTTGTGCTCATTACGGAAAACAGCGAGCGGTTCCGCAAAATGCGGGAAGCGGGCGCGAACGGCCTTGAACTTCTCGGCGAACCCATGATCGCGAGGGAAGAAAGCTCCGGCACCCAGCAATCCGTGGAAAACTATCTTGCCGCGAAAAGCGTTTCTACGGAAAACCTCAGCATCGTCGCCCGTATGGATAACCCGGAAACGGTGAAAACCGGCGTATCCCAGGGCCTTGGCATCGCCATTATCTCCGCCCTTGCGGTGCAGGAGGAGCTTGCTCTCGGCAGGCTCGTAGCGTTTGATCTTGATAATGAGGGCGTTTATCGCACCATTTATCTTGCTTGGCGGCGGGATGTGGCGCTTACAGCCTTTGAACAGCGTTTTGTGAACTATGTGCGCAGCGAAGCACAAAAGATATTGTGATTGATACAATGAATGATAGATCCGATAAAATAGAAAAACAGAATTTCCTTTTTCAGTGAGGCTTTTTTATAATGGGTATGAGCTACATGCTTGTACTCATTATTTTTATCATTTGAAATGGGGGAACAAAACAATGAAAAAGATCAGCTGGCTTGTTGTGATCGCCGGCGCGGTAGTCGGCATCGCAGCCGTGCTGCTGACGCTTTTCGGCAACCCGGCAAACATGGGGTTCTGTATCGCCTGCTTCCTGCGTGACATCGCCGGCGGCGTTGGCCTTCACAGTGCGGCTAAAGTGCAGTATATCCGTCCCGAGATCATCGGCCTTGTGCTGGGTGCTTTTGTAATGGCGCTTGTAAAGGGCGAGTTCCGCGCAAAGGGCGGCTCTTCCCCTGCGACCCGCTTTGTGCTCGGCATGGTCGTCATGATTGGCGCCCTCGTGTTCCTCGGTTGCCCGCTCCGTATGGTCATCCGTCTCGGCGGCGGTGACCTCAATGCCCTCGTCGGCATGGTGGGCTTTGCGCTCGGTATCCTTGTCGGTATCTTCTTCCTCAAGAAGGGCTTCTCCCTCAAACGCAGCTATACCCTCGGCAATGCGGAAGGCGGCATCCTGCCTGCGGTCCTTGCGGGTCTCTTCATCCTTGCCGCTGCCGTGCCCACCCTCTTTAAGGCCAGCGAAGCGGGCCCCGGTTCCATGCATGCGCCCATCATTGCGGCTTTTGCCATCGCCCTTGTGGTCGGTGCCCTTGCACAGCGTTCCCGCCTCTGCATGGTAGGCGGTCTGCGCGATACCTTCATGTTCCGTGATCTCAAGCTCCTCTACGGCTTTGTTGCCATCTTTGTGCTCGTGCTCATCGGCAACCTTGTTCAGGGCAAGTTTAAGCTCGGCTTTGAAAGCCAGCCCATCGCCCACAGCGCGCATCTTTGGAACATCCTTGGCATGTTCCTCGTCGGCTGGGGCAGCGTGCTCCTCGGTGGCTGCCCGCTCCGACAGCTCATCCTCGCGGGTGAGGGCAACGGCGACAGCGCGGTCTCCGTATTCGGCATGATCGCCGGCGCCGCCATCTCCCACAACTTCGGCCTTGCGGGCGCTGCGGATGCGGTGAACGAAGCGGGCGAATACGTGGTCGGCGGCATCGGCACCGCGGGCAAGGTGGCTGTTGTCATCTGCATTGTGGTACTTCTTGCCATCAGCCTTCTCAACGTGCAGAAGAAAGAAAAGGACGCTTAAATCACGACATTTGCCGTTGCGCAAAGAAAGGAAATCAAGTATGATCGATGCAAGAGGTTTTTCCTGCCCGATGCCTATGGCCATGGTGCAGAAAGAAGTGAAGAAGAATGCGCCCGCGGAGCTCGTGGTGCTGGTGGATGACAAGTGCGCGGTGGAAAACGTATCGCGCTTTGGCAAAAACAGCGGCTATGAAGTGACCGTTGCGCAGGAAGGAACGGACTACCGTCTTACTCTGAAGAAATGAACAGCTATATCGCCACGTTCCACACCCACCTTGCGGCGCTTCTCACAAGCCGCAGCCTTTCCGAAAGGGGACTTCGGGCGCAGATGATGCCCGTGCCCCGCTCGCTCAGCTCCTCCTGCGGCACATGTGTGCGCTACGAAGCGGATGGGCCCTGTTATGACGCCATGGATGAGGATGTGGAGTGCGTCTATTCCGTCGATGGAAAGGATACCTATACGCTGCTGCTCCAA
>SVGX01000013.1 GCA_015056105.1 Clostridiales bacterium | reverse complement strand
ATGCAGTGCATCGATTTCAGCGGCCGGGAAGCGCCGCGGCACAGAAGGCAGCGCAGCGTGGAACGCAAGCGCCGTGCCGCAAGCGGAGAGTCCAACAGGGGGAGCCGGGAAAACGGCTGCGCCGTTTTCGGTGATATAAATCCCTGCGGAATTTGTGAAATACGCCTGCGTCGTGTGAAATATGGCTGCGCCATGTGAAATGCGCTGCGGCGCGTGAGGCGATGGATGCTGTGACGGCACTATGGCACAGCGTATTACAATGTGATATAATAAATGAAACTATTCCTGCGGGGAGGCAGTATGCAGGTAAGCAGACGCTATCGTTATGTAGATGATTACAGGGCAGTATCCGTTATGGATGCGCGCGGTAAGGTGCGCCAAAAGGCAATTTATATCGGGGAATGGGTTTGCCCATTGGTCGGCGAAGCAGAATATACAGCGTTTTTGCAGCGGGCGCGGCTGCTGACCGCTGCAGCAGTTGCGGGACTTATTGCAGCCCTTGCAGTAAACCATGCGGCTTATGAGACCATGTACGTGGCTGTGCCCCTTGTCATGGCACTGTTTCCGGCCGCATATCTTATCATGGGTGCCTGTTCGCTGCAGAAAAAAGCGGCTCCCATGGAAAAACTTCATTTTATCAAGGGGCTTCAGCGCGTCAGACATTCCGCAATGGGCGTTTTTGTGATGAGCTGTATTGTTCTTCTTGGGAAACTGGTGTTTCGCCTGCTCACCCTTTTTGGTGTGCTGACGCGTTGCGGCTTTAGGTGGCAAGATGGGGTATTCCTTTTTGCCATGCTTGCTTCCGCAGCGGCTTCTTTTGTACTTTATAAGACCTGCCGGGAGGTTAAAACCGAGCTTCGGCCCAATGAAGCCCATACCGCAGAGCCGAGGTAAAAAAGAATTATTTCATCCATCATCCTGCATTACCGGATTGCTGTCGGTGCGCAGATGTATTTTACGGAAGGCCAAGGAGAGTTTCCCAAGAGATGCGGAAACTCTCCTTTTTCTGCTTACTGTCTGCGGAAACAGCAAGGGGAAGATGGGGAAGAGAACATACCAAAACAGCGTTCCAGCGGCATTTCAGCATTGTTTTATATAGTATGCTGAAATTTTTTGCAAAGCAAAAAAGAATTTAATGCCAGCAGGGAAAAACTGATTTACAAACAGCGTACGGTTATGCTACAATTTCGATATAAGTGTATGTTTCAATATGTAATACACGAACCCCCAAATAAAAATCTTTAAAGGAGGAAAACCATGCAGAATTTCAAAAAGATTCTTGCACTCCTTCTGGCTGCGATGATGGTGTTTGCCCTTGTTGCCTGCAACGAGAAGCCCGTCACCGAAGAGCCTGAAGAAACCCCTGCAGCACCGGAAGCCACCACCGCTCCCGAAGCTTCCACTGAACCCGAAGTTGAAGAGCCCGCCGCTCCCCTCGTAGTGGCTTACAGCCCCTTCAGCGCCAAGTTCAGCCCCTTCTATGCTGACACCGCCTATGACCAGGATGTCGTTGGCCTTGTAAGCCTTGGCCTGATGACCACCGACCGTATGGGCGGTATCATCTTCAACGCCATCGAGGGCGAGACCGTTAACTACAACGGTACCGATTACCTCTACACCGGCCCCGCGAACCTCTCTGTCAAGTATGACGCAGCTTCCGACACCACCACCTACACCGCGAAGCTCCGTGAAGACCTCACCTTCTCCGATGGCGATGACCTCACCGCGGATGACGTGATCTTCACCTACTACGTTCTCCTTGACCCCGCTTATGTCGGTTCCACCACCCTTTCTTCCTACGACATCGTAGGTCTTAAGGACTACCAGACCCAGACCACCAGCGAAGTTTATGAGAAGTATGCCGCCATCGCCGATGCCATCTATGCAGCCGGCAGCGCAGGCTATGTTGCCAACGAGCAGTACACCGAAGAGCAGTACAACGGTTACTGGGAGCTCATCAAGCAGGCCTGGATCGAAGACTGCCAGGCTATCGTTGATTACGTTGCCGCCAACTACGGCAGCGATGACTATGTACAGGGCTACTTCAAGGCCGACCTTACCTGGGCGGAAGTGAAGGAAAATGCCGGCCTGACCACCGCTTTCGGTATGGCCATGTGGGGCTACGGTGCGATGAACGAAGACGGTACTTTCACCGACAGCACCGGCAAAGTCTATGACATGAGCACCACCGTCCCCACTGCGGAAGATTACTATAATGCTGCTTACGCTGCTTACGAAGGCGACCCCGCCGCTTACTGGGCAGTTGAAGCTGCTGACAGCACCGACGTTGTCGGCACCGCCAACACCACCTTCATCCGTGAGTTCGGTTCCAAGGACGAAGCCATGGGCGGCCAGGGCGTGAAGAGCATCACCGGTATCACCAAGGTTGACGATTACACCGTTCAGGTCGTTGTAAACGGTTACAGCGCCCCCGCCGTGTACTCCATCCTCGGCATCACCATCGCTCCCCTCCACTACTATGGCGACGTTTCCAAGTATGACTATGAGAACGGCAAGTACGGCTTCGACCTCGGCGACCTTTCCGGCGTCCAGGCTAAGACCGAAGTGCCCCTCGGTGCTGGCCCCTACAAGTTTGTCTCCTATGCTGACAAGGTCGTCACCTTCGAAGCCAACGAGAACTACTATCGCGGCTGCCCCAAGATCGCGAACATCCTCTTCAAGGAAACCAACTCTGCTGAAGTTGCCACCGCCCTTAAGACCGGTGACGCTGATGCGGGCGAACTGACCGGTTCCCGTACCCGTTTCGAGGAAGTTGCCAGCTACAACTCCAACAAGGAGATCTCCGGCGACGTCATCACCACCTCCAAGGTCGACAACCTCGGCTATGGCTACATCGGCATCAATGCTGACACCGTGAACATCGGCGGCGGCAAAGAGAATGCTTCCACTGACGCTTCCAAGGCTCTCCGTAAGGCCCTGGCCACCATCCTCTCCGTATACCGCGATGTTTCCATCGATACCTACTACGGCGAGGCTGCGTCTGTCATCCAGTACCCCATCTCCAACACTTCCTGGGCTGCCCCGCAGGCTTCTGACGAGGGTTACCAGCTTGCCTTCTCCGTGGATGCACAGGGCAACCCCCTCTACACCGCTGAGATGACTGCCGAAGAAAAGTATGCCGCTGCCAAGGCCGGTGCCCTCACCTGGTTCGAAGCTGCAGGTTACACCGTTGCTGATGGTAAGGTTACCGCTGCTCCCGCCGGCGGTGCCACCACCTTCACCGCTACCATCCCCGCTGACGGTATCGCTGACCACCCCTCCTTCGACATTCTGACCATGTCTGCCGAAGCCCTTGGCGAACTCGGTATCGAGCTCATTGTCAACGACCTTGCTGACTCCTCCATCCTCTGGGATATGCTGGATGCCGGCGAGCAGGAGATCTGGTGCGCCGCTTGGGGTTCCACCATCGATCCCGATATGTACCAGGTATACCACAGCTCCGGCGTTGTGGGTGAAGGCGGTTCCGATTCCAACCACTATCACCTCCGCGATGCGCAGCTTGACGAGCTCATCGTTGCTGCCCGTGAGTCCGATGACCAGAGCTACCGCAAGAGCGTCTATAAGCAGTGCCTCGACCTCATCATTGATTGGGCCGTTGAGATCCCCGCTTATCAGCGTCAGAACTGCATCGTGTTCAGCACCGAGCGCATCAACATCGACACTCTGACCCCCGACATCACCACCTTCTGGGGTTGGATGAACGATATCGAGCTCCTTGAGATGAACTAAAACGCAAAATACATTTCTGTTAAGCAGAAAACGCAAGTTGGGCCCACCTTAGGGTGGGCTCAACTTGACTACTTCAAGAAATAGTCTGTTTCAGCGGCAATTTTGCGCATTAACGCTGCGGTTTCAAGCAGAATAACAATATGGGGGACCGCCCCCGGGTGAGAGGAAGACACGCATGTGGAAGTTTCTTGTTAGAAGAATACTGTTGGGTATACTCATCATTGTGCTTGGCGCATTTGTTGTGTTTACCGTGATCCGCTGCATGCCCACTTCTTTTATGGAGGCAAAGGCAAGGCAGCTGAGCGCAGGTTCTCAGGGTCGTATCAAATATGAGGATCTGCTTAAACAATTGAACGAAGAAAGCGGTATGGATGGCCCTATTATCGTGGGCTTTGGCCGCTGGCTCGGAAACGCCATCACCGGCGATTTCGGCGATTCCTGGAAAAACTGGCGCCCCGTCACCGACATCTTCAAGGATGTTATCTGGTGGTCGGTGCTGATGAATATTATCACTTTCATCGTACAGATCGGGATATCGATCCCGCTTGGTATATTGGCTGCGCGTAAGCAGTACGGAAAGGTGGACTATGCCGTTACCGTGTTTGCGCTGGCCTGCATTTCGCTGCCGTCTTTTTATCTCGGCACGCTCCTCAAGTATATTTTCGCTGTTAAGCTGGAGGTTCTGCCCCTTTACGGCCTTTTCAGCAACAACTATCTGAATATGACGGGCATGGAAAAGTTTGGCGATATTCTTTTCCACCTTGTTCTGCCTGTTATCACCCTTGCCATGCTCTCCATCGGCGGCCTGATGCGCTACACCCGCACCAACATGCTTGAAGTGCTCAACGCCGATTATATCCGCACCGCCCGCGCAAAGGGCCTGCCGGAGAAAGCGGTCATCAACAAGCATGCCTTCCGAAACACGCTCATCCCGCTCGTATCCTATATGAGCTACCTGCTCCCGAGCATGTTCGGCGGTGCCATGATCACCGAGCAGATCTTCCAGATCCCGGGCATCGGTTTTTATTCCTATGAGGCCATGACGCAGGGCGACATTCCCTTCGCCATGTTCTACACCACCTTCATGATGGTGCTGACGCAGGTAAGCCTCATTCTTGCTGACATTATGTACGCTGCGGTAGACCCGCGCGTGCGCGTAAACTGATAGGGGAGGGAAACGCTATGGCGAACGAAGAAAAGAACGCAATGCAGAACCAAGTCCCCACCGAAAATCAGGAAAGCGAACTCAAGCTTGATGACGCAAGGCGCGTAAAGGTGCTTTCGCCCTCCATGATGGTCTTCAAGCGCTTCATGCGCAACAAGCTTGCCATTGCAGGCCTTGTGATCATCGTGAGCATGTTCCTTTTTGCCTTTGTCGGGCCGTTCTTTGCGCAATATGCCGTCGACCAGAAGTTTACCCATCAGGTAAGCGAATTCGGCAGCTATGCCACCGCTGTTTTCAACGGCGAGCTGCGCTTTGTGGGTGCGGAAGGCTCCGTGCCTTCGGGCGTGCAGTCTGCCGTTGCCCTTGCCCTTGCGGACTGCAAGGAAGGCAATGCATATAAGCTTGAAAAGGGTCAGCAGATCGAATTCAAATCCGGCAATGACACCTACGGTCTTACCGTGATCAACCCCGATCCTGTGAAGCCCACCGTTGTGATCACCAAGAGTGCCGTGATCGCGTCGGCTATGCGCGGTACCGTCGGCACTTATGATGAAGCGCTGGTGGATGCGGAACTGCTTGCCGCGATCGAAAACTACCTTTCCACGGGCTCCAAGGAAACTTCCTTTGAGCACAACGGCCTTACCGTTTCCGTTGCGGGCGATAAGGTGAGCACCACCTTCTCCATGCTCAGCGACGAGCCTGTCGGTATCGCAAGCTTCGGCATCTATACCGCCCTTCTCGGCGAAAAGGCTAAGCTGCAGGCGGATATCGCTTTCTTTGATGCGGTGAACGCTGCCATTGAGGAAAAGGCTGCAAGCGTTTCCTACAACGGCGCAGAATATACTCTTGCCGCCGATGCAAGCGGTGTTACCACCGTTTCCAGCGCCAGCGGCGAAGCTCTCTTCACGGTATTCCGCGATTACCGCACGATGAATGTGACTGTTGTGACCGGCGAGGGGGAAGAGGCTGTTGAGACCGAGACCCCCTTTGAGCAGACCCTTACCGATAAGGAAGGCTTCTACGCCCTTGTGGAAGAGACCATTGCCGCAAAAGGTACTGCCTTTACCTATGAGGAGCAGTCTTACACCGTTTCTTACGACAATGCGGATCCCACCGTCGCCAACGCCAACGCAGAACCCTGCGTGATCGTTTCCAACAGCTTTGATCCCATTGAAAGCAAGTATGACAAGCTGCACCAGGAATGCGCTTTCCGTATTGCGGCAGAAACTGCTATTGCGGAAGGTCAGAACAGCTTCACCTATGAGAACGAGACCTTTAAGATCGTGACCGGCGAGAACGATGCCACCGTGCAGAACGAAGCGGGCAGCGATATCGTGCTCATTTCCGACATCGCTTACGGCGCGGAAGAAGTCGGCACTGAACTCACCGTTGATTTCGTTCTCAAGCTGCAGGAAGCCATGCGCAGCGGCAGCAAGAGCTTCTACTTCGTTGACCAGTACGGCGAAGAGACCGGAGCTGCCATTGAAGTGGTGAACAGCAACTATTACGTCCGCACCGAGCAGGAAACTACGCTCCTTCTTACCAAGGCCGCACCGAGCAAAGAACACCTTCTTGGCACCGATGTCAGCGGTATGGACGTCATGACCCGCCTGATGTACGGCGGCCGCATCTCCCTGATCGTCGGCTTCATCGTTATCTTCTTTGAGCTTGTGATCGGCGTTGTGGTCGGCGGTATCTCCGGCTTTTTCGGCAAGTGGGTGGACACCGCGCTCATGCGCTTTGTTGATCTTTTCAATGCCATACCGTTCTATCCCATCGTGATCATCTTCGGTTCTCTGATGGATGAACTGCGCATGGGCGGCTGGGCGCGCATCATGATGCTCATGGTCATCATCGGCATCATGGGCTGGACGGGCATCGCCCGCGTTGTCCGCGGTCAGATCCTTTCCCTGCGCGAACAGGATTTCATGGTTGCCACGGAAGCAACGGGTATCCGCACTTCCCGCCGCATCTTCCGGCACCTTGTGCCAAACGTGATGCCACTTTTGATCGTCAATGCCACCATGGGCCTCGGCAGCGTTATTCTGACGGAAGCCACCCTCGGTTATCTCGGTCTTGGTGTCAAGTACCCCATGGCATCCTGGGGTTCCATCGTGAACCAGGCAACGGATATGCAGGTCATGACCACCGCCTGGTGGATCTGGATCCCTGCAGGTCTTCTGATCCTTCTGACCGTTCTCGGCTTCAACTTTGTGGGCGACGGTCTCAGGGATGCATTCGACCCGAAGATGAAAAGGTAGGTGAGCATCATGGCAAAGAAAAAAGATGCAAATTATATCTCCCGGCGTGAATCCGCAAGGATCTCCCGTGAGAACAGGAAGATCACGAGCGCCATCGAAAAGAAGCGCAACCGCAAAAACGTGGATCCTTCCGAATATACCACCACCATGAAGAACCCGGAAAACGTGGTGGAATTCGACAACCTGCACACCTATTTCTTCACCGACATCGGTACGGTGAAGGCGGTGGACGGTGTTACCTTCGAAGTGCCCAAAGGCAAGACCGTGGGCGTCGTGGGTGAATCCGGCTGCGGAAAGAGCGTAACATCCCTTTCTCTGATGCAGCTTGTGCAGCGCCCGCAGGGTCAGGTAGTGGAAGGTGAGATCCGCTTCAACATGGGTGACGGAAAGGCGTACGACATTGCGCAGACTCCCACCGTTGAAATGCAAAAGATCCGCGGTTCCAAGATCGCCATGATCTTCCAGGAACCCATGACGAGCCTTAATCCCGTGTTCCGCATCGGTGACCAGCTCAACGAGGTGCTGGAACTCCACTATCCCGATTGGACGGAAGAGCAGGTCAAGGCGCGCACTATCGAAATGCTCAAGATGGTCGGCATCGCCAACAGCGAAGGCGTTTACATGATGTACCCCCATGAGCTTTCGGGCGGTATGCGCCAGCGTGTGATGATCGCTATGGCACTTGCCTGCGACCCGAAACTCATCATCGCGGATGAACCCACCACGGCCCTTGACGTGACCATTCAGGCGCAGATCCTCGACCTTCTGCGCACGCTGAAGGATCGCATCAATTCGAGCATCATGCTTATCACCCACGATCTTGGCGTTATCGCCGAGATGGCGGATTACGTGGTGGTTATGTATTCGGGCCGCATTGTGGAAAAGGGTACTGCGAGAGAAGTGTTCCATGACCCGCGTCATCCGTATACCGTGGGCCTTATGGCATCCAAGCCTGTCGTAAACCGCAAGGTGGACCGCCTTTACAGCATCCCCGGCGCTGTGCCCAACCCCATCAATATGCCGGACCACTGCTATTTCAAGGATCGCTGCGAAAAGTGCATCAAAGGCAAGTGCAGCGGCACATATCCGAAGGAGATCTACGTATCTCCCACCCATATGGTAGCCTGCTACCAGTACGAAGAAGCGGAAAAGGAGGTCTGATCACATGGAAGCTTTGAAAAAAGACAACGGCGCAAAAGCTGCGGATCCGAAAAAGCTCATGTTTGAACAGCTCAACGACCGCATCCGGGAGATCAACGCGGAAGCGCCCATCGAGCATAATCCCGAAAATGTGCTTGAAGTGCACAACCTTGTTAAGTATTTCCCCATCAAAACGGGACTTTTCTCCAAGTTGACGGGCTATGTCCGCGCGGTGGACGGCGTTTCCTTCTCCATCAAGCGGGGCACCACCATGGGCCTCGTGGGCGAATCCGGCTGCGGCAAGACCACCGTTGGCAAGACGCTTCTCCGCCTTACCGAAAAGACCGCGGGTCAGGTGCTTTTCAACGGCACGCCCATCCACGATCTTTCGAGGCAGGATATGCGGGCCGTCCGTCCGAAGATCCAGATGATCTTCCAGGATCCCTATTCGAGCCTTTCCCCGCGCCTTCCCATTGCGGAGATTATCGGTGAAGCGGTGCGCGAGCACAATATCGTACCCAGGGAAGAGCTTAACGATCATATCGACCGCATTATGCTTGCCTGCGGTCTGCAGCCCTACCATAAGGATCGCTATCCGCACGAGTTTTCCGGCGGTCAGCGCCAGCGTATCTGCATCGCCCGCTCCATCGCGCTGAATCCGGACTTTATCGTCTGCGACGAACCCGTGTCCGCTCTCGATGTTTCCATTCAGGCGCAGATCATCAATCTTCTGATGGATCTGCAGAAGGAGTTCGGCCTGACGTATCTCTTTATTTCCCATGACCTCAGCGTTGTGGAACATATTTCCGATACGGTGGGCGTTATGTACCTTGGCAACCTTGTGGAATATGCACCGAAGGAGAAGATATTCTCCAATCCGCTGCACCCCTACACCCAGGCGCTGTTCTCTGCGATCCCCACTCCGGATCCGGATGTCAAGATGAACCGTGTTGTGCTGCAGGGCAGCATTCCTTCCCCGGCGAATCCGCCTGCAGGCTGCAAATTCCATACCCGCTGCAGCAAATGCATGGATATTTGCAGCAAGGTGGCACCTGCAAGCAAAGAGGTGGAACCCGGTCATTTTGTGGCCTGCCACTTGTATCAGTAACGATGGCACCCAATAAGAGACAGTATGATGACGACGACGGCCGCACCATCGTCGACATGAATGTGGAGGGCATGCCCTGGTATCAAGCCAGCCAGCGCAGGAAGGAAGAGCTTGAAGCGAAGATCGCCCGCGGCGATGCGCTTACCACACGGCAAACCGTGCGCTACACTTGGTATGCGCTGCTTGCAGGGCTTGCGGTGCTCTGCTTTATCGGCGGAGGGCTTGTGCTGTTCATCTTGCTTCTCTGTCTTGTGTGGTAGAGGGTAAACAGAATAAAGCAACAAGGTGTACTTGAACTGCACCCCATTTGTCGGATAGTATTGCATACTGAAAACAAATGGGGTGTTTTTCATGTGACATCCATTTTTTATTTGATTGGACTGCTTTATATTGACGAGGACGGCATAACGATAAAAAAGCGAAGATTTGCAAGAAACAGTTTATCTTTGCCGGCAGCGTCATTTTCCCGTGGCATGACAGGTCTTTTTATGGTATGATGGTGAGGAAGTATGGGGAAGGAACGGGGAATTGAATGAAACGATTGAAAACATTTGTGTTTGCGGTGCTGGCAGGCCTTTGCATCGGCATCGGCGGCACGGTCTATCTGCTGCTTGAAAACAAGGTGCTTGGCGCCACGCTTTTCACCATCGGCCTTTTCAGCATCTGCACCTTTGGCTACAACCTGTATACCGGCAAGGTATGCTATGTCTTTGAACGGGAAAAAAGCTATATCCTTGATGTGGGCATCATTTGGGTGGGTAACCTTGTGGGTACATGGCTCACCGCACAGCTGGAGCTTCTGACCCGCATTGGGCCCAAACTGCAGGAAGCCGCACTGAAGGTATGCGAAGCAAAGCTCAGCGACGACCTTCTCAGCATCTTCGTGCTGGCGATCTTCTGCAATATCCTTATCTGCGTGGGCGTTGAGGGCTTTAACCGCAGCAAGCACGATCTCGGCAAGTATCTGGCGCTGTTTTTCGGCGTGGTGGTGTTCATCCTTTGCAGCTTTGAACACTGCGTTGCGAACATGTATTATTTCTCTGTGGCAGGCGTGTGGAGCCTCCGTACTTTCGGCTACCTGCTCATCATGACCCTCGGCAATGCGGTGGGCGGCGTGATCATTCCCCTTGGGCGCAAATTCGGCGAAAAGATCGGATAAATGCCCTTTAAAACAAACCAAGCATATAAAAAGCACAGCGAGACCGCTGTGCTTTTTGCTTGTTACCGGCAATTACTTTTCCCGTTTCAGGAAATAGACGAGGACGGCGAGAGATACCTCGATGCAGTAGGCCACAAGAAATACCGCATTGCGCACCTTGACCACCGCCTGTGCGGCATAAAACTCATCATAAGTGACAACGGTGATGGGCAGCGCCGTGCCGTCGCCGGGGGTATAGCGGATGGAGGAAACGGAATGGTTGCGGTCGATATATTCGCACACCACGTTGCCGTTTTTATCCTTAATGGTACGGCGCATGGCTTCCTCTTCGCTGATCTCATTGCCGTATTCATCGTAATAGACGGGTTCGCCCACGGGTGCGGATGCCACGGGCTCGGAAGCGCTTGAACCGTTCCCGACGACGCTATCTACCGGCACATCCGTTTCCATAAAGGCAACGAAGCTTTCGTAATCGTGGAACGTGGTGCCCTCCACGATGGAGCCCGGTCCCCACAGCTCCGTGGAAAGGGCGTGGGCAATGCCCGTTGCCACGACCACCGCCGCAAGGATGAGGGCGATGTGCCGTTTCAGTTTTGTATTGTGCAGGTAGATCCGCTCCGCTTTTTCGCCAAGGGTGTAAACGCCTCTTTTGTGCAGCACCGCATTGAGGAAATGGCAGATGAGCAGCGCCGCAAGCAGCGTGAGGATGCCGAAACCCGCCCCATATTCGAACCAGGAGGCCTTGCTCATGCCGATATAGGTATCATGCGGATACAGCACAAGGGGCAGCGTAAAGGCGAAAAGAAGGGCGATAAAGGCGAAGACAAACTCCGACAGCAGGATGATGCTGCGGCGGAAGCTGCCCGTATCCTGCGGAGCGAGATCCTCATCGCTGACGGAGAGAAATGCATTGTTGAGAAAAACGGCCTGCGCTATGAAGGCTGCAAGATAAAACACGGCAGAGATAAAGGCGCCGAGCCATGCCCGAAGAAAGCCGAAGTTGCATACCATGGCTGCAATAAGACCGCCTGCCGCAATACCTGCCGCAATGAAGCTTCTCACTCTGAATTTGGACAGGCTGACGGCAAGGATGCGGCGCAGCTGCTTTTCGCCCTTCTGGGAGGGGGCGGTTTCATCTGCGGTTTCCGTACGGGCGGCAGGGGAGCGGCGTTCGCCCCGAAGAAGCTCGTCGCAGCTTACGCCGAATATTTCTGCGATCACGGGGATCAGGGAAAGATCCGGTGCGCTGTCGCCGCACTCCCAGCGGCTGACGGACTTATCGGAAACGTTCAGCCTTTCCGCCAGTTCCTTCTGCGTCATGCCGTTGGCTTTTCGTAATGCGGCAATGAAGCCGCCGATGGTTTTCAGGTCCAATGTGTGTTCCTCCGTTAAAAGTATTTCCCGGGATGTTGGTCACACTGCCATTCTGCAATTCCGTCAGTGAGAATACCACCCAAAGGAGCGTCAAACGCTCTCGGAAAGCGAGAATTGCCGGGAAAATGGGTTATACGGTCAAAAGATCTATCACAATACGATACCATAGCGCTCAGGAACAGTCCATCGGGAAAAATTGACTTTACAAACGGACACTTCGGGTCAATAATAAAAGAAGAATCATTCCGCATGAAGCTGCATGCGGAGACGGGAGACAATCATGAAAGAAATCGAACTGTTTTATCTGACCCGCTGCCCTTACTGCAACAATGCAAGGAAGGCGATCGAGGCGCTGACGGAGGAAAACCCTGCTTACAACGACATCCGTATCCGCTGGATCGAGGAGCGGGAGGAAAGCGAGCTTGCTGCGGCAAGGGATTATTTTGCCGTTCCCACCGTCTTTTACCGGGGAGAGAAGCTCTATGAGGCAAAGCCCACCCACGGCTACGATGCGATCAAGGAGAACATCAAGGCTGCTTTTGACAAGGTGCTCCAAGGCTGAAAAGAGGAAAGCAAGTGCAATACAGAAAGGATAAATACGGCCGTCCGCTTTCTGTGCTCGGCTTTGGCTGCATGCGCCTTGCGAGAAAGGGCGGCAGCATCGATATCGATAAGGCGGAAAAGGAGATCATGGCGGCTTACAACGCCGGCGTCAACTATTTTGACACCGCCTATATCTACCCCGGCAGCGAAGCGGCCCTCGGCGAGATCGTGGAAAGAAACGGCATTCGGGACAAGATCAACATCGCCACAAAACTGCCCCAATACCTGATCGGCAGCGAAGCGGCGCTTGACCGCTTCTTTCACGAGGAGCTTGCACGGCTTCGCACGGACTATGTCGATTATTACCTGATGCACATGCTGACGGATATCGCCATGTGGGAAAAGCTGAAGAAAAACGGCGTGATCCCATGGATCGAGCGGAAGAAGCAAGAGGGCAGCATCCGCAATGTGGGCTTTTCCTTCCACGGCAATACGGAGAACTTCCTGAAGATCCTCAACGATTACGATTGGGATATCTGCCTTGTGCAGTACAATTACCTCGATGAGCTTACGCAGGCAGGCCGTGCAGGTGTGAAAGCAGCGGCGGAAAAGGGCATTCCCGTGGCCGTGATGGAGCCGCTTCGGGGCGGTAAGCTCGTCAATTCGCTGCCAAGGGATGCGGTCAAAGCCATGAAGGAAAGCGGCCGGGGCTGGACGAGCGCAGAGTGGTCTTTCCGCTGGCTTTTTGATCAGGAAGAGATCACGGTGGTGCTTTCCGGCATGAATTCCCTTGAAATGGTGGAAGAAAACTGCCGCACTGCATCGGATGCCCGTCCATGCAGCCTGACGGAGGCGGATCACGCCACCCTTGAAGCGGTGAAACAAAGCATCCGTGCGACGGAAAAGGTGGGCTGTACCGGCTGCCGTTACTGCGTTCCCTGCCCGAAGGGCGTGGATATCCCCGGTATTTTCCGCTGCTACAACACCATGTACAGCGACTCGAAATTTGAAGGACGCTACCGCTTTGCCCAGACCGTGGGTCTTACAAAGGAATCCGCCTTTGCGGATGCCTGCATCGGCTGCGGCAAATGCGAACAGCATTGTCCGCAAAGCATCCCCATTCGGGAGAAGCTGAAGGAGGCGGACAAGGCATTGCGGCCCTTGCCCTACAAAGTGGGTATCAACATCGTCCGGAAATTCATGTTCCGGAAATAAAAACATACATGCGTTATGTGTCCGCACAAAAAGGCGGCCTGCTTTAACAGGCCGCCTTTGCATGTTTTATCCCGTCCGTTTCTGTGTTTTGCGATGCAAAGCACCGCGTGAAGATCATCTGTATGTAAGCCTGGGATGCTCAGGAAGAATGGCTTAAAGGATCAGCTGTCGAGCCTTCCCCGGAATGCCCGCATGCTTTTGTTCATGCGCTGCAGCATATCGAGGGCATCGGCGCGTTCATCGCCGCTGAAATCCTCAAGCAGTGTGGTGAAGAACATTTCAAAATCAATATCGCACCAGCGGGCATAATCCTGGCCCTTTTGTGTTAAGGTAATGCGGATGCAGCGGGTATCCTTTTTATCCCGCACGCGCTTGATGAAGCCGGTGTTTTCAAGCCGCCGAAGGGAGACGCCAACGGAAGCCTTTGTGATGTTCAAATGCTCTGCAAGCTCGTTTTGCGTGGGCATGCCGAGGCTTCGCACCGCGAAAAGCAGCTGGGGCTGGCCGGGATAAAGGCCGTATTTTCTTAATGTGCGCTGCATGCAAAGATTGTAGATATGCAGGAGCGATTGAAATTCGCGCCCGGCTTCTGCAGTCAGTTCTTCCCGTGTCATGTGCGCTTCTCCCATCATTTGGATGGAATTATTATCGGCCGAAGCGCACACTTTGTCAATTGTAAAGTAAAGTTTTTTGTAATTTGACAATTGCGCTCCGCAGCGTGTTGTGCTACACTATAGCAATAAATGAAAACGTTTCCAACCTGGAGGAATTTGTGGGTAAAAGCGGTGTTCTCATGCATATCACATCGTTGCCGTCGCCTTACGGCATCGGCACGATGGGGCGTGCAGCTTATGATTTTGCAGATTTTGTAGCCGGATCCGGAATGACGGTGTGGCAGGTGCTGCCCATCGGCCCCACCGGGTACGGCGATTCGCCTTATCAGGCCTTTTCTACCTTTGCGGGCAATCCGAACCTGATCGACCTGACGCTTCTTATCGAAGAAGGTATTCTTGCGAAAGAAGACCTTGACGGCCTTTACTTTGGCGATGATCCCTTGCGGGTGGATTACGGCGCGGTGGTCTATGCCCACGGCGAAGCGCTGAAGCGGGCCTTTGTGCGCAGCGGCGAAGCGCTTTGTGAGCAAGTTGCCGCTTTCCGGGAAGACAATCCCTGGCTTAAGGAATATGCGCTGTTCATGGCTGTAAAAGGCCATTTCGGCGGTGTATCCTGGCAGCAATGGCCGGATGATGCCATTCGTCTGTATAAGGAAGAAGCGGTTGCCCGTTACAGCGAACTTCTCAAAGAGGAAATTGCATATTATGCCTTTGTGCAGTATCTTTTCTTCAAACAGTGGAATGCGCTCAAGGCTTATGCCAACAAAAAGGGCATCAAGCTCCTTGGCGATATGCCCATTTATGTGGCGCCGGATTCTTCCGATATCTGGTCCGAAAGCAGCCTTTTCCTTCTTGATGAAGACAAACGTCCCACGTTCGTGGCGGGCGTGCCCCCGGATTATTTTTCCACGGAAGGCCAGCTTTGGGGCAATCCCCTTTACGATTGGGAAGCCATGAAGCGGGAAGACTATGCCTGGTGGAAGAAGCGTCTCGGCGCTATAAGCGAAATGTTCGATATGGTGCGCATCGATCACTTTATCGGTTTTGCGCGCTATTACGCCATCCCCGCGTCTTCGAATACGGCGAAGGAGGGCGAATACCGCCCCGGGCCCGGCATGGATCTTTTCAACGCGCTGAAGGATATTACCGTCCGGCTTCCCATTGTGGCGGAGGATCTTGGCATCATCACACCGGAAGTGGAAAAGCTGCTTAAGGATTCCGGTTTTCCCGGCATGCGCGTGCTGCAGTTTGCCTTCGGCGGTGAGGATGACAACATGCATCTGCCGGAGGTCATCAGCCCCAACACAGCCCTTTATACCGCCACCCATGATAATGCATCCAGCCTTGAATGGTGGGAAGATGCCTGCGAAGCGGAGAGGGAATGTGCCCGGGAAAAGCTGCACCTTGAGGAAAAAGACGAAGAAGAGATCAACTGGGCGCTGATCCGCGCAGCCTACGCGAGCCATGCGAAATACTGCATCATCCCCATGCAGGATTACCTTGGCCTCGGAAAAGGCAGCCGCATGAATTGTCCCGCTACCCTTGGCGGAAACTGGAACTGGCGCATGGATAAAGACGCAGTGGATGCGGCGCTCGTTACCCGCATCCTCCGGCTCAACAAACAATACAGAAGGACGGACCGAAAGGAAGAGACCATGGACTGCAAAAACATTTTGCGCCGCATGGAGGAATCCCTCCAGAGCAATTACCAGATCGAACTGCACGAAGCGAGCACCGTACAGCTGCACAACGCCCTTGCGGATGCTGTGATGGTGGAACTTTCCGGCGATTGGCGTGACAGCCGTCATGCCCGCGAGCGGGTGCGCCGGGCCTATTATATCTCCGCCGAATACCTGATCGGCAGGATGGTGTTCAACAACCTTTACTGCCTCGGCATCCTTTCCGAGGTGCGCGAGCTTCTCCGTGCCCGGGGCGCGGATATCTCCGCCATGGAAGATATTGAGGATGCGGCTCTCGGCAACGGCGGTCTCGGCCGCCTTGCGGCCTGTTTCCTTGACAGCGCCGTTACCCACAATATCCCCCTTGACGGCTATGGCCTGCGTTATAAGTTCGGCCTTTTCAAGCAGAGCTTTGACAACGGCTTCCAGGTAGAAAAGGCGGATGACTGGCAGCGTTACGGCGACCCCTGGAGCCGCCGCCGCGACGATCGCATCGTGACCGTTGAGTTTGCGGACCAGAAGGTACTGGCTGTTCCCTATGATATGCCCGTGATCGGCTACCGCACCCGCAACATCGGTACGCTGCGCCTTTGGCAGAGCGAGCCCATCGAGGAGTTCGATTTCCGCCTGTTCAACGACCAGGAATACGCCCTTGCGGTGCGCGAAAAGAATTCCGTTGAGGATATCACCCGCGTGCTCTATCCCAATGACAGCACCTACGCGGGCAAGCGCCTCAGGCTTAAACAGCAGTATTTCCTTTCAAGTGCTTCTGTACAGGATGTGATTCGCCGTTACAAGAAGAGCCGCAGCAACAGCGGCAAGTGTGATTTCTCCGGTTTTGCGGCACACTGTGCGATCCAGCTTAACGATACGCATCCCACCGTTTCCATTCCGGAGCTGATCCGCCTGCTGATGCTTGAAGGCATCGACTTTGATGCTGCCTTTGAGATCGCCCGGGAGACCTTTTCCTACACCAACCACACTATCATGAGCGAAGCCCTCGAAAAGTGGGAGCTTGAGCTTTTCAACAGCGTGGTGCCGAAGCTCGGCGAGATTATCTGCCGCATCAACGATAAGCTCAACGCGGAGCTTCGTGCCGCCGGTGTGGATGACGAGCGCCGCAGCCGCATGCAGATCGTCTGCGACAACACCATCCATATGGCGCGCCTTGCGGTCTATGTTTCCACCTATGTGAACGGCGTTGCCCGCATCCATACGGAGATCCTCAAAAACGACATCTTCAGCGATTGGTATGCGGTCTATCCGCGCCGCTTCCAGAACAAGACCAACGGCATCACCCAGCGCCGCTGGCTCGGGCTCTGCAACCCGGAACTGACAGGCCTTCTTGCGGAAGAGATCGGCGACGGTTTCCTGACTGACCTCAATGAGATCGGCGCGCTGCGGGATAAGATCGACGATGCGTTCATCCTTCGCTTCAACGCCACCAAGCATGAAAAGAAGTGCCAGCTTGCGGCGATCATCAAGGAGCGCGAGGGCGTGGATATCCCCACGGATTTCCTTTTCGATATCCAGGTAAAGCGCATGCACGAGTATAAGCGCCAACTGCTCAACGCGTTCTCCGTTCTTGATATCTATTTCCGGGTGAAGGATGGCAGCCTGACCGACTTCACGCCTACCGCCTTTATTTTCGGTGCAAAGGCAGCGCCGGGCTACTGGCGTGCAAAGGGCGTCATCAAGTTCATCAACGAGATCGCAAAGCGCATCAACAACGATCCGGAGATGAAAGACAAGATGCGCGTTGTCTTTGTGCAGAATTACAACTGCTCTTACGCGGAACACATCATCCCTGCGGCGGATATTTCAGAGCAGATCTCCCCTGCCGGCACGGAGGCTTCCGGTACCGGCAACATGAAGTTCATGCTCAACGGCACCGTGACCCTCGGCACCTATGACGGTGCCAACATCGAGATCGTGGAGCAGGCGGGCGAGGAGAATAACTACATCTTCGGTGCCAGGGTTGATGATATCGCCCGTATCCGTGCTACCTATAACCCGAAGGCGATGTATGACGGCGATGCCCGCATCCGCCGGGTGATGGATACCCTGATCGACGGTACCTTCAGCGATGACAACACCGGCTCCTTTCGCGAGCTTTACAGCTCCATCCTCTTCGGTGCCAACTGGCATGCACCGGACCATTACTTCCTGCTTCTTGACTTCCATCCCTATGTGGAAGCGAAGCTCCGGGCAAACAGGGATTACCGCGACAGTCTTGCTTTCGGCCGCAAGTGCCTGATGAACACCGCTTCCGCCGGCAAGTTCTCAAGCGACCGTACCATCAAGCAGTATGCGGAAGAACTCTGGCATCTGCCAAGGGTAGAACTGTAAGAAATAAAACAGGGATAAAAAGTGTGCCGCAGCAATCTGCGGCGCACTTTTTGCCTTTTTTTACGGGACAGGCTGTTTTTGCTATAACGGATATGTTATAATTCATATTACAAACATGTATTTTGCCGTAAACAACCGCTGCAAATGCTTCTTTGCATTATGTTTTTCAGGAAAGGTCGTCTATGGAACATAACATCCGCACCGCAACGATCAAAGAAAAAGTATACTATCATCTGCACAAACAGATCCTTCACCACCAATACCGGCCGGGAGAGTGGCTGCAGGAAACGGAGATCGCAGAGCGGCTCAACGTCAGCCGTTCTCCGGTGCGGGAGGCTCTTCACATGCTCGTGAAGGAAGGTCTCGCTACGGAGGTTCCCCAAAGAGGGGTGTGGGTCAGAACGCTTTCCCCAAAAGACGTGGAAGAGATATTTGCCCTGCGGATTCTTCTTGAAGGGGATGCAATCAAGCGCATCGGCAAGCAGCTTCTTGCGGAGGATGCGGCTGCGCTGCGGGAGTGCCTCTCCCGGGAATATGCGGCTTTTTCCGAGAGGAACGATCTGTGGGGCGAAACGCTGGCGGAGGGAATGCACGGGCTTGTGGTACGCCTTGGAAAAAACAGCACCGCGCTTGGTATACATGAAAAGCTTTGCAGCATGCTGACGCTTCTGAATCTTCCGGAGATTTTAGGGGACTCAGAGGCGGAACGCTGCCGGCAGGAACATGAAAAGATCGTGAAGCTGCTGCTTGCGAACGACCCTGCGGGTGCGGCGCAGCTTAACGCCGCGCACCAGGAACGGGCGATGGAACTGATCCTTGCCCACATGTCGCAAAAGCGCGGGAGCCTTGCAAAAACAGGGCGAAAATGCTAACATAGCATCATCACCCTGCCCAAACGGCGGGGCGAAGGAGGATTCGGGAAATGAAGATACACGAGGCAGCGGAAAACTACCTGGAATGCATCCTCGTCCTGGGAAAAGAAAAAGGAAATGTGCGCTCTATCGATGTGGCGCACCACATGGGCGTCACAAAGCCCACCGTCAGCTTTACGATGAAGCAGTTTCGCGAAAACGGCTATGTGGAAATGGATGAGGATGGTTTCCTTACCCTGACCCCCATGGCACAGGAGATCGCGGAGCGGGTCTATGAGCGGCATGTGGTGCTGGAAGAGCTTCTTTGCGCCATCGGTGTGGATGAAGAGAACGCCAAAGCGGATGCCTGCCGCATCGAACATGATCTGAGCGACATCACCTTCCAAAAGATCAAGGAATATATGCGAGAAATCAAAGAAGACAAATAACATGGTCTGCGCGGCGGCACCCATCCCCGCGCAGCTTGCTTTTTGTGAAAAGGAGAGGGCTTTATGAAGATCGCCGATTATCTTGAACTGATGCATACCTTTGAAAAGCTGAAAAACGAGCAGCGCCACAGCTGGACATCTTCCGGAAGGCGGGAAAGCGTGGCGGAGCACAGCTGGCGGCTTGCGCTGATGGCTTATTTTATGAAGGATGAATTTCCGGGCGTGGATGTCACAAAGGTGATCTTCATGTGTATTTGCCACGATCTCGGGGAAGCCTTTATCGGCGATATCCCGGCTTTTGAGAAGACGGGCGCGGATTCCAATGCGGAAGATGCGGCCCTTGCCGCCTGGATCGAGAGCCTTAATGAACCTTACCGGGCGGAGCTTTCCGCGCTGTTTCGGGAGATGCATGCGCGCGTGACGCCGGAAGCGCAGCTTTATAAGGCCCTTGACAAAATGGAAGCGCTCATTCAGCATAATGAAGCGGATATTTCCACCTGGCTGCCCCTTGAGTATGAACTTAATTTCACCTACGGCATGAAGGAAGCGGCCTTCTCCCCCTACACAAAGGCTCTGCGCGACAGGATCAACGAAGATACCGCCGCCAAGATCGGGGCGGGGAAGGGCGAAGGGCAGGCGGAATGAAAATCGTATTCATCCGCCACGGAGAGCCGGATAAGGCGACAGTGGATGCCAGGGGCTTTGTCGGGCAGGGCAGGGATATGGCGCCGCTGACGGAGTTGGGTATCCATCAGGCGGAAGAAGTTTCAAAAAGTCCGCTGCTTGAAGGAAGTGAAATGATCCTTTCCTCCCCTTATACCCGTGCGCTGCAGACGGCGGGGATCATTTCAAAAAATACCGGGATAGCGATCAATGTGGAAGTGGATCTTCATGAATTTATTCCGGATAAGACATTTCGGGTAAAAGGCGAAGAAGAGGATGCACAGCTGCACCAGGATTTTCGCAGGTGTAAGGGTGAGTATCCCCCGGGCGAAGTGCGAAAGTGGGAGACTGTTTCAGAGATCATAAGCCGCACAAAGCCTGTTTTTGACCGTTACGAGGCACTTGGCTGCCGGAAGATCATCGTTGTTGCACATGGCGGTGTAATTAGACGGTATTCGGGCGCTGCAAACATCGATTACTGTGAAGCCTGCGAGGTGGATTATTCCTGCGACTTCAAGTGCTTTGGCTGGGTATAGATGTAACAAAAGAACCCCGCAGATGCTTTTTGCATTTGCGGGGTTTTTGCTGCCAAAGCGCCAAGAAAAAGCAGCGCCTTTCGGCGCTGCTGAAAAACATGTTTAATTGGCTTTCTGCATCTCCCGAACGGAAAGAAGCAGGAAATAGGGGTTCACATAATAAAGATCCGGCGTCATTACCGCAAGGTGCAGGTGGTTTGCGTCGCTGTTGCCGGTGTTGCCCACATGCCCGAGCACATCGCCCGCCGCAACGGTATCGCCTTCCTTGAGGAAATCTGTCAGCCGTACCATATGGTAGTAGTGGTATTCATAGCCGTATTCGTCGATAACTGCCACATAGTTGCCTGCCACATCGTTTGTGCCGATATGGGCAACCGTGCCGCCGGTACAGGAAAGGATGGGAGTATCCTCCGCGGCGCGGATATCCGTGCCGGTATGTTTGCGGGTGCTCTGAGAACGGGGGGCATACCAGCCATCCTTGATACGGTGGCCGGGCAGCGGATCCATCAAAGTGGCAATGTATGCTTCTGTGGGTTCGGGATAAACATAATCCGTTTCTTCGCCCGCATCGTCGTAGATGGTGTTCATGTAGGCGAGGATCAGTTTGTAGGAAAAGGCTTCGCCGGAGTATTTGCCGAACATCTCATCGTAGTGGGCAAGATATACGCTGCAGGTGATGCGTGTTTCATCCGTTTCGGCGGAAAAAAGCAGATTTTCATGCAGTGCCTTTTCAAAATCACTGCCAAGAACGCGGTAAAGGCTTACGATCTCCTGCCAGCGGGGAAGGAAAAGGGCAACGTCAAAGGCGGGAAGGGAAACGTAATGTTCCGCTGCTGCCAGATAAGCAGCATTGCAGGCGTTCCGCACGGTCTTTTCCAGTATTTCCGCCATATTAAAAAAGAGCGGGAAATTCGCGGCAATATCCTGAATGGTGGCCATTTCGGGCAGGCGATCTGTGGAAAGATCCAACGAAAGGGCAGTAAAAAAGACTTCTTCCGCTGCCGCCGCGGCGGCTTCCGGGTTAAAGACGGGTGAAGACGAAGGCGAGGGGGATGGCACCGGTGTGGATTCGGGTGCAGGCGTCTTTTCAGGCACGGCAGCGGGCACGGCAGCGCAGCCCGCAAAAAAAAGCGGGATGAGAAGAAGACATATGCCGCGCATCAGCGCGCGGGAGGAAAATACGGTGCGGAAACGGTACAAGGGAGCAGCTCCTTTTGGTTTTCAATCAATACAAGCATTATTATTGCATAAAACGGGATAAATTTCACCATATAATTTGTAACGTTTTTCACCATGGCGTATAATGGCAGAAGAGAAAAGCAGGAGGAGCATGCTGTGAAAAAATGCTGCGTGAACGACCGGGAAGAGATCGTTCTTTCGGTAAAGGAGATGCGGGAAGCAGACGCTTTTACCATCGCAACATCCGTCAGCGGGTGCGTGCTGATGGGACGTGCCGCAAAGGGCGTGTTTGATGCGGCGGATTGGCAAAGCCCCACGGCGATCCTTGCGGGCGGCGGCAACAACGGGGGAGACGGGTATGCGCTCGCCTGCCTGCTTGCGGATGCGGACATTGAAACGGCGGTGTATGCGGTATCGGAAAAGCTGTCGGAAGATGGCGCGTATTACAAAGCGAGGGCGGTGGAAAAAGGCGTGCCCGTGATCCCCTTTTCGGAAGAAACGGTGCTTTCAAAGTACCAGGTCATTGTGGATTGCATCCTCGGCACGGGCTTTTCCGGCACGCTGCGGGGAAAGGCGGCGGAAGCCATCCGTGCCATCAACCGGGAAAAAGCGCGGGGCGCTTATGTGGTGAGCGTTGACATCAACAGCGGTATGAACGGCGACAGCGGCGAAGCGGAGCTTGCGGTGGAGTCTTCCCTGACGGTTTCCGTCGGCTATTACAAGCAAGGGCTTTTGACGGATGCGGCAAAGCCATACATCGGAAAGTTTATCAATGTGCCCATCGGCATTCTGCTTCCGGAAAGTGGAAAGAACATATAGATAATATTTCTTTTATATTGATAAGTGGCAGGGGTCGTGACCGGCGCAAACAACGGAACGGAAAAAACGTAAACCCCGCAGCCTTTTTAGGGCGAATACGCTTGAAGCTTCACGTTGTGCGCAAAAAACCGCACGCGGCGGCGTGCGGTATGCGGCAGATATTTAAATGCCCTGTCAGCGGTTTTCCGTCGCTGCCCGGAAGCGGTTGGCGGCATCCTTGAGCGCAGCGATAAGGGGCTTTTGGGTCAGCGCAAAATAGCGGCTGCGGATCTCCGCTTCAAGGGCGGGAAGATCTTCCGGCAGCCTTCGCCCGATGAGCATCTCTTCGATGAATTTTGCCGTAACGCCTACGATGGTGTTGCAGCCCATATCGACGATCCTGCCGGTATCCCGTTCCAGAACAAGGCTGATATAAAATTCGCCGTGGGTGATGTAGATCGCATCATCCCGGCTGGGCTTTGCGCCGCCCACGACCAGAATCGTATCCTTATCGTATGCCATAGTGTTTCTCCCCAAGCTGTTTTCGTTTCTTATTATTATACAGATTTTTGCAAAAAACGCCACCGTCTACTTGACGAAAACCGGGTGGATGATTATGATGAGGGAGAAAGGTCGAAAGACCATGATACAGGCACATTCTTTTACCGTCCGGGACGTCTGCCCGACTGTTCCTTTCGGCGGCAAGATCCACGAATGACTGCGAGGGACAAGCTATTTGGCTGCTCGCTGTTTTTTCGTGGTTTTATTTTTTGAAGCAATGGGAGACGTATATGGATTTTTACGGCAAACTCAACGACATCATGACCTTCGATGCGGGCGGCAGAGGACTGCATGCGCCGATGCCGGATCTTCCGGCGGTGGCGGATACGCTTCTCAGCGCAGATCGGGTGCTGGTGCTTACCGGCTTTCCTGTGGTGGATGCGGAGGGCGCTGTACACGGCGAGACGGATGGGCCCCTCGGCGCGGCGGAGATCGCCTGTGCGCTGGCGCAGCTTGGCTGCCGGGTCTGGCTTGCTGCGGATGAGGTGGAATATCCTCTTGTTCTTGCTGCTGTGGAGGTTTACAGCACTGCTGCAGGTGTTACCGTGTGCCATATTGACGGTATTGACGGCGGTGCAGATATTCCCTGCGGTCATATCGCGCTTTTGAAGGTGCCTTTTTCTCATACGGATTCCTTTGCGGAGAAATTTTTGAAGCAACACCGCATTACCCATTTTATTCCGGTGGAACGCCCGGGGCGCGGCGCCTGCGGCCATTATTGCAGCATGCGGGGAAGCTCCCTTGATGCGATGGTGGCGGATACGGATTGCTTTATGAAGCTGTTCCACGGCGTTTCCGTGGCGGTGGGCGACGGCGGCAACGAGCTTGGCATGGGCAAATACAAAGAGGAAATCACCAATCAGGTACCGCATGGGGAAGAGATCGCGGCAGAACTTTCCGCAGACTATGTCCTTTCTGCCGGCGTTTCCAACTGGTGGGGGCCGGGGCTTGCAGCGCTTCTTTCCTACAGGACGGGAAGACCGCTGCTTGCGGGGCCGGAAACGGAGGAAAAAGCCCTTGCGGCAGTGCTTGCGGCAGGTGGTCTTGACGGTTGTACCGCAAAAAAAGAGATGACCGTAGACGCGCTCCCCCTTTCTTTTCACCTTGGCAGAAGGGAACTTGTGCGGCAGCTTCTTGCGGAAGCTGCGGCCGGGGCTTGTGCAGCAGCCCGCTGAAGGGGTATGATAGCGATATCTCTTGCTGAATGAAGATCTGGAGGAAACGATAATGTATAAAGTGGATCTCAATGCGGATCTCGGCGAAAGCTTTGGCGCGTATACCCTCGGCATGGATGAAGACGTGCTCAGACATATCACATCCGCAAACGTGGCCTGCGGCTTTCATGCGGGCGATGCGGTAGTGATGCGGAAAACCGTAAGGGCCGCAAAGGAATACGCAGTTGCGGTTGGTGCCCATCCCGGCTTCCCGGACCTTGCGGGCTTCGGCCGCCGCAATATGGCAGTAACGCCCCTTGAAGCCAAGGCGTATGTGCAGTATCAGATCGGCGCGCTCATGGCCTTTATGAAGGCGGAGGGCCTTTCCCTGCAGCATGTGAAGCCCCACGGGGCGCTTTACAATATGTCCGCCGTCAACATGGATCTTGCCGTCGCTATCTGCGAGGGCATCAGAGAAGTGGATGATGAACTGATCCTCATGGGCCTTTCCGGCAGCTGCCATATCGAGGCCGCCCGCAAGGCAGGCATCCGCGCTGCGGGCGAAGTTTTTGCCGACCGCGGCTATCAGGCGGATGGTACGCTGATACCCCGCAGCAAGCCCGGTGCTATGATCACCGATGAAAACGATGCTGTTGCCCGGGTGATCCGGATGGTTAAGGAAGGCGTGGTCGTGGCGGCGGACGGCACCGTCGTGCCCGTACAGGCGGATTCCGTATGCCTCCACGGCGATAATCCCCATGCGGTGGCATTTGCGGAAAAGCTTCGGCATGCGCTGGCACAGGAAGGCGTGGCAGTGACGGATCTTCGCACGGTTCTTGAAAGGTGAAACATATGGAAACTGCAACGCTGAAGGTTTCCGGCGACAGAGCGATACTGGTGGAGTTTGAGAACCGCATTGCGCCGGAAGTCAACCGTTTGGTAAGAAGCTTTACCGCAGCCCTTGAAGAAAAATGCATTCCCGGGATCGTGGAGATCGTTCCCGCATACTGTGCGGTGACGGTGCACTATCGCCCGGAGGAGATCCTGTTCGATGGGCTTAAAGCGGAACTTTCGGCGGTGCTCGGCCGCCTTGATGAAATGGAGATTCCCCCGGCGACGGTGTGGGAGATACCGGTCCTGTACGGCGGCGAAGAAGGGCCGGATATCGGCTTTGTGGCGGAACACAGCGGCCTTTCGGAAGAAGAGGTGGTCCGCATCCACAGCGGAAGCGAATACCTTGTATACATGCTGGGGTTTACGCCCGGATTTCCTTACCTTGGCGGCATGTCGCCTGCCATTGCCGCCCCGCGCCTTAAGGCGCCGCGGCTCAGCATCCCTGCGGGCAGCGTGGGGATCGCCGGGCAGCAGACCGGTGTTTATCCCATCGCCTCTCCCGGCGGCTGGCAGCTGATCGGCCGCACGCCGGTGAAGCTTTATGATCCCGGGCGGGAAACGCCTGTGCTTGTGAAGGCGGGCGATTATGTAAAATTTACACCGGTGGGTGCGGCGGAATTTGCCCGCATTGCCGCCGGGATCGAAGCGGGCAGCTACCGTTGCCGCACATGGCAGAAGGAGGGCTGATATGAGTATCCGCATTCTTTCGGGAGGCATGTTCACCACGGTGCAGGACCGTGGCCGCAGCGGTTATATGAAATCCGGCATCACTGTTTCCGGCGCCATGGACGAACGCTCCTACGAGACCGCCAACCGGCTCGTGGGAAATACGAATGGGGAAGCAGCCCTTGAAGTTACCCTGATCGGGCCGGTGATCGAGTTTTCCGAAAACTGTGTTTTTGCCATTGCCGGGGCGGATCTGGGGCCGCAAATGAACGGCAAAGATATCCCCATGTATCGTGCGCTTGGCGCGAAGGCGGGGGATACGCTCAGCTTCGCGGGACGGCGCGGCGGCTGCCGTGCCTATCTCGCGTTTCGCGGCGGAATCGCTGTTCCACCGGTGCTTGGAAGCCGTGCTACGGATATCAAGGCCGGTATTGGCGGTTTGATGGGCAGAAAACTGCAGGCGGGGGATATGATTCCCATTGCACCTGCTTCCGGTGTTTCTTTTTGGGGTATTGCGGAAAAGGAGGATTTTTCCGCGGCGGTAAAGCTGCTGCGCGTTGTGATGGGCCCGCAGGATGACCGCTTTACCGAAGCCGGCATCAATGCCTTTCTGCATACGGAATATACCGTAACGGCACAAAGCGACCGCATGGGCATACGCCTCAGCGGGGAAGCCGTTGAAACGAAAAGCGGCAGCGATATCATCACCGATGGTATCTGCATGGGCGCCGTTCAGATCCCTGCGGATGGACAGCCCATTCTGATGATGGCGGACAGACAGCCTACCGGCGGTTATGCGAAGATCGCAAATGTTATTTCCGTGGATCTTCCCGTAGCGGCGCAGACAGTTCCCGGCGACAAGGTGCGCTTTCAATGCGTCAGCGTACAGGAAGCGCAGGCGCTGCTGCTGACACAGCAGGAAAAATTGAAAAACATCCGCGCTTTCCGGGAAGCTTCCGTTTCCCGCTACCGGGTAAGGGTGGATGGCTATGTGTACAACATTGAAGTGAGACCTGCGGACTAAGAAAACCGCAAACGATCGGAGGAAGAACATGAACTACAGCGAAATGAGCCCCGCCGCGGTACGCGGGCTGATCCGGAAAGGGAAGATCAAGGGTCCCACTGCCGGCATGTGCGCCGGTTATGCCCAGGCAAACCTTGCGGTGCTTCCGAAGGAATATGTGGAAGATTTCAAACAGTATGCGGCGCGCAATCCCTTTGCATGTCCCGTGCTTGAGGTGGTGGAAGGGGAACCCCTTACCCGGCTGATGGGCGAAGGCGGCAATATCATGACCGATATCCCGGAATATTATATTTACCGTTACGGTGTGCTTGCGGAAAAGGTCAATGATGCTTCCGCCTATTGGCAGGAAGGTTTTGTGGGCTTCCTCATTGGCTGCAGCTTCTCCTTTGAAGAGGCGCTGATCCGCGCGGGCATCGATGTCAGGCATATCACGCAGGGACGTAACGTACCCATGTTCAAAACCTCCATTGAGACCGTTCCCGCAGGCCCCTTTTCCGGTCCGATGGTCTGCTCCATGCGGCCCATGACGCCGGAAAATGCGGAGATCGCACGGCAGATCACCGAAAAGATGCCCAACGTGCACGGGGCGCCTGTGCAGATCGGCGATGGCGAAAACATCGGTGTCAAAGATGTGATGAAGCCGGATTACGGCGATGCGGTGGATATCTATCCCGGCGAGGTGCCGGTGTTCTGGCCCTGCGGCGTGACGCCCCAGGCGGCGGTGGAAAACGCGAAGCCGCCCATCGTCATCACCCATTCCCCGGGGCACATGTTCATTACGGATATCCGCAATGCGGTGCTCAACGACTTTCTTGAAAACCAAAAGCGCTGAGCGACGGCATGCCCCTTCCTTGACGGAAAAAAACGCACATGATACAATTTAGACGGGCTTATGCCCGTCTGTTTTTATTTCTACTATCAGATGATCGGAAAACACAAAATGCAGTATACATTTGAACATTATAAGGCCGCAGCGGATTATATCCGGGAACGTGCCCCCTTTGTGCCGGAGATCGCCATCGTCCTCGGCTCCTGTCTCGGGCCCTTTGCGGATACCCTTGAAGAACGCGTCAGCATCGACTATGCGGATATCCCCAACTTTCTTGTGACGTCGGTGGAATCCCATGCGGGCAAGCTTATTTTCGGTAAGGTGCGGGGCAGGCGCGTCGTCTGCATGTCCGGCAGGTTCCATTTTTACGAGGGGTATGATTATGAGCAGCTGGTGATCCCCGTCCGGGTGCTGAAGCTTCTCGGCGTCAAAGCCCTTATTCTGACCAACGCTGCGGGAGCTGTGAATACCGCATACTGCCCCGGCGATGTGATGATCATCCGCGACCACATCAAGCTTACCGGCGCAAGCCCCCTGCGCGGCCCCAATATCGCGGAATTCGGTCCCCGGTTCTTCGATATGACGAAGACTTACACGCCCGCCCTTCGGGAATTGGCAAAAGCCTGTGCGCCGAAGGATGGACTTCGGGTGCATGAGGGCGTATATATGTTCTTTACCGGCCCCCAGTTTGAGACTCCGGCGGAGATCCGCGCCGCGCGGATCCTCGGTGCGGATGCGGTGGGTATGTCCACCGTAACGGAAGCGCTGACAGCAGCCCATTGCTCGCTGCCGGTGCTTGGCCTGAGCGTGATGACCAACATGGCGGCGGGCGTGCTCGACCAGCCGCTCACCGCGGAGGAAGTGGATGAGACCGCCACGCGCATCGTGGCGCATTTCAGCGGCTACGTTTCCGATATCATCGAACGGATGTAAAAGGAGGATACACCATGGAACGGCAGGATAAAGGCCTCGCCTTCATGCTTCAGTATGAAAACATCGCCTGGTACGAAAAGGGCGAGGTGCGTATCCTTGACAGGCGTATCTATCCCCGGCAGGTGGAATTCGTGGTCTGCAAACGCCACGAAGAGGTGGCGAAGGCCATTACCGATATGGTCACCCAAAGCGCCGGCCCCTACACCGCTGCGGCGATGGGCATGGCCCTTGCGGCATACGAGTGCCGCAGCCTTTCGGAGGAAGGACAGCTGCAGCACCTTAAACAAGCGGCGGATACCATTGCGAATGCAAGGCCCACCACCGCTTCCCGCATGCGCCTTGTGACGAACGGCTCCCTGCAGGCGGCGGAAAAAGCGCTGCAGGAAGGGAGAAATGTCAGCGATGCCATCGTAGCCTATTCCGTTAACGCCAACGATATCCGCTATGCGAAGATCGGAAAGATCGCAGAATATCTTGTGGATATGATCCCGCAAAACGGCACCGTCATGACCCAATGCTTCGGCGAGACCATCGTGGGAAAAATGCTTGCGGAGGGAAGAAAACAGGGGAAGGGGTTCCGCCTTTTCTGCCCGGAGACCCGGCCATATTTTCAGGGTGCAAGGCTCACCGCCACCGTGGCGCGGGATATGGGCTATGATGTCACCGTCATTACGGACAACATGCCCGCCTATGTGATGCAGCGGGAACATGTGGATGTGTTTACAAGTGCGGCAGATGCCATTTGCCTTGACGGCCATGTGGTGAACAAGGTGGGCACATTCCAGATCGCCATTGCCGCAAAGTATATGGGCATCCCCTATTTTGTGACCGGCGCGCCGGATATCGGCCACCCGACGGTGGATACCGTGCATATCGAACTGCGGGATCCGGATTTTGTTCTGCAGGCCATGGGCGTCAAGACTGCTGCGGACGGTGTCAAGGGGTATTATCCTTCCTTCGACATCACGCCGCCCGCCCTTGTCAGCGGGGTGGTGACGGATGCGGGCATCCTTTCGCCTTATGATCTTCACCGTTATTTCAGGGACGGCAATGCGGGCGAATACGGCATGGTCGTCTGAAAAAGAATGGAATGGCGCAAAGCCAATATGATAATCAACATTTATTCAATATGAGGAGGAACAGCATGCAGTACATCATTGACCAGCTGAAAGCACTTACCGCCATCCCGAGCCCCAGCGGCTTTACCAAGGCGGTCACCCAATATACCGTCGCCGAACTGAAAAGGCTTGGCTATGAACCCACGCTGACCAACAAAGGCTGCGTCCTTTGTGATCTCGGCGGCGAAGGCAACACCGCCGTGCTGGCGGCCCATATCGATACTCTTGGCGCCATGGTCACGGAAGTAAAGGGCAACGGCCATCTGCGCATCGCCAACATCGGCGGCATCATTCCCGGCAGTGCGGACAGTGAAAACGTGCTCGTCTGTCCCCGCTTCGGCGAAAAGCCCTTCAGCGGCACCTGCCATATGGTGAATCCGTCCAAGCATGTGAATAAGGTGCTTAACGATACCATCCGCGATTGGACCACCCTCGAAGTCGTTCTTGATGAGGATGTAAAGTGCAAAGAAGATGTGGCGAAGCTTGGTGTCGGCGTGGGCGATTTCGTCTGCTTTGATCCCCGCACCACCGTCACCGAAAGCGGTTATATCAAGAGCCGCTTCCTTGATGATAAGATGTCCGTTGCGCTGCTTCTTGGCTATGCGAAGCGTCTTAAGGAAAGCGGCAAACAGCCGGGCCGCAAGGTCTATCTGTTCTTTACGGTTTATGAAGAGATCGGCCATGGCGGCGCCAGCGGCTATCCGGCGGATATGAAGGATCTTATCGCTGTGGATATGGGCTGTGTGGGCGAAGGCCTTTCCTGCACCGAGAAGCAGGTCTCCATCGCCGCAAAGGATTCTTCCGGTCCCTTCGATTTCGATCTGACCAACGAGTTCATCCGCTGCGCCAGAGAAAACAATATTGATTACGCGGTGGATGTATATCCCTACTATTCTTCCGACGCGGCGGTTGCCCTCTGTGCGGGCTATGATGTGCGCCACATTGTGGTGGGTCAGGGCGTTTATGCCTCCCATGGCTATGAGCGCACCCATATTGACGGCGTGATGAACACGCTCAAGCTGCTTGAAGCCTATCTTGGCTGATACAAAGCGCCAAAAATGTGTATCCCCTTCTTGCAAAGGCTGCATGCGGGTGATACAATAGCAAAGGAAAAAGGCAAATCATTCCAAGAAAGGAGGCCGTGTGTGATGATCAATCTTGTACACCGTGAAGAAGTTCTTGCAGCAGAAACCATGTCCGCACGGTCCTTTGGCGAAGCCTGAAGAAGGGTCTTTTCAGCTAACACGGCCGCGGACAGTTCACGTCCGCGGCCTTTTTGTGCCTTTCGCCGCGGGCAGAAAGACAGTATTACGTTTTGATCCGAAAGGGGGGAGTTTCTTGGAAACGCAGGAAACAGCAAAGAAAACAAACAAGATCAAGATCAATTTCAAACTCGTGGGCCGCATCATGAAGCGCCATTGGGTGCATCTTCTGATCAGCGTGGTCGCCCTTATTGCGGCGGTATCCTTCGCATATATCGTGCCGATGATCACAAGCTTTACGGTGGATTATGTGATCGGAAACGGGCCCAGCAATCTTCCGGATGGGGTGACGGCATTCATCGAAGAACGGGGCGGCAGGGAATTTCTCAGACAGAACCTGTGGATTCCTGCCCTTGCGCTTGTCAGCTTTACGGCGATGAACGGCACGGCAACATTCTTCCGCCGCCGCCATGTGGCGGTTGCTTCCGAAGGCATGGCGGAAACGCTGCGCAATCTGCTTTTTGAGCACCTGCAGAAGGTGCCTTACGATTACCATAAGCATGTTTCCACCGGCGACCTTATCCAGCGCTGCACTTCGGATGTGGAAACCATCCGCCGCTTTATCGCAAACCAGCTTCTTGAGATCGTGCGCACTGTATCCATGGTCACCATCGCTGCTGTCATCATGTTCTCCGTCAACTTGAAGATGACGCTTATTTCCATGGTGCTGCTGCCGTTTCTTTTTGTGGCATCCTTTGTCTATTTCAGAAAGGTCCGCGATCAGTTTACCCTTTCCGATCAGGCGGAAGGAAAGCTTTCTGCCACGCTGCAGGAAAACCTGGCGGGTGTCCGCGTTGTGCGTGCCTTCGGACAGCAGCGGGATGAGGTGGATAAGTTCACCGCCTGCAATGCGGACTTCCGGGATAAGACATACCGTCTTTCCCAGATGATGGGTATCTACTGGGGCGCATCTGACGGCGTGGGCTACACGCAGATCGCCCTTACGCTCTTTTTCGGCATTGTGTATGTGGTAAAGGGAGAGTTTACCCTTGGCAATCTTTTGATGTTTACAAGCTATGTGGGCATGCTGACCTGGCCCGTCCGCCAGCTTGGCCGTATCCTCAGCGATCTTGGCAAGGCGACGGTATCCCTTGGCCGTATCGATGAGATCCTTTCCGTGCCTGCGGAAAACGAGCCGGGCAAAGCGCTCCGGCCGGAGATCTGCGGCGAGGTGGAATTTAGGGATGTATGCTTCGGCTACGATACCTATGATGATGTTCTTAAAAAGATCAGTTTCCGGGCGAAACCCGGTGAGACGGTGGCCATTCTCGGTTCCACGGGCAGCGGCAAGACCAGCCTTGTACAGCTTTTGCAGCGGCTCTATACCACCACCGCCGGCAGTATCTTCGTGGATGGGGTGAACATCAACGATATCGAGGGTGCACACCTTCGCAGCAATATCGGCATCGTGCTGCAGGAACCCTTCCTTTATTCCCGCACCATCATGGAAAACATCCGCATCGTGCGCCCTGAAGCGGCGGAAGAAGATGTTTATGCCGCTGCCCGCATCGCCTCCGTACACGATGTGATCGAAGGCTTTGAAAAAGGCTACGAGACCGTCGTCGGCGAGCGCGGCGTCACCCTTTCCGGCGGCCAGAAACAGCGTGTTGCCATCGCAAGGATGCTGATGCAGAGCGCGCCTATCCTGATCTTTGATGATTCTATGAGTGCGGTGGATACGGAGACCGACGCCGCCATCCGCGCGGCGCTGCGCACGCGGCGGGAACACACCACCACGTTCATTATCTCCCACCGTATCACCACGCTGATGGAAGCGGACGATATCCTTGTCCTTGAACACGGCGAGCTGGTACAGCAGGGCACCCATGAAGAACTGCTCCGGCAGGACGGTCTTTACAGGCGTATCGCGGAGATACAGAATGCCCTTGAGGATGAGCTCCGTTCGGAAGAAGGAGGTGAGGCATAATGGCAAGCGCGATCCATGAACAGGATTTTGAAAAAGACGCAAAGGTGGATCTTTCCATCTGGAAGCGGCTTTTCCGTTATGCCCTTAAATACAAAAAGAATATGGCGGCGCTTGTGAGCATCAATATCGCCATTGCGTTGGTAGATATCGTATATCCTCTCATGAGCAAATACGCCATCGACCATTTCATCATGGAAGAGACCACGGCGGGGCTTCCGGTTTTTATCGGGCTGTATATCCTTTTTATCGCCTTTCAGGCATACGGTGTGTATGTGTTTGTCGCAAAGGCCGGGCGCATTGAAATGGATGTTTCCTTTGACATCCGGCAGGAAGGCTTCAGAAAACTGCAGGAGCTCTCCTTCTCCTTTTATGACAGGACCGCCGTGGGCTATCTGATGGCACGCATGGGCAGCGATGTGGGCAGGCTTTCGGAGCTTATCGCCTGGAGCATCGTGGATATCCTTTGGGCATTAACCTATGTGTTGGGCGTTATGTGTGCCATGCTGTGCCTGAACTGGAAGCTGGCGCTGCTTGCCCTTGTGGTGCTGCCGCCCCTTGCGGTGATCTCCGTCTATTTCCAGAAGAAGATCCTGAAATACCAGCGGCGGGTCAGAAAGGCCAATTCCCGCATCACGGGTTCTTTTAACGAGGGCATCATGGGCGCTATGACCACCAAGACCCTCGTCAGGGAAGATGCCAATTACCGTGAGTTCCGGGAACTGACCGGCGATATGCGCAAAAGCGCCGTCAGAAGTGCTGTGCTTTCAGGCATCTTTATGCCCATCGTCATGTTCCTCGGCTCCATCGGCACGGGTCTTGCCCTGTTTAGGGGCGGCCACGCGGTGCTGATGGAAGCATTGAGCTTCGGCACCCTTTCCGCTTTCATCTCTTACACCACCAATTTCTTTGAACCGGTGCAGCAGCTTGCTGGCATTCTTGCGGAACTGCAGAGCGCACAAGCCAGCGCGGAGCGTGTGCTGACGCTTATTGACACGCCTTGCGATATCGTGGATGCGCCGGAAGTCGTGGAACGGTACGGCGATGCTTTTGATCCCAAAAGGGAAAATTGGGAACCCATTCGCGGCGAGGTGGAATTCAGGAATGTATCATTCTCCTATGTGGAAGGGGAAACGGTGCTCCGGGACTTTGATCTGCACGTGAAGGCGGGTGAGACCATCGCCCTTGTGGGCGAGACCGGCGCCGGCAAAAGCACCATCGTCAACCTTGTGTGCCGTTTTTATGAGCCCACAAAGGGTTCTGTGCTGATCGACGGCAGGGATTACAGGGAGCGGAGCCAGCTTTGGCTGCAGGACAGCCTTGGTTATGTGCTGCAGACGCCGCATCTTTTCTCCGGCACCATTGCGGATAATATCCGCTACGGCAGGAAGGATGCAACGGATGAAGAAGTCCGTGCGGCGGCGCGCATGGTCCATGCGGAGGATTTTATCCTCCGGCAGGAAAAGGGCTACGACACGGAGGTGGGCGAGGGCGGCGTGCGCCTTTCCACCGGCGAAAAACAGCTGATCTCCTTTGCAAGGGTCATCCTTGCGGACCCGCGCATTTTCGTGCTGGATGAAGCCACAAGCTCCATCGATACGGAAACGGAACAGCTGATCCAGGAAGCCATCACAAAGGTGCTTGAAAACCGCACCAGCTTTATCGTGGCGCACAGGCTTTCCACCATCCGCAATGCGGACCGCATCCTTGTGATCCGCGGCGGAAAGATCACGGAGAGCGGCACCCACAGGGAACTTCTTGCGCTGCGCGGCTACTATTACGATCTTTACACCACCCAGTTCCGTGAGGAAGCGGCCGGCGAGATCCTCAGCTGAAAAAGGAAAAGAAAACGCGAAACGCCTCTCCCCAAAACCGGGGAGAGGCGTTATACTGTTTCTATGAACACATTTGAACTCCCAAAAGAATTCCTGCAGCGCATGCAGGCGCTGCTTGGGGCGGAATATCCCGCCTTTCTTGCAAGCTATGAAGAAGAACCAAAGCGCGGCCTTCGCATCAACACGCTGAAAACAGCGGTGGATGATCTCCTTGCGGCCGGGCTGTTTTCCCTTGCCCCAACGGGCATCCTTGAAGAAGGCTTCCTTTTGAGGGAGGATGTTCCCTCCATCGGCAAGCATCCCTTCCACCTTGCGGGCCTTTTTTACCTGCAGGAGCCTTCCGCCATGGCAACGGCAGCGGCGGCAGGTATCCGTCCCGGCATGCGGGTTCTTGATCTTTGCGCTGCACCAGGCGGGAAAAGCGGCGCGGCAGCCGCACACCTCAGCAGGGAAGGCTTCCTTCTTGCGAATGAGATCGTGCCGAACCGGGCGAAGATACTCGCTTCCACCCTTGAGCGGCTCGGCGCTGCGAATACTGCCGTTACCTGCGCATCCCCAAAGGAGATCGCAGCGATCTTCCCGGATTGGTTTGATGTTGTCATCGTGGATGCGCCCTGCTCCGGCGAAGGTATGTTCCGCAAGGATGAAGCTGCACGGCGGGAATGGAGCCCAGAGCACGTCAGCTCCTGCGCGGCAAGGCAGGATGCCATCCTCGCAAGTGCTGCGAAGACCGTTCGCGGCGGCGGTGCCGTCGTGTATTCCACCTGTACCTTTTCTTCAGAGGAAAACGAGGGGACGGTAGAACGCTTCCTTGCTTCCCATTCGGAATTCACCCTTGAACATATGGGAAGGCTTTATCCTCATACCTCATCAGGAGAAGGGCATTTCGTAGCGCGCCTGCGCCGCGGCGGTGAAGCATTCCGCCCGCAGGAATCTTTTCCCATGAAACCCTGCAGCGATGCGGCATTTTCCGCTTTCCTCAAAGAAACCTTTATTGTGTCCCCAAAGGGCAAAGCATATCTTCTGCCCGACGGACGCGTGATCCTTCTGCGCGATGCGCTGCCGAAGGGGCTTGAAAACCTCAGAGTGCTTTCTTCCGGCGTGATCGCCGGCGAATTGAAAAAAGGCCGCTTTGAACCGGCCCACAGCCTGTTCCTTGCCGCCCACGGCGGCACTTATACGAAAACCGTGGACTATACTCATGATGATCCGCTGCTTATCCGCTTTCTTGCGGGGGAAACGGTGCCCTGCAGCGAAAACATGCGCGGTTATTGCGCCGTCACGGTCCAAAACCACCCTGTCGGATTCGGCAAGGCGGTAGAGGGTATATTGAAAAACCATATTCCGAAGGCCCTTAGGGTGAATGTATGACGGAGATTACCATCAAAAAAGCAGCAATAAGCGACCTTTCCGCCGTGACAGCGCTGGCGCAAAAGCTGTTTTCCCTTTCGGATGTGCTGGAGGTGGAAATGGAACTACTGCTGTCAGATGAAGGCGCGGCGATCTTCATTGCTTACGTAGAAAATGTGCCCGCAGGCTTTGCACAGGTACAGCTTCGCCGCGATTACGTGGAGGGTACCGCCACAAGCCCTGTGGGCTACCTTGAAGGCGTGTATACAGAAACTGCCTTTCGTAAGCAGGGCATCGCAAAACGCCTTGTGGAGATCTGTGAAGCATGGGCAAAGGAAAAGGGCTGCCTTGAATTTGCCAGCGACTGTGAGCTTGCCAATTCAGACAGCATCCTGTTTCATAAAGCCATCGGCTTTTTGGAAGCAAACAGGATCGTGTGCTTTGTGAAGGGGTTATTGTAAAAAAGAAAGCCAAGCTGCTTTTGTAGCTTGGCTTTTATCGTTGTTTGCACTTGGTACGGAAGGACACATTTCTGTTCGGTAAATTGGAATTTGTTAGTATTACAACTGCTTAATCTCATTGGCAATCACAGCCACATCCTTTGCGTTTGTATCAATTGTAATGGTATCCAATGTTTGATACATCGGTATTCTTGCTATGCTTCTCTCAATTACATCTTCAGAGCGAATACCTCTTTCTACATCCATTGATAATCTTTCGCACAGAGTCTTTTCATCCGCTACAA